>NZ_JCAFUS010000009.1:0-206926 GCF_059371555.1 Stenotrophomonas sp. YJH_SMC_10 | reverse complement strand
TTACGCTGGCCTGAAGGCCAAGGGCAAAGCGAGCAAGGTGGCGCTCGTGGCGGTCATGCGCAAAATGCTGGTGATCCTAAACGCCCGTAAGCGGGACGCCGAGGTGGCCCTCGGCTGCCCCTGACAAGACAGTTGCTACTTGTGGAAACGAAGAAGGGCCGCGCATGGCGGCCCTTCATCGTTTCGCGGGAGGCGCGGGCTCAGTTCTGCTTGGCCACGCGCAGCACCTTCGGGGTGACGAACACCAGCAGTTCGGCCTTGTCCTTGTTGCGGCCGCGCTTCTTGAACAGGTTGCCCAGGAACGGCACGTCGCCCAGGAACGGCACCTTGCTGATGCTGTTGCGATCGGTGAACTCGTAGACGCCACCGATCACCACGGTTTGCCCATCCTCGACCAGTACCGCGGTGTTGACTTCGCGGCGGTTGATCGACGGCACGGTGCCGTAGCCTTCCAGCTGGATCAGCTGGTCGACTTCGTCCTTCTTCACCTGCATGTTGAGGAACACGCGGTTGTCGTTGGTGATGGTCGGGGTGACCTTCAGCTCCAGCACCACTTCCTTGAACTGCACGTTCGGCGTTGCGACGCCGCCTGCGGTACCGCCACTGATGGTGACGTAGCCGATTTCCTTGCCCTGCTTGATCATCGCTTCGCGCTGGTTGGTAGTGACCACGCGCGGGTTGGAGATCACCTCGCCTCGCGACTCCTGCTGCATGGCCGACAGCTCCACGTCCAGCAGGTAACCGGCATTGAGGATCGACAGCGCCAGCGAACCCGGGTTGCTGGCGGCCGCCACCGGCAGGTTCCAGTTCAGGCCACGGGTGATCGCCGAGCCGGACTTCACCGGCGGCGGGCCGACCCGGCCACCGGCTTCCCAGTCGCGCTCGGCCTTGGCGTTGGCCAGGTCGGTTGCGACCTGCGACTTGCGGGTCTCGGCATTGGCATCCAGGCTGCCACTGAAGTACACGTTGTCGCGGCTGCCGCTGACACCGAACTTGGCGCCCAGCTCGCGGGCGAAGGTGTCGGTCGCGATGACGATGCGGCTTTCGATCAGCACCTGGTCAACCGGGCGGTCGATCACGTTGATCAGCTCGCGCATGCGCGCGATCTTCTTCGGGATGTCGCTGATCATCAGCGTGTTGGTGCGCTCGTCGGCCACGATGCGACCACGCGAGGACAGGAAGCCACTGTCTTCCTGCGACGTGCTGCCCGCACCACCGCCACTGCCACCACCGCCGCTACCACCGATGCCCTTGGCCTCGGTCAGCGCTTTGAAGATCTGCGTGGCGCTGTGGTAGTTGATCTGGATGTAGTCGGTCTGCAGGTCTTCGCGGTTCTCGATGGCGATGCGCGCGTCTTCCTTTTCCTGCTCGAACTTGGCCAGTTCGGCCTGCGGCGCCACCCAGATCACGCTGCCGTCGCGACGCTTGTCCAGGCCCTTGGCGCGCAGGACGATGTCCAGCGCCTGGTCCCACGGCACATTGACCAGGCGCAGGGTCACGTTGCCCTGCACCGAGTCGGACGCCACCACGTTCAGGTTGGACTCCTCGGCGATCAACTGCAGCACGGTGCGCACCGGCACGTCCTGGAAGTTGAAGGTCACCGGCTTGCCGGTGAAGCCGCGCTGGCCGACGGCCTTGGCCGCCTGGGTAACGCTGCCGGCGGTGACCGCACCCACGGCGGCCTGGGCCTGGCGCGGGCTGATCTCGACCACGTATTCGTTGCCGCTCTGGTAGGCCAGCGACTCCACCGCGCCGCCGGTGCTCAGCACCAGCTGGGTGCCGGCGCCCGACGGCTTGGCGTCGATGCGCTGCACCGGCGTGGCGAAGTCGGTGACGTTCATCGGCTTCTGCAGGTTGGCCGGCAGCCGGGCATTGCCGACGTCGACCACCACGCTGTTGCCCTGCGTGCGCAGGTCAGGGATCGCGCCCTGCCCGTCGAACTGCACGATCAGGCGCCCGGCGCCATCATCGCCACGCTTGAAATCGATCTTGGCCACCGACAGGCCGGCCGGCGCAGCGGCCGGTGCCACGGTGGTGCCGGCCGGCTTTTCCGCCGGTGCGGCGGCCAGCGCCGGAGCGCAGGCCAGCATCAGCGCGACTCCCAGCGCGCTGACACGGTTCAAGGTAGAGCGCCGGATGGGACGCAGCCCCTTGGCTTGGTGAAAGGTCATCGTGCTATCCCCAGTAAACGATCATTGATCTTCGAGCGAGAGCGTTGCCGGCCGTTCCAGCCAGCCACCCGCGCCATCCGGCACCAGTTCGATCAGCTCCACGCGGTCTTCGAAGACCGCCGTGACCCGCCCGTCGCTCTGCCCCAGGTAACCGCCCGGGCGAACCCGGTAGGTGACCTTGTCCGGCCCCATCACCAGCGCCACGGTACCTGCGCCGGTACCGATGGTACCGACCATGTCCAGCGCATCCAGCGGGAAGCCTTCCAGCGGCTCCTTGCGTCGGTTTGGGTCCGGCCGCAATCCGCCATTCCCCTGCTGCGGATTGGTCCAGGCATCGGTGAACGGATCGCGCATGCCCTGCGCGGAGTATTCGAAGGTCTCGAACTGCTGCATCACCGGCAGCGGCTCCAGCGGTTGCGCCGGTCGCGCACGCTCGCCTTCCACCCACTTTTCAAGGTTCGGTGCATCGCCGGGCGTGCTGGTCACGCCACGGCCACAACCGGCCAGCAGCAGCACGGCCAGCACCATCGCACCACGTACGGTCTGCGCGCGCATCACTTCTTGCCCTCCTTGCCAGCGTCGGCCGTCTGCTGCGCCTGCACTTCGGTTTCGTCCAGGTAGCGATAGGTCTTGACCGTACCGGACAGTTCCAGTGCACCGCTGCGGACGTTGCCGCCGGTCTTTTCCTTGGGCTTGAGGTTGATGTCGTGCATGGTCAGGATCACCACCCGCGGCAGCGAGGCCACGCCGCTGACGAACGCGCCGAACTGGTGGTAACTGCCCACCATGCGCAGCTTGATCGGCTTCTCGGCGTAGAACTCCTTGATCTGCTCCTGTTCCGGCTCGAACAGCTCGTTGGTCAGGCCGCTGGACAGCGCGGTCTGCGAGATGTCGATGATCAGGTCGGGCATTTCGGTCTTGCTCGGCAGCTGCCGCAGCATCTGCTGCAGGACCTGCTCCATCTGCGCCAGCTGCTGCTTCAGCGGCCCCAGGTTCACCGCGCGCTCCTGCTGCTTGGTGAATTCGGCGCGCAGCTCGACTTCCTTCGATTCCAGGCCGGCCAGCTCCTCACGCTTGCCGCTGATCAGCAGCATCCACGCCACGAACATGATGACCAGCGCCAGCAACGAGCAGAAGACGATCTTGGCCTTCTGCGGCCAGTTGCCGATGTCATTGAAATCCAGGTTCTTGATGTCGATCTTCTGGCTCATACGCGATCCCCCTGCAGCAGCGCATTGAAGGCCTGCGGCGGCTGCGCCAGGCGGCTGCCCTCAGGCTTCGGGGCAGGTGCCGGGGCCGGAGCGGCCGACGGTGCAGCGGGCGCAGCAGGTGCTGCCGGCTGTCCCGCCGCCGGTGCCGCAGGCGTTGCGGCATCCGGGCCTGCCGCCAGCGGTGCCACCGGTGCCGGGGCCGCCGTCGCCACCGAGCCATCGGCGTTCAGGCCCGGCGTCGCCGACACCTCTTCGCTCTGTGCCGGCAGTTTCACCTTGACCACGAACACGTATGGCAGCGCCTTGATGTCGGCCAGCGGGCCGGCCTTGCCGTCCTTGTCCTTCTCCGGGTCACGCGCTTCGATGATCGACAGCTCCGGATTGGTCATCCAGCCGGAGGTCTCCAGGTTGCGCATGTAGGCCGAAACGCGGGCGTTGGACTGGGTGCGGCCTTCCAGCGTCAGCACGTCACCTTCCTGCTTCAGCGCGGTCAGCACCACGCCATCGGGAATGGTGCGCACCAGCGCGTCGAACAGGTGGACCATCTGCGAGCGCTTGGCCTGCAGCTCCTCGATCACCTTCTTGCGCGCCAGCAGGCGTTCCTTCTGCGCGTCGAGGCGGTCGATCTCCTTGTTCTGTTCCTTGACCTTCTCGATCTCGGCTTCCAGATAGGCATTGCGGTCCATCTGGCCGCTCACCTGACGGTCGTAGTAGAACCAGATCATCAGCGACAGCAGCAGGCCACCGACGGCGGCCATGCCCAGCATCGCGTAGAACTCGCGCTGGCGTTGCTTGCGCCGCTCGGCGCGCCAGGGCAATAGATTGATGCGTGCCATCAGTCGAAGCTCCTCAGCGCCAGACCGGTCGCGATCATCAGCGCGGGGGCATCCTGGGCCAACGCATGGGCGTTCACCTTCGGCCCCAGGGTCATCTGCGCCAGCGGGTTGGCGACCACGGTCGGCACGCCCAGCTGTTCCTCGACCATCTCCGGCAGGCCACCGAGCACGGCGCAGCCGCCGGCCAGCACGATGTGATCGACGCGGTTGAATTCGCTGCCTGCATAGAAGAACTGCAGCAGGCGGCTGATCTGCTGGACCGTGGCTTCCTTGAACGGCTCCAGCACTTCCATCTCGTAGCTTTCCGGCAGGCCGCCCTGGCGCTTGGCCAGCCCGGCTTCCTCGTAGCTCAGCCCGTAGCGGCGCATGATCTCGTCGGTCAGCTGCTTGCCACCGAACACCTGCTCGCGGCTGTAGAGGCTACGGCCGCCGCGCAGGACATTGAGGGTGGTCATGGTGGCGCCGATGTCGACCAGCGCGACCACGCCGTCGATGGACACCGGCAGTTCGCTGGCGACCAGGGCGTAGGCGTTCTCGACCGCGAAGGCCTCCACGTCCATCACCTTGGCCTGCAGTCCGCCCAGTTCCAGCGCGGACTGGCGCAGCTCGACATTCTCCGAACGCGAGGCCGCCAGCAGCACCTGGACCATCTCCGGGTTGTTCGGGATCGACCCGATCACCTCGAAGTCCAGGTTCACTTCCTCGATCGGATAGGGAATGTAGTTGACCGCTTCCAGCTCGATCTGGGCTTCCATGTCGTTTTCGTCGAGGTCGGCCGGCATCGGGATCACCTTGGTGATCACCGCCGACCCCGCGACGGCGGCAGCGGCCAGCTTGGCCTTGCTGCCTGAACGGTTCATCGCCCGGCGGATGGCCTCACCCACGGCCTCTACTTCGACGATGTTCTTCTCCACCACCGCATTCGGCGGAAGAGGTTCCACAGCGTAATGTTCCACGCGGAAACGATTGCCGCTGCGGGACAGCTGCAAAAGCTTTACCGCAGTCGAACTGATGTCGACGCCTACGAGCGGCGACTGACTTTTTGGGATGAGCCCCACGGTTTCTCCCCTGCCGACGGGCACTTGGACGCAAGACCTGCGCCCAAGCATTAATAACGTATTCTTAGCAAATGGCAACGGCCCTGCTGTGAATTCCTTCACGGATTCACCATGCAGCCCCTGACTGTTCCCCTTGCGCTCCCCGGTGCCGACCCCAGCCGCCACCTTGCGTAATCTATACTCTGCGACCACGAAATTCGCAATCGGAATCTGAACCCGATGACTCGACTCCGCCGCTGGCTGCGCTGGATCTTCCTGATTGTCCTGGTCCTGGCGCTGATCGGCGCGGCCGCCGTGGGCGGTCTGTACTATGCCGTTTCCTCCAAGCTTCCCGACGTGCAGACCCTGCGCGACGTGGAAATGCAGGAGCCGATGTACGTCTATGCTGCCGACGGCAAGCTGATGGCGGTGTTCGGCGAGACCCGGCGTACCCCGATCACCATGAAGGACGTGCCGGAGAAGCTGAAGCAGGCCTTCCTGGCCACCGAGGACGCCCGCTTCTACGAGCACGGCGGCGTGGACTACATGGGCATCGGCCGCGCGGTATGGCTGCTGGCCACCACCAACGACAAGCGCGTGCCGGGCGGGTCCACCATCACCCAGCAGGTTGCCCGCCAGTTCTTCCTCAGTTCCGAGTACAGCTACACCCGCAAGCTGGCCGAGATCCTGCTGGCGCGCAAGATCGAGTCCGAGCTGAGCAAGGACGAGATCTTCGAGCTGTACCTGAACAAGAGTTTCTTCGGCAACCGCGCCTACGGCGTGGCCGCCGCCGCCGAGTTCTACTACGGCAAGAAGCTCAACGAGCTGGACCTGGACGAGATGGCCTCGCTGGCCGGCATCCCCAAGTTCCCCTCGTCGGGCAATCCGATCTCCAACCCGGAACGTGCCCGCCAGCGCCGTGACAACTACGTGCTGCAGCGCATGGCCGACCTGAAGTTCGTCAGCCAGGCCGAGGCCGATGCGGCTAAGGCCGTGCCGATGCACGCCACCGCGCATGAGCCGCCGGTGCAGGTCGATGCCCCGTACGTGGCCGAGCTGGTGCGCCAGGAGATGATCGCCCGCTTCGGCGGCGACGTGGTCAACAAGGGTTACCACGTCACCACCACGATCGATTCCACCCTGCAGACCGCGGCCAACCTGGCCGTGCGCGATGGCCTGCTGCTGTATGACCACCGCCACGGCTGGCACGGCGTGGAAAAGCAGGTGCAGCTGGGCGCCGGCGACGATGCCGCCGCCCTGGCCGAGCACCTGCGCGGCATGTACGGCCAGGCCGGCCTGCTGCCGGCGATCGTCGCCAGTACCGGCGCCGATGGCAGCGCTACGGTGGTGCTAGCCAACCGCACCGAGATCGTGCTGCCGGCCGGTGCCGCCAAGTGGACCAACAAGACCCCGGGCAAGCTGGTGCAGCGCGGTGACATCGTGCGCGTGCGCGCCGGGGCCAAGGAGGGCGAGTGGCTGCTGGACCAGATCCCGCGCGGCCAGTCCGCGCTGGTCTCGCTGGATGCCCACAGCGGTGCGCTGAAAGCGCTGGTGGGCGGATTCAGCTTCTCCGGCAACAAGTTCAACCGCGCCACCCAGGCGCGCCGCCAGCCGGGTTCGAGCTTCAAGCCGTTCGTGTACGCGGCCGCCTTCGACAAGGGCTACAACCCGGCCTCGATCGTGCTCGACGCCCCCGTCGTGTTCCGCGACCGCCGCGGCAAGACCTGGGCCCCGCAGAACGACGGCGGCGGCTTCCGCGGCCCGATGCGCCTGCGCGAGGCGCTGGTGCAGTCGCGCAACCTGGTTTCGGTGCGCCTGCTCGACGGCATGGGCGTGGACTACGCGCGCAAGTACATCAGCGAGTTTGGCTTTGCCGAATCGGAGCTGCCGCCGAACCTGTCGATGTCGCTGGGTACCGCCTCGCTGACCCCGCTGTCGGTGGCCCGTGGCTACGCGGTGTTCGCCAATGGCGGCTCGCGCGTGGATACCTGGCTGATCGACCAGGTCAATGACCGCGACGGCAACCTGGTGTTCAAGGAAAACCCGGCGCTGGCCTGCCGCGACTGCGCCGGCAGCAGCGACCAGCCGGTCAACCAGGTGGTGGACGGCTTCAACTTCGGCGCCCCGGCCCCGAAGGTGGACCCGGCCGCTGCGGCCAAGGCCGAAGCCAAGACCGAAACCCCGGCCGCGCCGGCCAACCCCGATGCCCGTACCGCCCCGCGCGCGATCGACGCCCGTACCGCCTACCAGCTGGTGTCGATGATGCGCGACGTGGTCCAGCGCGGCACCGGCGTGCAGGCCAAGGTGCTCGGCCGCGAGGACGTGGGCGGCAAGACCGGCTCCACCAACGACCACCGCGACGCCTGGTTCTCCGGCTTCGGCGGCCCGTACGTGACCACCGTGTGGGTGGGCCGCGACGACTTCCGCTCGCTGGGCTACCGCGAGTACGGCGGCAAGGCGGCCCTGCCGATCTGGATCGACTACATGCGCACCGCGCTGAAGGACACCCCGATCGCGCAGAACGAGCCGCCCAGCGGCATGGTCCAGGCCACCCTCAACGGCGCGACCGAGTGGGTGAAGGTGGAAGACATGGACCGTCTGACCGACTACGACCTGAACCTCAATACGCCGCAGGCCGACGCCGCCGCGTTCGATATCTTCTGAGTAACGGTTTGGTGGGTGCCAACGGTAAGTTGGCACCGATGCTGCTCCGGTAGAGGCCAACCTTGGTTGGCGCCCCGTGCCGACCAAGGTCGGCACCTACCAGAGCGGTTGCATCCGCCATACCCACGCGGATGTCACATCCGTGCGCTAGTCTGTCGTCAGGTCGCAACAGGAGTCATCGCATGCATCGCGCCCGTCAGCATGCTGCCAGCCAGACCCGCGAGCGGCGCCACCGCCTCGCCCACGAAGCCGCCCGCCTGATGGCCGAAGGCGGCATCCGCGACTACCACCAGGCCAAGTTGAAGGCCGCCAGCCGGCTCGGCATCCACGACGATGCCTCCCTGCCCCGCAACACCGAGATCGAAGACGCCCTGCGCGAATACCAGCGGCTGTTCGCCGGCCCCCAGCACGGCAACGAACTGCAGCGTCGCCGCGAGGCCGCGATGCGGGCGCTGGAGTTCCTGCACGGGTTCGCGCCGCGCCTGGCTGGCCCGGTGCTGGATGGCACCGCCGACGCCAACAGTCCCGTGCAGCTGCACCTGCACAGCGACGACCCGGAAGCCGTGCACCGCTTCCTCGACGAGCACGGCATCCCCGCCGAATCGCGGACGCGCCGGCTGCGGATGGACCGCGAACGGAGCCTGGACGTGCCGGTGTGGGTGTTCAGTGCCGAGGAGCTGACCTTCGACCTGGCGGTGCTGCCCTACGACGCGCTGCGACAGGCGCCGCTGTCGCCGGTGGACGAGAAGCCAATGCGGCGTGCGTCGGTATCGCAGCTGCGGCAGATGCTGGCCGAGGCGGAGATCACCGCGTACATCGGCGGGTAACGGCTGCGCCGGTTCTGGAGGGTGCGGACCGTTGGTCCGCACGGTGCCTCAGCCCTCCGGATGTCTGACCCAAGCGCGGCCGGGCATGGCCCGGCGCTGCACACGCCCTGCCGGTCTACCAGCCCCGGTACGGTTCCTCCGCGTCGCCGGACAGCAGGCGCGCCAGCCACGGCGCACCCGCGCGCTGCGGGTACGCCACCATCATGCGCGCGTGCATGTTCTGCAGGTCCCCCAGCAGCCAGGTCTGGTTGTAGACATCGCCGAACGGATCCGACCATGCCGTCTGCAGACGCGCACGCTCGCCGCCGTCGAGGTTGGGCATCCTGTCCAACGGGATCTCCAGCACCGGCTCGAGCGCGCGGTTGATGGCCGCGTTCTCCGCCTCCGCCGCACGCATGAGCTCCAGCCGATGGCTGACCAGCCAGCACGGGAAGGGGAAGCAGCTGTCCGTGGCATCGATGTACGCCGCCATGTCGGCCAGCATATGGGCTTTCAGCTGCCACACCATCGCACTGTCCAGCAACTGCCGCACCCGCAGCGTGCGCAGCGTACCGGCGCGGACGTCTTCCGGCGTGGTGAACGGCTCGCCCGGCGTCGGGCCACCATGGCGGACCAGCACGATGCGATGGATCGCTTCCTGGGTGATGTTCTCCACGCGCAGCGCGGCCGCCTCTGGATGCACCCGCGGCGGCGGCACGCTCGTCAACCGCCAGTGGTACCAGAGCACCAGCACGATGCCTGACAGGCACAGCAGGGTGAACAGCACCCAGCGATCCAGGTTGCGGGTGTAGTAGTAATACCGCGCCCGCCACAGATAGAACGTGCGATAGCTGATGAATCGGCTTACCCAACGGTACATGGCCATTTCCTCGGCAAGGGCCCCGGCGCGGCGGGGCGGAATACGCGCGTCACGCCGGAGCGTCATCGCTTACCAGCCGATGCCCACGCCGACGCCCATGCTGCGTTCGCCACTGTTGGTGAACGCACCATTGAGACTGAAAGTGGCCGAGCCCTTCTCGTTGAGCACGCGCTGGTAGCCCACTGCCATCGCCGACTCACCCTCGCTGTAACCCACGCCCGCACCCAGGCGGTTGTAGGTGGCCAGACCGGCGGTGTTCATCGCCATCGCACTCTGCGCGCTGCTCATTGCCGCCATGCGGTTGAAGCGCTTGTCCATCTTGTCCAGGCGACGTTCGAAGGTGCTGATCGCACCATCGGTGTACTCGTTGGCACGCGCCAGCATCTTTTCCAGATCGGCGGTGTCGACCTGTGGCTTGGGCGTGTCGTCCTGCTTCGACTTTGGCTGCGGGGCCGGCTTGTCGCCTTCGCCGGCCGAGGCGACCTGCGGCAAGCCGCCGGTCTCCGGCGTCGGCGCGATCTCTTCGGTGGATGGCGAAGCCGTGGACACTGCCGCGATGGCGCGGGACTGCGGTTGACCGTCGATGCGCTGCTCCAGCCCATCCATGCGGCCATTGAGCTGCTGCTGCATCGAATGCAGCTGGCCGCCATTGACCGCATCGCGGCTGCCGGCCGCGATCAGACCGTTGGCCACGTTGGAGATGACCATACCGTTCTCGCCGGCCAGGGTGAGCTGGTAGGTGCCGTCTGCGCGGACCGAGGGGGTGTCCTGGAACACGGAACGGAGCTGGGATTCGACGTGGTTTACGCGCGAGGTGGTGCTGACGACTGCGCCATCGAGCGCTTCCAATGCGCCGTTGAGGGTGGATTGGGACTGGCCCTGCACGTTGAAGCTGGGGCCAACGATGTTGCCGTTGGCATCGACTTCGCTGCCGAGTGCGGACAGTGCGCCGCGCAGCTGGCCGACGGTGGCGGCGTTGTGGTTTGCGGTACCGTTGGCGATGTTTACGAGGCGGCGCTTGATGCCAACACCGCCAAATGACGCAACCCCCGCCTCGGCTGCATAAGAGCTGGTTCCGAGCGCTATAGAACCATGGGCCCCGGGTTCGACTCTCGAACCAGCACCAAACGCTATGGCTCCGATTGCACCAGGCTCGCCGGCCCTACCAACCTCAGCTCCAGTTCCGACAGCAAAGCTGGACTCTGAGCCTTGGTAGACAGTGGACGCCCGTCCGATGGCAATTGAGTTTTTGCCCATTGCCTCGGCGAACGTTCCAATTGCCGTGCCACCCTCAATGCCCGTCTTTGCCAAGTTTCCAATGGCGAGACCAACCGGACCAGCCTGAGCACTGCCATGCTCAGGAGCCGTACCCACACTAACGTACTGGCTGATTCCTTCCATGGCCGAAACCCGGCTGTTGGTCTCATAGAGCTGACTACCGCGCACAACATCCGAGCTATCAGCCGACAGCCTCGCCCCGGCCACGCCAGTCAAACGCGCACCACCGTAGTCGATGACGCTCGCATCCAATCCACGCATTGTCTGCGCGCCCACCTCTCGCTCCTTGCGCATCGTCTCCAGATCATTCCGATTCTGCGAAATCTTCTGCTCGGCGGCGTACAACTGACTGCCCGTTACGGCATCACGGCTTCCTGGCGCCACTCGACCGTCAGCCAGATTGGTCAGCACCATGCCATTCACGCCATTCAGCGAGATCTGGTTCACACCGTCGGCACGAGCCGAAGGTGAATCCTGAAAGATCAAACTCAGCTGGCCTTCCACCTTGTCCGCGCGGCGGCCTGCAGTGATGACGGCGCCATCGAGTGCCATCAGCGCATCCTCGACGGTGTTCTGCGTGCCGCTCTGCACTGAAAAAGTAGGAGCGATGATGTTGCCGCTGGCATCCATGCCTGCGCCGCCACCGAGGGTGGTGAGGGAGTCCTTGAGCTGGGAGACGGTGGTGGCATTGTGGTCGGCGGTGCCTCGGGCGATGTTTACAAGGCGGCGCTGCATGCCAACACCGCCAAATGATGCAACTCCTTCTTCGTCTGCTAGTGAGCCATTTCCAAGTGCCAGCGAGCCCTGAGCTCCGCCTTCAACGCTTGCACTAGCACCAATCGCCACGCCTCCATACGCACCGCCAGCGCCTCCGCCGACCTGGGCACCTGCTCCCATTGCGAATCCATTCTCCGAATCCTCAGAAACGGCTGCCCCACGACCAATTGAGGTGGAGTTCTTCGCCATCGCCTCCGCAAACGTGCCTATCGCGGTTCCTCCATCCAGCCCTGTCTTGGCAGAATTTCCGACCGCGACACCTGCCACACCGGCTTGTGCACGCTCACTGAAGGGGGCTGATCCGATACTTACGAACTGCGCGACGCCCTCAAGTTCTGAGACGCGCGAATTGGTTGAATACAGCTGCTTCCCAGACACAGCTTCGGCACTGCTGGCGCTCAACAGCCCATCCGCCACCCCGCTGATCTTCCGGTTGGCATTGGCGCTGTTGCGCACGTCCAACGTCGTACCGCTGTTCTTCTCACCAAGGCGCATATTGCCAGACGCGGACACCTGCGCTACCAGCCCGCCCAGCGCCACTGTTGCGTCCAACGCATTGGCCGCATCCATCTTCGCCACGGAAGCGTCTTCGCCCGCAGACCTGGCCACGCCCTCCACCGTGGTCACCTTGTCATTGGTGGCACTGAGCTGCCTACCGTTGACGGCCTCGTAGCTGCTGGCGCTGACCAAGCCATCGGCCACGCCGGTCAGCTTACGGTTCGCATTCGCGCTATTGCGCACATCCAGCACCGTGCCGCTGTTCTTCTCACCCAGGCGGACATTGCCTGTGGCAGACACTTGCCCCACAAGGCCACCCAGTACCGTCGTTGCGGTCAACGCCTTGCTGGCTTCATCCTTTGCCGTATCGGCTGCCGTCTGCGCCGCCTTCGCCGTGCGGTCCACCTCGCCCACCTGGACATTGGTGTCAAACAGCTGCTTGCCAGTGACGCCCTCGGTACTGGTGGCGCTCAGCACCCCATCCTTCATCCCGCTGATCGTCCGCTTCACAGAGTCACTACCGATCGATACCTGATCATTCGCGGTAGTAACCGAAAGCACACCCAGAGCCACCGAACGCGAATGATTGGCCTTGGTGGATGCACCGAGCGCCATGGAGCTCGCCCCCCCTGCAGCAGATGCCTGGTAGCCGATCGCAATCTGGTACGCGGTCGGGCCGGTGCTCGCCGATGCGCCGATCGCGATGCCGTAGTTGGAGGAGGTCGCCTCGATCTTCGCGCCGGAGCCGATGGCAATCGAGCCGATTGCATTGGCCTTGGCGTTGTATCCATGCGCGCTCGCGCCCGAGCCACTGGCAAGCGCGTTCAGGCCTGAGGCAAGCGCACCCGTTCCCGATGCCTGGGCGCGCTGCGAGGAGGTCACGGTCGAGCCACTGGCGGTCAGGTAGCCTGCCGCGTTGGCTGCGGACATCGCGTTCTCAGCCGTGCTCTTGGCCGTGTTCGCCGTGCTCTGCGCCGTGCTTGCGTTTGCCTTGGCCGTGTCTGCCGCAGTCTGCGCCCTGCTGGTGTCCTGCTTGGCCCAGTACAGCTGACTGCCGGTGACGGCATCGGAACTGGAGCCGGTCAATCGAGCATCCTGCACGTTCACCACGCGTCGCTTGATGCTGCTGCTACCCACCGAGACAGCGTTGGACTCATTGCCAACCGAACCTGCACCGATCGCCACCGCGCCTGAACTGGTCGCACTGGCCTGATAACCAAGGGCCAATGCGTTGTAGGACGCACGCGCCTGGTTGCCCATCGCGATGGCACCTGAATAGCCCGATGTTCCGGCGAAGGCATCAGCCCCCACCGCAATCGCGCCCTTGCCGCTGCCGGTGTTTGCGCGCGAACCACTGCCGACCGCAATGTTGTTGCCGCCGTTGGCATGCGCGTCGTTGCCAAACGCGGTGGCGCCATAACCACCTGACGCCCGCGAGAGCGCGCCAACGGCAGTACCGTGTGAAGTGTCCACGGTCACAGCGTCCCCCATCGCAACGCTGTTGTTGCCATACAGGCGGATACCGTTGCCATAGGCTGCCGACTGGTTGCCTTCGACGATGGTTCGGGAGCCCAGGCCAATGGTCCGGTTACCCATCATGCGCAGGTCGCTGTATACGGTGTCACTCACCATGGCGAGCTGATAGACGATGCCCTGGGGCGCCATTCCGCCAGACGACGCGACATTGGAGCGGGCTGGGTTCCCCATCGGCAGCATCATTTGCCAGGCGTTGTGGAACAGTTCGGAATCTGCCCAGCGCTGCTGCAGTTCCTCTGCCTCCAGCGCCGCGCCGTGTTCAGTGGCTGCCACGCTCGTCGTCGCCAGGCAAAGCAATGCGAGCGCCCCTGATGAGCTGCGTGCCGCCGCGCGCGCACGTCCCTTGGTGCGACGGGTCAACTCACTGCCCACCACCCAGCAACGCTTGGCGGCACTCCAGATACGACGATAGATGTGGTTCATGCTCTCTCTCCTTAACAGGACATCGAAAGTGAGGCCCTGCACATGACGCAGGGCCAGAACGTTCAGGCGCTCGGCGCCAGGGTGGTTGTGTGTTCGCGGTAGCCGTCCTTGGACAGGCGGTAGTGCAGCTGCACGGTGCTGTCCGGTTGAGGCTGGAACGGCAGCTTCAGCGCCGCGTCGGGGTACAGGCTCCTGGCAAAGTCGTGGGACGTACAGGCACCGTTGGCGTTGCACTCAGCCAACCCTGTAATGCCGACCCGCAAGGTCCCCACGTTGCGCAGGATGTCGCCCTGCAGTTGTAGATCCACACTGCCGTTGGTGGGCAACACGTTCACCAACGCGCCCCAGACCAGGCTGACCCCGACGTTGGCCTGCGCCGCCTGCTCGTCGCCTTCGAGAAGCGTTCCATCCGGGCCCCTGACGCTCTCGAAGTAGACGCGGTAGGCCACCTCTTTCTCGACCGTCTGCAGCGGGATGACCCGGATCAGGCGATTGCCACCACCACTGAGGGCGAACTTTCCAGGCGTGATGGCAACCGCGGCATCGGCCGCCTCGACTTCGATCTCTTCCTCACCAGCCTGCGCCGGATTCGTGATGCGCAGCAGGCGCGCCTGCACGTACTGCGGCTGGGTGGAGTGCGAGTAGACGCGGATCTGCGTACCGCGTTTTGTATCGACGGCCGCGCGCATCGGATGAATGGAGAGGTTGGCATGTGCCGCCGGCGGGGCCAGCAGCGCGCTCAACGGCAACAGACAGAACAGCAGCTTCTTCATGATGAGGCTCCGTGAGGATCAGGGTTTGGCAGTAGGAACGCGTAGCTCTACCGTCAGCTCGCCGTCGTAGAGACCGGGCCGCTTGCTAGCGATGGGCGTAGGCGGCGTTTCCAGTACCAGCGGCGTGAGCACGCAGTACACGGGCTGGCTGATGCCTGGCAGCATCACCAGCCGCAGCTGCGCGCTGTCGATGCCGCGCAGCAGCTGTTCCTCGCCGTGTTTCATGGCCAGCAGGTTTCCGCCGTACTTCAGGCCGACCTGGTAGTCGAGGCGCTGGGTGTCATCGCTGCCACCATCCCCGTGCCAGACCGCGTAGTCACGGCCTGGTGGTGGTCGTGGACCGCTGTCGCGCACGGTGACACCGAGGAACTCGCTCTGCGAGCCCACGCCGTCGTACAGGCACATGTCCACTTCCTTGTAGCCGCCGACCACCTTGCGGATGGGGTCGTAGCGCAGGTCCATGTTGACCAGCGGTGCGATGCCGTCGAAGCCGGGGAAGTAGATCGAGATCGCGTCGTAGTCGGTGACGGTGAAATCGAAGTTGAATGTGGCGGTGGCGACGGGTGCCGCGGTTGGATCGGCTTTGATGTTCAGGCGCATCGTGGCCTTCCAGTGGCCTGCAACGAGACGCGAAATCTCGCGTTGGGGCAGGATCATCTCGACGCCGGTTCCAAGCGGCTGATCTGCCCCGCTCCCTATGCCACAGGTGAACCAGAATGATCCGTTCAGAATGCGCTTGTCACTGTCCCAGAGATCGCTAGCGCAGCGATAGCCCGACATAGCCCGCTGCAGGCTTCCCACCGCACGAATCTCTGTTTGCAGGCCAGTTCTCAGATCAACGAGACGCAACGCAATCTCTGTTGTTCCCCCTGACATGCTCGGCTCACTTTCCGTCGGGCACCGCCCAAACTCACTATCAGAAGCAGACCCACAAACCACATGGATCTGCCCATACTTGAACGCGAGGTCGTGACTGAACCCCAGCACAGTCCGCGGCGCCCACAGCTCCACATCACCCGGCACCGCCGAGCGATCCCAGCTCATCACGATGTCCCTGCTCTGGTCCGTCGGATGCGTCTCCGGCGGCCACTGCGCCCACGCCCGTGGCATCACCAGCACCAGCGCACATACCAGCATCAACACAAACAACCAACGCCGGCTCATCGCGTACCTCCTGCAGCAGCGGTCTGGGGTGTGGCGGCAATCAACGCGCGTTCCTGCAGCAGGCGGGTCACGCGGGCCTGCTGGCGGATCTCGGGCGGCAGCTGGGCCACGGCCAGCGGCTCGCAGTGCACGGCGCCGACCAGCAGCACCACCTGGCGGCGCTCGCGCACCTGCAACGGGCAATGCAGCAGGCGGTCGTCCTGCAGCAGGTACAGCGTTGTTTCGCGACGCGGGAAATCGGCAACGAAGCTGCCGTTGGCGCTGGTGCCGGGCACCGGCGCGTTGAGGATGCGGGCGCCGCCCAGCGGCGACCCCGCCAGGTCCTTGGCATTGCCGATGAAGGTGTAGGTCACTTCGATCGGCACCGGCATGCGCATCAGCTTGCCGGGCGTGAGGAACATCGGCCGTGCGCCGCCCACACCGGTCACGCGGATCGCGGCAATGCTGTCCAGCGTGCTGGCGTCCTGTACTTCGGCGCGATGCGACTGGTACGACGACAGCGGCAGCAGCCGGCGCTCGCCGATCTGCAGACGCTGTCGGCGCGACCCACTCACCTGCAGTTCTGCGGCCACGCCATGCAGGTCGGCATCGTCGAAACCGTCTACCTGCACGGCCAGGCCGGCCTCCGCGCCGTTGGCACCGCTCCAGTAGAAACCGCGGCGGCCCAGTGCGAAGCCCGAGCTGTGGCTGCCGCTGTAGCCGGTCTCGCCACGCCCGCGCTGCTGATAGTGCGCGATGCTGGCGGTGGTGTTGCCGATGCCGTTCTGCAGCTGGCCACTCAGCGAGGCGCTGTAGCGGTCATTGTTGTTGGCACGCAGTTCGGTATTCAGCTCGCGATAGTGCGTATCCCGCTCCTGGCGCAGGCTCTGGCCCACGCTGTAATCGATGGCCGGGCGCTGATGCTGGGGCTGGCGTACATTCACGGCGTAGCGGCGCTGGCCACTGCTGTCATGGTTGCGCTGCAGGCGGGTCAGGCTGAGGTTGAAGTAGATGCCACGGTCACGCTCGTTGCTGCCGCGCACGCTGTCGGCACTGCGTTGCTGCCACAGGCCCACGCGCGTGGACACGCTGAAGTCCTGCCAGCGATGGCTGCGACTGAAGCTGGCCTGCCAGGTGCGGCTCAGCACCGGCTCGCGGCGCGGCTCCAGCGGGCCCGGCGGCAGCAATGGCTCCAGGCCGAAGAACGGGTCCTGCTCGAATCCGGGCTGATGCCAGCCGGTGCGCCAGGTCTGGCGCCGCGTATAGCCCACGTAGACATTGCCACCGGCCACCGGCAGCGACATCGAGCCGCTGAGTGAGTTGGTGCAGCCCAGCTGGTCGCGTGCATCGGCCTCGAACTGGCAGGCCTTGCCGCACATGCGCTGCTGGTAGAGATTCCACGACGCCTTGCGCCGGTACGACAGCTGGTGCTGCTGGCCGTTGCTGCCGTCGCTGCCCCGCATGCCGCTGAGCGTGGCGCGCATCTCATGGGTGGCCAGCACGTGGCGCAGGTCCAGGCGCAGCTCACCGTAGCTGTGTCCGCCAAGGTTGGCGACACCGGCGGTAAGCGCGGCGTCGCGGCCCAGCGGCACGCGCAGGCCGGCCATCGCCACGCGTTCGCCGTCGAAGCGGTCGCTGCGGCGCTCGTTGCGGCGGCCGCCCTGCACGAACCACTGCCACTGGCTGTTGGTCCAGTCGCCGCCCTTGTCGAACGGCGCCTCCTCGGTGCGCACCAGCACACCGTCCTCGTAGACGCGCATGCGCACCAGGTAGTTGCCGAACGGGAAATTGCGCGTGTCGATCTGGTTGATGCCCGCTTGCAGGTAGAACGTCTGCAGCAGCCGCTCGCCATCGAACACATCGACGCGTGCGTCGCGCGCCAGCAGCACCGTCAGCGGCGTGGCCTGCACGGCGGCATCGGTGTCCACATAGGCCTGGGTGGTGCCCACGCGCGCGCCCTGGAAACGGTCCAGCGGCAGCATGCTGAAACTGAAGGTGCCGCCCTGCGGGCTGGACAGGTTGCGGCGGTCCATGCGCCCGGCCTGCAGGTAGTGCGCCTGGCCCAGGTCATGGCGGTAATAGACGTTGTCGAACTGGAAGTCGTCGTCGCTTCGGCTGCGGTAGCGCTGCTGGGTGTAGTACCAGTCGGCGGACAGGTGAGCGCGATCAAAAAGTCCCAGCGTGCCTACGCCGCGCGCGGACAGCGCCTGATGGTCGCGGCCGCCGCTGACGTTGAGCGTCTGCTGGTGCAGGAAGGCGTTTTCGGCGTTGGCCGTGACCGTGTGGTAACGCTCGGCGGCCGGCTCTCCGGGAATCCACTGCCGCGCCACGAACAGGCGCACCGCGCCCTCGCCTTCGTCGTACAGCGCGCGCGCCGCAGTGGGGTCTTCGGGTGGATCGAGGTAGCCACAACCCGCCGTCGCCCCGCCAAAGCGGCACGCCAGATGGCTGTTGCGCGGCAGCGGCTGCGACAACGCCGGCAACAGCGCCGCCTGTGCTTCGGCCGGCAGGTCCAGAGCCTGGAGCACGCGCGCCGGCTCTTCCAGCTGCACGTGCTCCAAGGTCACGCGCACCGGCGACAGTCCGGCCGAGCGGCCGAACAGCTGGATGTCGAGTTGTTCGGTCTGGCCTTCGACCAGATCCTCAAAGCCGGCGGGGACGCCGCGGGCTGCGGCCAGGGGAGCAGCCAGTGCCAGGGCGAGCGCGACCGCCAGCCGGGTAACGGCGGGGGCGTGTGGGGTCATTGGGGGTACCGCTGCAGTAGCGGCCGGCCCGGAGTGCGGGCCGGCGCGGGAAGCCGTGGATCAGGGCTTCTGGTTCATGACGATGTAGACCATGCCTTCGTAACGGCCGTTGACCGTAAGCGGGCCGCCGGTACCGGCCTGGGCGATGGTCAGCGGCATCGAGATGGACGCACCCGGGGTCGAGCTGGCGCCGTTGAACAGGTCAGCCGCCTTGAACTCGGTGACCGCAGTGGTCAGCGCATCGGTATTCAGGCTGACGGCCAGCGGCACGCGCGTGGCGCCATTGATCAGGACCGGATCGTGGCCAAGGCGCACCTCGATGTCCGCGGTTTCGTCATTGGAATGGATGCGCACCTGCTGCGTCGACGGCAGCAGGCCACGCAGCGGATCGTGGGTCAGCTGCACGGTGTCCGGCAGCGGAGTGCCGTCATCGCGCAGCAGCGCCAGCGTCGGGTCGACGTCGGCATAGACGGTGATCTTGGTTTCCAGCGCGTGCGCGGACAGCGAAGCAGTAGCCAGCGCTGCAGCGAGCGCGGCCTTCTTGATAATGGCGTGCATGGTTGTCTCTCTCGGACAAGGGGGAATATGAAAGCTCCCCTCCCCAAGGAGAAAAGGGAGGGAAGCGCCGCCCGCGGGGATGGGTGCGGGCGACGGAGAGAATGTTAGGAATCCATTGCCATGCAGGCCATTCAAGCATTCCTAAAACGTTGAACGTTAAGGAGAATTCTTGAAAGTGCTCAACGTTTGAGAGTTATGCAACTTTCCTCACTGATTGAATGCAAGAAACCTCATTGCATGGCATTTGTAGAGTCGAGCATGGCTCGACTCTACCGTGGGCATCCACGCGGGGCGTGCATCCGCTGGATGGCATCAGGCCGCCTTTCGGCGGCCTGATGACACGGTGCGGTGGCGCGCGATCAGAAGAAGATCGCGTACAGGATCAGCAGCGGAATCGGCACGCCCAGCAACCAGAGCAGAATCATCTTCATGGCAGTTCTCCTTGCATGGAAGGGTGGAATTACAGGTCGCGGCGGCGGCCGCCCCAGGTGGCGCTGAGGCTGGCAAAGAACGCGCCGATCAGCAGCGTGATGAACAGCCACAACGCGGCGTAGGCGGTCGCCTTCCGCGCATCGTCGGCAGCCTGCTTGGCGGTGTTCTTGGCCTTCTCCAGCGCTGCACGCATGCGCGTCTGCACATCGGTCACCCGGGCCTGCGCTTCAGCCGGGCTCATCCCGGTCTCGCGCGCGATCAGCTGTGACAGGTACTGGGTATCGGCCGGATCCAGGCCCTCCCCGTGCAGGCTGTTGACGATGATGCGGTTCACTTCGGCGCGCACTTCGCGGCGGTCGCCGATCGGACCGTTGCCCGGCAGCGGTCGCGGCGGCGGGGCGATGCGCGCGTCGCGTGGACCGGCGCCCGGTGCCGGCGGCGGCGCGGCATTCGGGTCCATCGGCGCGCCCGGCGGCGGCGCTGCAGGATCGGCCGGCCCTGCGTGGGCCGTGCTGCGGAACAGCGAATCCACCCAATAGTCGAGGTCACCTTCCGGTGCAGCCGTCGCAGCGCCGCTGGCACCGGCTGCAGCCACGCCGACCGTGGACGCAGCGGCCCCGGCGGTGGCGCCGGCCACCTTTGCCCCCGCACCCAGCACGCCACCGATGGCCGACGTCAGCAGGCCCGCCGTCAGCAGCGTGGCCACCGCCCACGACACGAAGCCGTGCGCGGTGTCGCGGAAGTAGGTTTCGTCGCCGTGGATCTGCGTCCACTTGGTACGCAGGCGACCCGCCAGATACCCCCCCAGGCCGGAGGCGGCCAGTGCAGTGAAGGTGAGCCAGGCGATGCTGGACCAGCCGAAGGTTTCCTTGCTGACGCCTTCGAACGACCAGGGCGACACAGACGACAGCCCCAGGCCCACGCCGAGGATCAACAGGATGAGGGAGAGTGCAGCGGCGGCGGCGGCGCCAGCGAAGATTGCCCCCCACGACACCGCACTTTCGCTGGCGGGCGGAACAATGGGGGCGGCGACGACGGTGGTCACCTCGGGGCCGAGCGGGCCGCGCTCGGGTGGATCGAATCGGGTACTCATGCAGTGGATGCTCCGGATCAGGGGCTGCGGATGCAGCGGGCGCCCTGAGGCTGCGCGAGCGCTTGTGAAGCTGGCGAGACCCTTGAATCACGCGCTCTTGTCGCAGTGGAGAGCGTGCCAGCCCAGGTTGGCACCCACCCGCGCGGCGGCAAAAAAAAACGCCCCGCAGATGCGGGGCGCTTCCAGCACAACCTACGCGGGGCGATCAGCCCTGGTAGTCGCGCACGTCGCTGCCGGTGTAGACCTGGCGCGGACGGCCGATCTTCATTTCCGGATCAACCTGCTGTTCCAGCCAATGCGACACCCAGCCGGAGGTACGGCCCAGGGCGAACATGACAGTGAACATTTCGGTCGGGATCTGCAGCGCCTTGTAGATGATGCCGCTGTAGAAATCGACGTTCGGGTACAGCTTGCGCGCGACGAAGTACTCGTCCTGCAGCGCAGCCTGTTCCAGCTTCACGGCCACGTCCAGCAGCGGATCCTGCACGCCCAGCTGCTTGAGCACCTTGCTGGTCATCTCGCCGATGACCTTGGCGCGCGGATCGAAGTTCTTGTAGACGCGGTGGCCGAAGCCCATCAGGCGGAAGCCGGAGGTCTTGTCCTTGGCCTTGACCACGGCGGACTCGACGTTGTCGGCGGTGCCGATCTCTTCCAGCATCTTCAGCACGGCTTCGTTGGCACCACCGTGGGCCGGACCCCACAGCGCGGTGACACCCGCGGCAACCGACGCGTACGGGTTGGCACCGGTGGAACCGACCAGGCGCACGGTCGAGGTCGAGGCGTTCTGCTCGTGGTCGGCGTGCAGGATGAACAGCAGGTCCAGCGCCTTGACCACGTCCGGGTTCAGATCGTACTGGCCGTCAGCCGACTCGAAGGTCTGCTTCAGGAAGCGGCTGACGTAGTCCAGCGAGGTGTCCGGCTTGTTGGCCGGCAGGCCCTTGCCATGGCGGTAGATCAGCGCCGACAGGGTCGGCACCTTGGCGATCAGGCGCACGGCGGCCTGGCGGCGCTGTTCGGCGTCGGACAGGTCCAGCGAGTCGTGGTAGATGGCCGACAGCTGCGCGATCGCAGCAGCCAGGATGGCCATCGGGTGGGCGTCCTTGGCGAAGCTGCCGATCAGGGTGTTGATCGAGTCGTCGACATTGGCTTCGGCAGTCAGCTCATCGGTGAAGGCCTTCAGCTGCTCGGCGCTCGGGCGCTCGCCGTTGATCAGCAGGTAGGCCACTTCGACGTAGCTCGACTTTTCCGACAGCTGCTCGATCGGGTAGCCGCGATACAGCAGCACGCCCTTGTCGCCGTCGATGTAAGTGATGGCGGACTTGCAGCTGGCCGTCGCGGTGAAGCCGGAATCGTAGGTGAAGAACCCCGTTTCCTTGGTCAGCTTCGCGATGTCGACGCAGTCGTTGCCAAGGGTGGGTTTGATGACGGGCAGAACGACGGACTTATCGCCGGCGTTGAGCGTGACCTGATCAAGATCGGACACTGTGTGCGCTCCTTCATGGGAAGGCGCCTGCCCAAGCGCATTGGTCAGGCACGTGAATGACGTCCTCGGCCTGTGCCGGGGATCATGCCATTATCGCACAGCAGCATTTGCCCGGCGCTAGACAGAAGTCGTAGACGGCAGGCGGCCAGAACCCGGCCAGCAAGCGGCCCGGATCGGCAAAAGCGTTGTCACACGAACGCAGTGTTCTGTCCATCCAAACGCCCGTTGGGTTGGCGTTGGGGAAAAACAAACGGCCGCGCAGAGCGCGGCCGTCGGTTCGAAGCTGGATCGACAGATCAGCGCGCGTAGCGCTTCTGGAACTTGTCGATGCGGCCCGAGGTGTCGATGACCTTGTGCTTGCCCGTGTAGAACGGGTGCGAAGCCGAGGAAATTTCAACCTTGACCAGCGGGTATTCGTTGCCGTCTTCCCACTGGATGGTTTCCTTCGTCGCCATGGTGGAGCGGGTCAGGATCTTGAAATCGGAGGTGACGTCATGGAAGACGACGTCGCGGTAGTTCGGATGGATATCGGCCTTCATGGGCTCACACCGTAAATGGGCTGGTGGTCAAGAGCGGCATTATAAGCACCGGTTGCCGCTCGGGGCAACCGGTGCCGGGCAACGGACGTCAGTCCGCGCCCAGGGCCTGGCGCACCAGGGCCTCGAAACGCCCCTGGTCGTAGGCCATCAGCAGATCGCAGTTGTCCGGCTGGCCGGTCTGGCGGTTCCAGTCGACGATGGTGGCGCCGCGGCTGAACGTGCCATTCAGCTCCACGTTCAGCGGACGCGACTCGACCCGCAGCTGCCCTTCCGGGTTCAGTGCCCAGGCCATGGCCACCGCGTCGGCGGTGTACCAGCGCCCGCCCTTGCTGTCCTCGGACAGGCCACGGGTCTTGCGCGAGATCAGCTCGTAGAAGCGGGCGCGATCGGAATCGGCCTGCAGCCATTTCTCGGCTTCTTCCAGCGGCAGGCCGTGGGCAACAGTGGCCTCCCAGTCCGACACCAGCAGGTGCTTGAACGCGGTGAACACCACGTGCGCAGCTTCCGGATCGAAGGCGATGTTGAATTCGGCCGCCGGAGTGATGTTGCCGTGGCAGGTGACCGCACCGCCCATCACCACGATGCGCTTGATGCGCTGGGGCAGGGTCGGGTCCAGCTTCAGTGCCAGTGCCAGGTTGGTCAGCGGGCCCAGCATCACCAGCATCAGTTCGCCGGCATGCACGTGTGACAGGCGCAGGATCGCCAGTGCGGCGTGCTCGGCTTCGGCCTGGCGGCTGGGCGGCGGCAGGTCCACGTCGCCATAGCCATCACGGCCATGCACGTGGGCAGCATCAACGGAAGGATGCAGCAGCGGATCCGGGCTGCCGGCAAACACCGGCACGTCGGTGCGGCCGACGATGTCGCAGAGCTTGAGGGCGTTGCGGACCGTGTACTGCAGGCCGACATTGCCGGCGGCGATGGTCAGGGCGACCACGTCATGCCGTTCATCGGCAAAGGCCATCAGCAGGGCCAGGGCGTCGTCCACACCGGGATCGGTGTCGATCAACAGGGGGATCTTGTGGGTCATCGTTGCCGTCTTCAGATCGGCAACGAAGTGTGGACCGGGATGATGACCGTTGCAAGTATGGGGGGCGGCAGGGCTGCGCCCTGCACCCGCGGTAGTGCCGGCCGCTGGCCGGCAACTTCAACAGCAACGTCAAGAACGGGTTTCCCGCGGATGGCGGGGAAGAGCTCTCTGTAGAGTAGAGCCATGCTCGACTCCCGCGCGCAGCGCGCACAGCAGCCGAGCGTGGGCTCGGCTCTACAGTAGATCCACGCCGTGCGTGGATGAGCGTGCCGGAAATGGGGTCAGAGGCCATTGCTGCGCAAAGGGCTCTGACCCCGGGGTGCTTACGCCGAGGCGTAGCGCACGGCGGTGCCGATCCATCGCTGCACCACCCGATCGGCCAGTGCAGGCTGCTGCTCCAGCAGGCGCTCGGCCAGTGCGTGCACGCCGGGCAGCAGCCCGGCGTCGCGGGCCAGGTCGGCGATGCGGAAACCGGCCAGGCCGGTCTGGCGGGTGCCCAGAAGTTCGCCGGGGCCGCGCAGTTCCAGATCCTTCTCGGCGATGACGAAACCATCGTTGGTTTCGCGCATGGTCTGCAGGCGCTCGCGCGCCATCTGCGAAAGCGGAGCCTGGTACAGCAGCACGCAGCGCGACACCGCCGAACCACGGCCGACGCGGCCGCGCAGCTGGTGCAGCTGGGCCAGGCCGAGGCGCTCGGCGTTCTCGATCACCATCAGCGAAGCATTCGGTACGTCCACGCCCACTTCGATGACCGTGGTCGCGACCAGCAGGTCGATCTCGCCGGCCTTGAAGGCCACCATCGTCGCCAGCTTCTCGGCCGCTTTCAGCCGCCCGTGCACCAGCCCCACGCGCACGCCGGGCAGCAGTGCCTGCAGCGATTCATAGGTGGCCTGCGCCGGAGTGGCATCCAGCTCTTCGCTTTCCTCGATCAGCGTGCACACCCAGTAGACCTGCCGCCCTTCCTCGCAGGCCAGCGCGATGCGCTCGATCAGCTCCGGGCGGCGGTCATTGTTGAGGGCGACGGTCTGTACCGGCGTGCGGCCCGGCGGCAGCTCATCGATGGCCGACACATCCAGGTCCGCGTATTCGGACATCGCCAGCGTGCGCGGAATCGGCGTGGCGGTCATCACCAGCTGGTGCGGCACGCTGTTGCCTCCCGCGCCCTTGTCGCGCAGCGCCAAGCGCTGGTGCACGCCGAAACGGTGCTGCTCGTCGACGATGGCCAGGGCCAGATCCTGGAACACCACCGCCTCCTGCATCAGCGCGTGGGTACCCACCACCACCTGCGCTTCGCCGCTGGCGACCTGCGCCATCACCTTGGCGCGTGCCTTGCCGGTGACCTTGCCGGCCAGCCAGGCGATGCGCACGCCCAGCGGCTCCAGCCAGCCGCGCAGGTTGTTGAGGTGCTGCTCGGCCAGCAGTTCGGTGGGTGCGGCCAACGCAACCTGCTTGCCCTGCTCCACCGCCAGCATCGCGGCCAGCGCAGCGACCACGGTCTTGCCGGAACCCACATCGCCCTGCACCAAGCGCAGCATCGGGCTGGGGCGCGCGAGGTCTTCGCGGATCTGCTTGAACACGCGCGCCTGCGCACCGGTCAGGGCGAACGGCAGCTGCTTCAGCAGTGCCTTGGCCAGCTTGCCGGGGCCCGCCAGCGGCGGCGCGTGGTGTGCCTGCAATGCAATGCGCTGGCGGCGCAGGCTGAGGTGGTGGGCCAGCAGTTCTTCCATCGCCAGGCGGCGCTGCGCCGGGTGCGTGCCGGCGGCCAGCGCGGCCAGGTCGGCATCCGGTGGTGGCCGGTGCACGGTCAGCAGCGCGCTGCGCAGCGACGGCAGGCCGAGGCCATCGAGCCAGCCGCCGGGCAACAGTTCCAGCGCGCTTTCCTCGGGCAGGCGGTCCAGCGCCTGGCCGATCAGCTTGCGCATGGTCATCGGGCCGACGCCTTCGACGGTGGGGTACACCGGGTCGAGGCGGTCGCCGAGTTCAGGATCGTCGTTGCGCCCCAGCACCTGGTAACTGGGATGGACGATTTCCAGGCCGAGGTGGCCGGGCTTGGGCGTGCCGAAGCAGCGCAGCCGGTTGCCGACCGCGAACTGGCCGACCTGCTGTTGGCGGAAATGGAAGAAGCGCAGCACCAGGGTGCCCTGCCCTTCGTCCTCCACCGCCACTTTCAGCATCGGCCGGTAGCGCATGCCGCGCTCTACCGCGACCACCCGCCCTTCGACCTGGGCCGGCACGCCGTTGCGCAGGTCTTCGATGCGGGTCAGCCGGGTCCGGTCTTCATAGCGCAGGGGCAGGTGAAGCCAGAGATCCTGCAGGGTGGCCAGCCCACGCGCCTGCAGTTTGGCGGCCACGGCCGGACCGACGCCGGCGAGCATCGCCAGGGATGCTTCGCCGGACGGTGACAGGACCGGAGTGACCGCCGCCTTGCGTGCCACGTGGCGGTCAGTCGATGACCATCACCGCATCGACCTCGAAGTTGGCGCCCTTCGGCAGGCCGGACACTTCGATGGTGGAACGGGCCGGGTACGGGGCCTGGAAGTAGTCCTGCATGACCGCGTTGACCTTGGCGAACTCGCCCAGGTCGGTCAGGTACAGGCCCAGGCGCACGACCTTGTCGAGCGAGCCGCCAGCGGCCTCGGCCACGGCCTTGAGGTTGTCGAAGGCGCGACGGGCCTGCGCTTCGACGTCACCGGCGCCGACGATGTCGCCGGTGGCCGGATCGAGCGGGATCTGGCCGGAGAAATACACGGTGTTGCCGGCGCGCACGGCCTGCGAGTACGGGCCGATGGCAGCGGGGGCCTTTTCGGTGTTGATGATCTGGCGGGACATGGGTCGCTCCGGTGCTTTGGGGGAAAACAGAGCGGTGATTGTACCGGCTGGGGGTGCATCCACGCATGGCGCGGATCCACCGCGCCGCTTCGGTAGTACCGGCCGCTGGCCGGCAATCGCGATGCCGTCGAGGATACATGGGTTGCCGGCCAGCGGCCGGCACTACCGGTCCGCGCAGGACCTACTGGCGGCGTACCGATTGCACGACCGACAGGCGGCGCAGGCGGCGCATCACTTCGGCCAGGTGGTTGCGGTCGCGCACCTGGATGTTGAACGCCAGCACGGCGGCGTTGAAATCGCGGTCCAGGTAGTCCACGCGCTCGATGTTGGAGTGGCTCTGCGCGATGGCGGCGGCCAGCTGCGCCAGCACGCCGGTGCCGTTCTCCACTTCCACCACCAGCGAGGTGTCGTAGTCGCCGGAGACGGTGGTGTCCCAGCCAATCGGCACCCAGCGCTCGGGCGACTTGCGCAGCTCGGCCAGGTTCGGGCAGTCCATCCGGTGCACCACGATGCCCTTGCCGGCGGTGTGGTAGCCCATGATCTCGTCGCCGGGAATCGGCTGGCAGCAGCCGGCGAAGGTGACCACGCCGCGCTCGCTGCCGTTGATCAGGATCTTCTCCTGCGAATGGTGGCGCGAATGCGGGCCGCCACGCAGTTCGGCGTAGGCCATCAGCGCCTGCGCGGCCTGGGTCGGCATCCAGTTGCCCAGCGCGACCTCGGCCAGCAGCGCCTCCAGGCGCGGGAAACGGTGCTCGGCCAGGAACGCATCCAGGCGCCCCTTCGGCAGCCGCTCCAGCGACGAATCCATCGCTTCCAGCGCACGGTCGAGCATGCGGTGGCCGAGCTGCACGGCATCTTCGTGTTCCAGCTGCTTGAGCTGGTGGCGGATGGCGGTGCGTGCCTTGCTGGTGACCACGAATTCCAGCCACTGCGGTTTCGGCGTGGCCGAGCGTGCGGTGATGATCTCCACCGACTGGCCCGACACCAGCTTGGTGCGCAGTGGCACCAGTTTCTTGTCCACGCGCGAGGCCACCGCCATGTTGCCGACGTCGGTGTGCACCGCGTAGGCGAAATCGAGCGCGGTGGAATTGCGCGGCAGGGCCAGGATCTTGCCCTTCGGGGTGAACAGGTAGACCTCGTCCGGGAACAGGTCGACCTTGACGTTGTCGAGGAATTCCAGCGAGGAACCGGCGGCGCGCTGCGAGTCGATCAGCTCGACGATCCAGGCGTGGGCGCGGCTCTGCGCGCTGTTGGGCGAATCACCACCGAACTTGTAGGTCCAGTGCGCGGCCACGCCGCGCTCGGCGATCAGGTCCATTTCCTCGGTACGGATCTGCACTTCGATCGGCGAGCCATACGGCCCGAACAGCACGGTGTGCAGCGACTGGTAACCGTTGGCCTTGGGAATGGCGATGAAATCGCGGAAGCGCCCATCCAGCGGCTTGAAGGTGGCGTGCACCGAGCCCAGCGCGTGGTAACAGCTGGGCACGCTGCGCACGACCAGGCGGAAGCCGAACACATCCATCACCTGGTCGAAGGATTTGTTCTCGTCGCGCATCTTGTTGTAGATGCTCCACGGGGTCTTGATGCGGCTGATCAGCCGATGCTCGATCCCCTCCTTGGCCAGGCGCTGCGACAGCTGCACTTCCACCTGTGCCATCGCTTCGCGACGCACCACCGGCTGGCTGCGGATGTGTTTTTCGATGATGGCGTGGCGCCACGGGTAGAGCGCCTTGAACCCCAGGTTCTGCAGCTCGCTCTTGACCAGGCTCATGCCCAGGCGCTGGGCGATCGGCGCGTAGATCTCCAGCGTCTCGCGGGCGATGCGGCCGCGCGCTTCGCGGCTCTGCGCACCCAGCGTACGCATGTTGTGCAGGCGGTCGGCCAGCTTGATCATGATCACGCGCAGGTCGCGCGACATCGCCAGCAGCATCTTGCGGAAGCTCTCGGCGGCCGCTTCCTGGCGGTCGCGGAACTTCAGCTTGTCCAGCTTGGTGACACCGTCGACCAGTTCGGCGACGGCTTCGCCGAACTCGGCGGCCAGCGCCTCGCGCGTCAGCGGGGTGTCTTCGATGGTGTCGTGCAGGATCGCAGCGATCAGCGCTTCCACGTCCAGGCCGAGCTCGGCCAGCACCTGGGCCACGGCCACCGGGTGGGTGATGTAGGGCTCGCCCGACTTGCGCGTCTGCCCAGCGTGCGCGGAGGCTCCGACTTCCCAGGCACGGCGCAGCAGCGGCAGCTGTTCCGGCGGCAGGTAATGGGCGGCGCGTTCGAGCTGGAGGACGTAGTCGGGTACGGCGGCAGTGGGGGCTGCGGCGACCTTGGCAGTGGGGCCTGGGTTCATGCCCGCAGCCTATTCCAGCGCGACGTTTACGGCAAATCCTGAATGCGAAACAGCCCGCACGGGGCGGGCTGTTCGGTGTATCCAACGATTAGGTTGATCGATGCGATCAATCGTCGTTCTTGGACATGTCTTCGTCGGCCACCACTTCGGCGGCGGCCCACTCCAGCGCTTCGCGCTCGGCGCGCTCACGCTCGGCCTTCTCGACTTCGTCGATCAGCGCGTTGTCGATCTTGCGGGCGGCGATTTCGCGCAGCGCCAGCACGGTCGGCTTGTCCTCGGTCTCGCTGTTGTCCAGCGTGGCCTGCACGCCGTTGGCGAGCTGGCGGGCACGCTTGGATGCCATCATGACCAGTTCGAAACGGTTGTTAACGACTTCCAGGCAATCTTCTACGGTGATGCGGGCCATACGGGCTCCCGGCGACCGGTCGGCCGCTCAGTCGAATGAGGGAAAGGGGACGGAGTGTACTGGCAGGGGCTGGACAAAATCAAGCCAACCCCCCATCGATTCTTTTGGAATCAGTCAGTTGCACCCGGATCGGGGGTCAGCAGGGCCTGGATCAGGGCGGCGTGGCGCACCTTCTGGGCCTCCCGGCGCAGGCGGCTGGCAGTGAAGATGGCGCACAGCTCGTCCACGGCAGTGTCGAACACCTCGTTGACGATGACGTAGTCGAACTCGTTGAAGTGAAGCATTTCATCGCGGGCTGCCCCCAGCCGCTGAGCGATGACCGCCTCGCTGTCCTGGCCGCGCTTGCGCATGCGGTCCTGCAACGCCTGCTTGGACGGCGGCAGGATGAACACGGTGACCGTGCCCGGCACCAGCTGCCGCACCTGCTGGGCGCCCTGCCAATCGATCTCCAGCAGCACGTCCTGGCCGGCGGCCAGCTGCGGCTCCACCGATTGCCGGGCCGTGCCCTTCCAGTCGCCGTGCACCCAGGCGTGTTCGAAGAAGTCGCCGGCGGCGATCATCTGCTCGAACTTCTCGGCACTGACGAAGTGGTAGTGCTGGCCGTTCACCTCACCCGGGCGCATCGCGCGCGAGGTGAAGGAAATCGACAGGGCGATCTGCGGGTCACGCGCCAGGGTGGCGTTGACGATGCTGCTCTTGCCGGCGCCGGACGGGGCGGCCACGATGTACAGCGTGCCGCGCGCCACGGCGTCCGACGGCTTCGACGGGGCGCTCATGCACGGCTCCCAACTGGTTGATTTCGCAAAATTTTTCCTCGATGTTCCAGGTCCGGCGCGGCGGATCGCGGCAGGACGGCGGGGGCTGCGCGGAACATCCTGGAACCAGGCCCGGCAGACGCTTCCCCGGGGGGCGGGCACGCAACTTTACCAGAGCAGGCTCTTTCCGGGCCCGTCCGGCAGGCGCCGCGCCTTGTGCCACATGGGCATGCGGGGGCCTGTGCTATAACCGGCCGTACCCAACGACAGCCCGGAGGCCTGCGCCTCCCCGCCATCCCAGGAGAACGGCATGCCATCGATGAGCCGCCGCCAGTTCCTGAAAGTGACCGGGACAACCCTGGTCGGCTCCAGCCTGGCACTGATGGGCTTCGCGCCCGGCATCGCGCTCGCGGAGGTCCGGCAATACAAGCTGACCCGCGCGACCGAGACCCGCAACACCTGTACGTACTGTTCGGTGGCCTGCGGCATCCTGATGTACAGCCTCGGCGATGGCGCCAAGAACGCCGAACCGAGCATCTTCCATATCGAAGGCGACCCGGACCACCCGGTCAACCGCGGCACGCTGTGCCCGAAGGGTGCCGGCCTGGCCGACATCATCCACAGCAAGTCGCGCCTGCTCTACCCCGAGTACCGCGCGCCGGGCTCCAACGAGTGGAAGCGGCTGAGCTGGGACGATGCGCTGGACCGCATCGCGCGGCTGATGAAGGAAGACCGCGATGCCAACTTCGTGCAGAAGAACGAGGCCGGGCAGACGGTCAACCGCTGGCTGACCACCGGCATGCTGGCGGCCTCGGCCACCAGCAATGAAACCGCGGTGCTGACCCACAAGGTCGTCCGCTCCCTCGGCATGCTGGCATTCGACAACCAGGCACGTGTCTGACACGGCCCGACGGTGGCAGGTCTTGCCCCGACGCTAGGCCGTGGTGCGATGACGAACCACTGGGTCGACATCAAGAATGCCGACCTGATCCTGATCATGGGTGGCAATGCCGCCGAGGCACACCCGTGCGGGTTCAAATGGGTAACCGAGGCCAAGGCACACAACAAGGCACGCCTGATCGTGGTCGATCCGCGCTTCAACCGCTCGGCCGCGGTGGCCGACGTGTACGCGCCGATCCGCACCGGTACCGACATCGTGTTCCTGGGCGGCCTGATCAACTACCTGCTGACCGAGGACCGCATCCAGCACGAGTACGTGCTGAACTACACCGACATGTCGTTCCTGGTGAAGGACGAGTTCGCCTTCAAGGACGGCCTGTATTCGGGCTACAACGCAGAAAAGCGCAGCTACGACCGCTCCAGCTGGGACTACGCCTACGGTGACGACGGCTACGTACGCAGCGACCCGACGCTGAAGGACCCGCGCTGCGTCTACAACCTGCTCAAGCAGCATTACGCGCGCTATACCGTGGCGATGGTCGAGCGCATCTGCGGCACGCCGGCCGACAGCATCCGCCAGATCTGGGACATGATCGCGTCCACCGCCGGCAAGGACAAGGCGATGACCATCCTGTACGCCCTCGGCTGGACGCAGCACTCGATCGGTGCGCAGAACGTGCGTGCCGGCACCATGGTGCAGCTGCTTTTGGGCAACATCGGCGTGGCCGGAGGCGGCATGAACGCGCTGCGCGGGCATTCCAACATCCAGGGCCTGACCGACATCGGCCTGATGTCCGACCTGTTGCCCGGCTACCTGACGCTACCGAGGCAGGACGAGCAGGACTACGACGCCTACATCGCCAAGCGCACGCAGAAGCCGCTGCGCGCCAACCAGATGTCGTTCTGGCAGAACTACCCGAAGTTCCACGTCAGCCTGATGAAATCGTGGTGGGGCGACGCTGCCACCGCCGACAACAACTGGTGTTTCGATTACCTGCCCAAGCTCGACAAGCCATACGACATGCTGCAGGCGTACGAGCTGATGAACGAAGGCAAGATCCACGGCTACATCTGCCAGGGCTTCAATCCGCTGGCCTCGGCACCGAACAAGGGCAAGCTGATCAGCGCGTTCTCCAAGCTGAAGTTCATGGTCAGCATGGACCCGCTGGAAACCGAGACCATCGCCTTCTGGCAGAACCACGGCGCGCTGAACGACGTCGATCCCAGCACGATCCAGACCGAGGTGTTCCGCCTGCCGACCACGTCCTTCGCCGAGGAGAACGGTGCGGTGGTGAATTCCTCGCGCTGGCTGCAGTGGCACTGGAAGGGTGCCAATCCGCCAGGCGAAGCGCGCAGCGACATCGAGATCATGTCCGAGCTGTTCCATCGCATCAAGGCGATGTACGAGAAGGACGGCGGTGCGTGGTGGGAGCCGGTGCGCGACCTGGCCTGGAACTATGCCAACCCAGAAGTGCCCACGCCCGAAGAGCTGGCGATGGAGTACAACGGCAAGGCGCTGACGGACGTGTTCGATCCGAAGGATCCGACCAGGCTGGTGCGCAAGGCCGGCGAGCAGCTGGCGACGTTCGGCGACCTGCGCGACGACGGCAGCACCGCGTCGGGATGCTGGATCTATATCGGTGCCTGGGGCCCGACCGGCAACATGATGGCGCGCCGTGACAACAGTGACCCGACCGGCATCGGCAATACGCTGGGCTGGGCGTGGGCGTGGCCGGCCAACCGCCGCGTGATGTACAACCGCGCCTCGTGCGATGTCGCCGGCCGGCCATTCGATCCGCGCCGCATGCTGCTGGCCTGGAACGGGAAGAACTGGGGCAACGTGGATGTGCCGGACTTCAAGGCCGACGAAGATCCCGCTGGCGGCATGGGCCCGTTCATCATGAACCCGGAGGGCATCGCCCGCTTCTTCGCCAAGGCCGGCATGGCCGAAGGCCCGTTCCCCGAGCATTACGAGCCGTTCGATACCCCGCTGCGCAGCAATCCGCTCAGCCCCGGCCAGGCACTGACGCTGAACAACCCGGCCGCACGCGTGTTCGCCAGTGACCGTGCCCAGATCGGTTCGCCGGATGAGTTCCCGCACGTGGCCACCACCTACCGCCTGACCGAGCATTTCCACTTCTGGACCAAGCACGGCAAGCTCAACGCCATCATCCAGCCCGAGCAGTTCGTCGAGATCGGCGCTGCCTTGGCCGACGAGCTGGGCATCAACAACGGCAGCCGGGTGCGGGTCAGTTCCAAGCGCGGGCACATCGAAGCGGTGGCGATGGTAACCAAGCGCATCAAGGCCCTGCAGATCGATGGCCGGACCGTGCACCAGGTGGGCGTGCCGATCCATTGGGGCTTCCTCGGTGCGGCCAAGCCCGGCTACATCGCCAATACGCTGACCAACGCCATCGGTGACGGCAACTCGCAGACGCCCGAATCGAAGTGCATCCTGGTCAAGGTCGAGAAGGTGTAGGAGACACGCCATGTCACTGCAATCGCTGGACATCATCCGCCGCTCGGCCACCACCACGCCCTCGCCGGAGGCGCGGGGGGCGCACACCGGCCAGGTCGCCAAGCTGATCGATGTGAGCAAGTGCATCGGCTGCAAGGCCTGCCAGGTCGCCTGCATGGAATGGAACGACCTGCGCGACGAGGTCGGCAGCTGTGTCGGCAGCTATGACAACCCGCCCGATCTGAGTGACCAGTCGTGGACGGTGATGAAATTCCGCGAGTACGAGGACGAGAAGGGCAAGCTGGAGTGGCTGATCCGCAAGGAAGGCTGCATGCACTGCAGCGACCCGGGCTGCCTCAAGGCCTGCCCGTCGCCGGGCGCGATCATCCAGTACGCCAACGGCATCGTCGACTTCCAGGAAGAGAACTGCATCGGCTGTGGCTACTGCGTAACCGGCTGCCCGTTCGATGTGCCGCGCATCTCCAAGAAGGACCACAAGGCCTACAAGTGCACGCTGTGTTCGGACCGGGTGGCGGTGGGCCAGGAACCGGCCTGCGTGAAGACCTGCCCGACCGGGGCGATCACCTTCGGCAGCAAGCAGGCGATGACCGAGCACGCGGCCGGACGCGTGGAAGACCTGAAATCGCGCGGCTACGGGAACGCTGGCCTGTACGACCCGCAGGGCGTGGGCGGCACCCACGTGATGTACGTGCTGCAGCACGTGGACAAGCCGGAGCTGTATGCCGACCTGCCCAAGGACCCGCGGATCAGCCCGATGGTGGAAGTCTGGAAGGGCGTGGCCAAGCCGCTGGGCGTGCTGGCGATTGCCGCCACGGCCTTTGCTGGGTTCCTGCATTACATCGGCATCGGCCGCAACACGGTCAATGACGAGGAAGAAGAGGCCGCCGAACACGAAGCGAAGAAGATCGAAGAGGAGCAGCGGCCATGAAGTACGCCCCGCACCCGCGGCAGATCATCCGCTACCGCGCGCCGACCCGCATCAATCACTGGATCGTGGCGATCTGCTTCGTGCTGACCGCGCTGTCCGGGCTCGCGCTGTTCCACCCTGCCCTGTTCCCGTTGACCCAGCTGTTCGGTGGCGGCCCGTGGACACGCATCCTGCATCCATTCATCGGCCTGGCCATGGTGGTGGGCTTCACATTGCTGGCGATCCGCATGTGGCGTGACAACCTGCCGACCGCCGACGACCGTGCGTGGATGCGCGGCATGCGCGACGTGCTGCGCAACGAAGACGAAAGGCTGCCGCCGGTGGGCCGCTTCAATGCCGGCCAGAAGCTGCTGTTCTGGGCCATCATCGGCTGCCTGTCGGCGCTGCTGCTGACCGGCTTCGTGATCTGGCGGCAGTATTTCAGCCACTTCTTCCCGATCGGGCTGATCCGCTTCTCGGTGCTCGCCCATGCGTTGTTCGGCTGGGTACTGGTGTGTGCGATCGTGGTGCACATCTATGCCGCGCTCTGGATCAAGGGCTCTGTGCGGGCGATGACCCAGGGCAAGGTGACCTATGGGTGGGCCTACAAGCATCACCGGCAATGGTTCCGGGACATCCTGCGCGGGCGGCGGGAACAGGGCTAGCGGCAGGGCCTGTGGCCCTGCACCTGCAGAAGCAACGTCAACGTCAAAAGCTGGCTTCCTGAGGAGTTGCGGGGTGGGTCCGGTTGCGGGGGACGCTGCAAGTACGTCCATGTAAGCTCGGTCGCCGCATCCATGCGGCTCACGCCCCCGCAACCGGACCCACCCCGCCTTCGACAGTTCACCGGTGCTTTTGGTAGGTGTCGACCTTGGTCGACACGATGAACACGGTAACAACCGATGGGGTCAGATCCGTTTTCATGTGGAAAACGGATCTGACCCCAACCTTTCAAATGGCCGGCAACGCGCTGGACGCCAGCGCTGACAACGGCGAGGATGGAGGCTGGTTCTACTGGCTGGCCCTGCATGGCGCAACGCATCCTTGAACCCGGTGAGATCGAGACGCTCGCCTCGCGCGACGTGCCGCGCATCATCCTGCCCGATACCGAATCGCTGTTCGCTGCACGCGCGGCGCGACTGCGCAGCCTCGCCACGCACAGTGCCATCGGTGGCTATCTGCAGCTGCTGGCGGCGCTGGCCGATGCGCAGCAGGCGCTGCTGGACGAGCTGACGCCGCAACAGCGCGAGGCGCTGCAGGTTCAGGCGCGTGCACAACAGTCGAGCGCGGCCGCCGGTGCCGGCATGCCCTTGCGGCCCGCCAACACACTGCAACTGGACGGCCGCTGGCGCGACTGGCTGCGCACGCTGTGCCGGCACTGTGCCGACGAAGCCGGGCTGCCGGCGGAAACCCGGCGCGAACTTCTGCGCGTCGCCGCCGCCGATGACGCCTGGCTGGATGCGCAGGCGCACGCCGTGCTGGAGCGCGATGACGCCCCGTCGGTGGATGCGGTGGCGGCGCTGCTGGTGATGAATGCGTTGCAGGTGTACTGGGCCGTGCTCACGGCCAGTTTCCGCGCCAGCGACCTCAGGCCGCTGGCCGATGCGCCTGGCGTGTGCCCGCTGTGCGGCACCCTGCCGGTGGCCAGCGTGGTGCAGGCCCGCCCGCCCTATGCTTCATACCGCTATCTGTCGTGCTCGCTGTGCGCCTGCCAGTGGCACTACGTGCGCGTGCAATGCAGCCAGTGTGGCGCCGCTGGCAAGGACATCGCCTACCGCGCCCTGGCCAATGCCGACGGCGATGCCGCCCAAGCCGTGCGCGACAGCGCGGTGCGCGCCGAGACCTGCGACCACTGCCACAGCTACCGCAAGATCCTGTACCTGGAAAAGGACCCGGCGCTGGAACCGGTGGCCGACGACCTCGGCACGCTGGCGCTGGACCTGCTGCTGGGCGAGGAAGGCTACGCACGAGCCAGCCAGAATCCGCTGCTGTGGCAATCCGACGACGACTGACCGATGCCACGCACCTCCGCCGCCCCGGCATCGGCCGCCGCCCTGCCCTCGCTGGACAAGCTGCTGCGACTGCCGGCGCTGTCGGCGCTGATCGAAGATCACGGTCGCAGCCGCATCACCCAGCTGCTGCGCGCACACCTGCAGGCGCTGCGCGAGCGCATCGGTGCCGCACAGCTCTCGGCCGAGCAGCTGCGGCAGGCCATTGAAGGCCCGGCACTGGTCGCGGCGCTCGACGCCGCCCTTGCCGCCGATGCACGCCTCGACCTGCAGCCGATCTTCAACCTGACCGGCACCGTGCTGCACACCAACCTGGGTCGCGCGCTGTTGCCCGATGCCACCGTGCAGGCGGTCACCCGCGCGATGACCGCGCCGGTTGACCTGGAATTCGACATCGCCCGCGGCCGCCGCGGCGACCGCGATGCGCGGGTGCAGGCGCTGGTCTGCGAGCTGACCGGCGCCGAAGCGGCCACCGTGGTCAACAACAATGCGGCGGCGGTCCTGCTGCTGCTCAACAGCTTGGCCAACCGCCGCGAGGTGGTGGTGTCGCGCGGCGAACTGGTGGAGATCGGCGGTGCCTTCCGCATTCCCGATGTGATGCGCAGCGCCGGCGCGCGGCTGGTGGAAGTGGGTACAACCAATCGTACCCATCCCGCCGATTTCACCCATGCCATCGGCGCCCGCACCGCGCTGTTGATGGAGGTGCATGCCAGCAACTACGCGATCACCGGCTTCACCGCCAAGGTCAACACCGCGGCGATGGCAGCCATCGCGCACGACCATGGCCTGCCGCTGGTGGTGGACCTGGGCAGTGGCAGCCTGTGCGACCTGGCGGCCTTCGGCCTGCCGCACGAGCCGACCGTGCAGGAAACGCTGGCGGCGGGCGCCGACCTGGTCTCGTTCAGTGGCGACAAGCTGCTGGGCGGGCCGCAGGCCGGCATCATCGCCGGCCGCGCCGACCTGATCGCGCGGATCAACCGCAACCCGCTCAAGCGCGCGCTGCGCATGGACAAGATGGGCCTGGCCGCGCTGGCGGCGGTGCTGGCCCTGTACCGCGAGCCGGAACTGCTGGCCCAGCGGCTGCCGACACTGCGTACGCTCTCGCGGACACAGGATGACATGGATGCGCAGGCCCAGCGCCTGCTTCCGCCGATGCGCTCGGCGCTGCCGGCCGGCTACATGCTTGAACAAGCACGGATGCACAGCCAGATCGGCAGTGGCGCGCAGCCACAGGCGCAGCTCGGCAGTGCCGGCCTGCGCATCACCACTGCGCAACGCGGCGGCCTGGACCGCCTGGCCAAGCGCCTGCGCCAGCTGCCGCGACCGGTGCTGGGCCGCATCGGCGAGGACGCATTGTGGCTGGACCTGCGTTGCCTGGAACCGTCCGAGGAAGCGGACTTCCTCGCCCAGTGGGGCGCGCTGCAACCATGATTGTCGGCACCGCCGGGCATATCGACCATGGCAAGACGCGCCTGGTGCGGGCACTGACCGGCATCGAAACCGATCGCCTGCAGGAAGAGCGCACGCGCGGCATCTCCATTGAACTGGGCTATGCCTATGTCCCGGTGGAGGGCTCAGTTGGAGACGCGTCGGCGACGCTGGGTTTCGTCGACGTGCCAGGCCATGAACGCTTCGTGCATACGATGGTGGCCGGTGCTACCGGCATCGACATGGCGCTGCTGGTGATTGCCGCCGACGACGGTGTGATGCCACAGACCCGCGAGCACCTGGCGATCCTGCAGTTGCTGGGCGTGGATCGCGGCGCAGTGGCGCTCACCAAGATCGACCGGGTGGACGCCGCGCGCATGGCCCAGGTCGAGACCGAGATCGCTGCACTGCTGGCCGGCACGCCGCTGCAGGATGCGCCGGTGTTCGCCTGCAACAGCACCTCCCCCGATGATGTGGGCATCAACGCATTGCGCACCCACCTGCATGCATGCGCCACAGACGAGTTCAACGCGCGACGGGCCGCGCTGCACCATGAACTGTTCCGCATGCCGGTGGACCGCGTGTTCTCATTGGCCGGCCACGGCACGCTGGTGACCGGCGCGGTGCATGGCGGCGTCGCCTCGGTTGGCGAACATCTGCAGCTGATGCCGGCGGCCACCGATGTGCGCGTGCGCAGCATCCACGCGCAGAACCGGGCCAGCGAACGTGCGATGGCCGGCCAGCGCTGCGCGTTGAACCTGGCTGCCATCGCGCGCGAAGACATCCACCGTGGCGACTGGATCGCCGATCCACGCGCCCTGCTGGCCACCCTCCGTGTCGACGTACGGCTGCGGGTTTCCGCGCAGGCCGCACCGTTGCGCGACTGGGCACCGCTGCATATCCACTGGGGCACGATGCACCGGCAGGCCCATCTTGTGTTGCTGGAGGACGCTCCCTCCGGCGATGGGCAGCTCGTGCAGCTGGTATTCGATTCGCCGGTCTGTGCGATGTGCGGTGATCGCTTCATCGCCCGTGATTCGGCGGCCACCCACACGCTGGGCGGCGGCATCGTGCTCGATCCGGAGCCTCCGCAGCGGCGCCGGCGCAGCCCGGCACGGCTCGCCTGGCTGCGCGCACTGGAGCAACTGGCCGCAGGTGCCGGGCTCGGTCCGCTGTTGCAGCAGGCGCCCTTGGGGATACCCATGGCCACACTGCAGCGCTACTGCCGGCGCGCGGCCGACCGCATCGATCTTCCTGCAGACACACGACGCATCGTCACCCGCGAAGACACGGTGGTCATCCTCGCCTCGCACTGGCAAGTGCTGCGCGAGCAGGTAATTGCCTCACTGCGCAGCTGGCACGAGCGACGCCCGGACGAACCCGGTGTCGACAGCGGGCGCCTGCAACGCAGCACCCTGCCCGCGCTTGCGACGGGGCTCTGGAATGCGCTGCTGCAGGACCTGCTGGCCGACGGCACGCTGCAGCGCGTGGGCGCGTGGTGGCGCCTGCCCGGTCACGACCATGCGCCGCCGGAGCGTGAACGCCTGCTGCTGGAACGCGTGCTCCCGCACCTGCACGCCGGTGGTTTCGATCCGCCGTGGGTGCGTACCCTGGCCACCGACTTCGGCCTGCCCGAGGACGAGGTCCGCGCCATCCTGCGGCGTGCCGCCGCGCGCGGCGAACTGTTCCAGGTGGTACCGGACCTGTTCTATGCGCCGGCCCGCATCGCCGAGCTGGCCGCGATCGTCGCACGGCTGTCGCAGGCCAGCGGTACGGTGGATGCGGCCGCCTTCCGCGATGCCATCGGCCTGGGGCGCAAACGCAGCATCCAGATCTTGGAGTTCTTCAATCGCGTTGGCTACACTCGACGCGTCGGTGACCAGCATCGGCCGCGCGGCGACCTGCAGTGGAACGCGGCCCACGACTGAGCGCACCGGCACCGCAGTACTTCGGAAGGCATGCGCATCCGGGCATGCGGCTGGGCTTCAAACCCAGTAGGGGGCGTCGATCGCTCCCTGGTAGGTTCGACTCCTGCTGTCTTCCGCCATTCGTGTTTCCGCAGGAGATGTCGGCATGGCCACGCACGCGCAGTCCCCCGCCCCTTCCACGGCCGATGCCCCGCAACGACTGACCTCGCTGGCCCACGGTGGCGGTTGCGGCTGCAAGATCGCGCCGGGCGTGCTGACCGAGCTTCTGCGCGGCGTTCCGGCACTTCCCGCACCGGCTGAACTGCTGGTCGGCCGCGAGACCAGCGACGACGCGGCGGTGTATCGCCTCGATGACCGCCAGGCGATTGTCGCCACCACTGATTTCTTCATGCCGATCGTCGACGACCCGTTCGACTTCGGCCGCATCGCCGCCACCAACGCGTTGTCGGACCTGTACGCGATGGGCGCACGACCCTTGTTCGCGCTGGCCATCGTCGGCATGCCGATCAACACGCTGCCACAGGACACCATCCGCGCCATCCTGCAGGGCGGCGAGCGTGCCTGCGCCGACGCCGGCATCGTGGTGGCCGGCGGCCACAGCATCGATTCGGTGGAACCGATCTATGGCCTCGCCGCGATCGGCGTGCTCGATCCGCAGCGGCTCAAGCGCAATGCCGATGCCCGCGCCGGCGATGTGCTGGTGCTGGGCAAGCCGTTGGGCGTGGGCGTGTATTCGTCAGCACTGAAGAAAGAAGTGCTGGATGCCGACGGCTACCGGCAGATGATCGCGTCGACCACCCGCCTGAACACCGTGGGCGTGCCGCTGGCCGCGCTGGACGGCGTGCATGCCATGACCGACGTCACCGGCTTCGGCCTGCTCGGCCATCTGCTGGAAGTGTGCCGCGCCAGCGGCGTCGCTGCCGAAGTGGACAGTAACCAGGTGCCGCTGCTGCCACAGGCGCTGGACCTGCTGCAGCGTGGCTGCGTGACCGGTGCCTCCAATCGCAACTGGGCCTCGTATGGCACCGAGGTGCGCTTCGCCGAAGGCTTGGCCGCCCACTGGCAGCCACTGCTGACCGACCCGCAGACCAGTGGCGGCCTGTTGGTGTCCTGTGCCCCGGATGCGGTGGATGCGGTGCTGGCCTGTTTCCACGACGCCGGGTTCGGCCAGGCGGCCGTGGTGGGGCGGCTGGCCGAAGGCGCGCCGGGCGTCAGCGTGCGCTGATGCGTTGAAACGACAAGGGCGCCCGAAGGCGCCCCTGCGCTGTTGCCGGATGCAACCTCACTCGATGTTCTGCACCTGCTCGCGGATCTGGTCGATCAGCACCTTCAGCTCCACCGCCGCATTGGACGTACGGCTGTCCACCGACTTCGAGCCCAGCGTGTTGGCTTCGCGGTTGAACTCCTGCAGCAGGAAGTCCAGGCGGCGGCCGACCGGCTCGCGCTGCTTGAGCACGCGGCGGATCTCGACGATATGGCTGCCGAGCCGGTCCAGCTCTTCATCCACATCCAGCTTCTGCAGCCACAGCACCAGTTCCTGCTCGGCGCGGCCCGGGTCGACCGGGTGCGGCAGATCGGCCAGGCGTGCGGCCAGCTTGGCGCGCTGGCCGTCGCGAATGGCCGGAATCAGCGTGCGGACGTCGGCGGCGATGCGTTCAATACCGTCCACGCGCTCGCTGATGGCCGCGGCCAGCTTGCCACCTTCGCGCTCGCGGGCCTCGACGAAGCCGTCCAGCACCTGGTCCAGCAGGGCCAGCGCCTCGACCTGCAGGGCGGCCGCATCGGTGGCCTCGCCGCGGGTCACGCCCGGCAGCTGCAGCAGGTCGGTGAAGCTGACCTGCAGGTTGGGGAAATCGGAGGTCAAGCGGTGGGCCAGGCGGCCCAGCTGGCCCAGCAGGGCCTCGTCCACCTGCAGGTTGGCGGCCGCTTCCGGCGCGCGCAGGCGCATCACCAGATCCAGCTTGCCGCGGCTCAGGCGCGCGGCGATGCGCTCGCGCAGCTGCGGTTCGAGCGCCCGCAGTTCCTCGGGCAGGCGGGTGCCGACCTCCAGGAAACGGTGGTTGACCGAGCGCAGCTCGCAGCCCAGCGTGCCCCACGGGGTGACCCGCTCGCCGCCGGCATAGGCGGTCATGCTTCGAATCATGGAATGTGTCCGGTGCGTGCAAAGGGGGAATGGTACCCTAGCGCCCTCACCAGAGCCCCCTCGCCCGCCCCGTGAAGGCCGCGGGCGTGGCGGCGTACTCCCTTGCCATTACGGAACCCGCACCATGTCCGATTCCCGCCCCAGCGGCCGCCAGCCCGACCAGCTCCGCCCGGTCGTCATCCAACGCGGCTTCACCCGCCACGCCGAAGGTTCGGTGCTGGTGTGCTTCGGTGAAACCCGCGTGCTGTGCACCGCCAGCGTCGAGAACCGCGTGCCGGGCTTCCTGCGCGGCAAGGGCGAAGGCTGGGTGACGGCCGAGTACGGCATGCTGCCGCGCGCCACCCACACCCGCAGCGACCGCGAAGCAGCGCGTGGCAAGCAGGGTGGCCGCACGCTGGAGATCCAGCGCCTGATCGGCCGCAGCCTGCGCGCCTGCGTGGACCGCAACGCGCTGGGCGAGCGCACCATCACCCTCGACTGCGACGTGCTGCAAGCCGACGGTGGCACCCGCACCGCCGCCATCACCGGCGCCTACGTGGCCCTGGTCGATGCAGTGAACGTGCTGATCAAGCGCGGCGACATCAAGCGCAACCCGGTCCTGGGCGCAGTGGCGGCGGTGTCGGTGGGCGTGTACCGCGGCACCCCGGTGCTGGACCTGGACTACGCCGAAGACAGCGACTGCGACACCGACATGAACGTGGTGATGAACGACGGCGGCGGCTTCATCGAGCTGCAGGGCACCGCCGAAGGCCATGCCTTCCGTCGCGATGAACTGGACGCGCTGCTGGGCCTGGCCGAGAAGGGCGTAGCCGAGCTGCTGGCCGCGCAGCAGGCGGCGCTGTCGGCATGAACCGGCGCCTTGCCCTGACCACCCTGGTGGTGGCCGACTATGACGAAGCCATTGCGTGGTACACCGGCAAGCTCGGCTTCGCATTGCTCGAAGACATCGACCAGGGGCACAAGCGCTGGGTGGTGGTCGGCCCGACCGACGGCAGCGCCGCCGCCCTGCTGCTGGCCCGCGCCAGCGACGAGGAACAGCGCAGCCGCATCGGCAACCAGACCGGTGGCCGCGTTGCCTTCTTCCTCCACACCGACGACTTCCACCGCGACCACGCAGCGATGCTGGCCGCCGGCGTCGAGTTCCTGGAAGCACCGCGCGAAGAACCCTATGCAACGGTCGCGGTATTCCGCGACCTGTATGGCAACACCTGGGACCTGTTGGAGCCCCGTCAATGAACAAACTGGTACTGGCCAGCCACAATGCCGGCAAGCTGGTGGAGATGCAGGAGATCCTCGCCGACCTGCCGCTGCAGATCACCTCGGCCGCCGAGCTGGGCCTGGGCGACGTCGAGGAGACCGGCCTGACCTTCGTCGAGAACGCGCTGCTGAAGGCACGCGCCGCCTGCGAAGCGACCGGCCTGCCGGCGCTGGCCGATGATTCGGGCCTGATCGTCGATGCCCTGGGCGGTGCGCCGGGACTGTACAGCGCGCGCTATGCCGGCCACCCGACCAACGCCGCGGCCAACAACGCCAAGCTGCTGGACGCGATGGCCGCAGTGCCCGACGGCCAGCGCAGCGCCCGCTTCTACGCGGTGATCGTGCTGCTGCGCCACGCCACCGACCCGCAGCCGCTGATCTGCGAAGGCCGCTGGGAAGGGCAGATCATCCGCGAGCCGCGTGGCACCAATGGTTTCGGCTACAACCCGGTGTTCCTGGACACCACCCACGGCCTGACCGCCGCGGAAATGGAGCCGGCCCTGAAGAACGCCATCAGCCACCGTGCCATTGCCCTGCAGCAGCTCAAGCAGCAGCTGGCGACGCTGTACTGACGCCCGACCTGATCGAACCAGGGAAGCCGGCCAACGGCCGGCACTACCGATGAACCCCATGCCGCACGCCCACGACCACTGCACCCACCTGCCCGGCGAAGCCTGTTCCGCTGACCACGACAGCGCACCGCGACTGGTGCCACCACCGCTGTCGCTGTACGTGCACCTGCCGTGGTGCGTGCGCAAGTGCCCGTACTGCGACTTCAATTCGCACCAGGCCAAGGGCGACCTGCCGTTCGAGGCCTACATCGATGCACTGCTGCGCGACCTCGACCAGGACCTGCCGCTGGTCTGGGGCCGGGTGGTGCACAGCGTGTTCTTCGGTGGCGGCACGCCCAGCCTGTTCCCGCCCGACGCCATCGACCGCTTCCTGCAGCAGGCCAGCGCGCGCCTGCGCTTCGCACCCAATGCCGAGATCACCCTGGAGACCAACCCGGGCACCGCCGAGCATGGCCGCTTCGACCGCTACCGCGCGGCCGGCGTGAACCGCCTCAGCTTCGGCATCCAGAGTTTCGACGACGCGATGCTCAAGCGCCTGGGCCGCATCCACGACAGTGGCGAAGCCGAGCGCGCGGTGAAGATGGCGCAGGACGCGGGCTACGACAATTTCAACATCGACCTGATGTACGCGCTGCCGGAACAGACCCTGGCTGGTGCCGAGGCTGATCTGGAGCGTGCGTTCGCGCTGCAGCCGGCGCATATCTCGCACTACCAGCTGACCCTGGAACCGAACACGGTGTTCTTCGCGCGGCCGCCGCAGGGCATTCCCGATGAAGACCACGCCTGGGACATGCAGGAACACTGCCAGGCGCTGCTGGCGCAGGCCGGCTTCGGCCAGTACGAGGTCAGCGCGTACGCGCGCCCTGGCCGGCAGAGCGCGCACAACCTGAACTACTGGCGCTTCGGCGATTACCTGGGCATCGGTGCCGGCGCGCACGGCAAGATCAGCTCGGGCGCCGAAGAACACGTGCTGCGCCGCTGGAAACTGAAGCACCCGCAGGCCTACCTGGACGGCGCCGGCACGCCGGCCTCGTTCGGTGGCGACGATGTGATCGCGCCCGCGCGCCTGCCGTTCGAGTACATGCTCAACCTGCTGCGCCTGCACGAAGGTTTCGGCCTGCGCGATTTCGAGTCGCGCACCGGGCTGCCACGCAGCGTGCTGGACGCACCGCTGGCCGAGGCCGTCCAGCGCGGCTGGCTGGACGTGGCGGAGGGCCACGTGCAGCCGACCGAGCTGGGCCGCCGGTTCACCAACGACGTGGTGAGCCTGTTCCTGGAGGAATAAGCCCTGCGCCATACCGGGTAGTGCCGGCCGCTGGCAGGCAACCCGGTAAAGACGGTTCTGCCGGCCAGCGGCCGGCACTACCGTTCATGCGCCGGGCATGGCCGCGACCCGCACGCGCATTCACCCTAAAGTAGCGCTGACTGCGGCCGACACGGTAGATTCACTAGATCGATCCGCGGGAATCCGGGTACCGCTCGCCGATGTCAGCTGTCTTTTCCATCACCCCTGCCGACAAGGCCCGCCTGGCCGCCAGCGACCTGCCACCGCGGGTGCGCGAGCTGTTGGGCGCATTGATCGGCCTGTGCCGGCAAACGTTGGCCGCGCCGCTGATCCTGACCGTCGAAGCGTTGGAGCAGACGCTGCTGCACGACGCCGACCGTGCACGCAATCCCATGCAGCAGGCGGACCTGATGGCGCAGCGCGGCCAGCTGCACGCCTTCGCCGGCCATTTCGCCGACCGCATGCTTGATGCCGTCGCCGAGGCACTGGCGGGCCTGCGCGAGCCGTCCACCGCTTCGGCAGCGCACGCCACCCCGCCGCCCCTGCCAGGCATGCTCGGGCTGTCGCTGGTCGATGAGCACGAGGTGGACCGCGACCTGCTGCTGACCGAGATGGTCCGGCGCGAAACCCTGCGCTCGACCAATTCGCTGAACCTGCTGGGCCAACGCCTGGGCGTGCTTGCAGCGGCGCCCGCCTTCGAGGCCGACACCCTGCCACTGGCACCGCAGGCCCTGTGCGCGATGGTGCGCCGGATCGCCGAACAGGATGCCCTGGGCGTGGAGGTGCAGCTTGCGTTGTACCGCAGCTTCGAGCGGCAGGTGCTGGAGCGCCTGGGCGATGTGCTGGACCGCGCCAATGCGCTGCTGGCCCAGCACGGCGTGCTGCCGGGGCTGGTCTACACCCCATACCTGGCGCGCTCAGCAAGCACCCGTCGGATCATTACCCAGTCGGTGGGTGGCGGCCGCGCAACTCAGCCTGCCAAGCGCGCCGCCGCGCCACTGACCGGTTGGAACGGCTCCGCGCCCGCCGGTTCATGGTCGAACCTGGTGCAGGATGCCTTCAACGATGCGGGTACGCCGGGCGCAGCCACCGCTGGCGTGACCACGGCCACCGGCAGCGTGCTGCATGAACTGCTGCAGCAGGCCCGCCATGCCTCGGCGCCCGCTGCCGATCACGCTGCGGTGCCCAGCGCCGCCGTCGATGCGGTCCTCGCGCGCCTGCAGGCCCAGTCCAGCGCGGCCACCGGGGTCGCCGACCTGGAAGCTGCGGTGGTCGCCCAGTTGCGCAGCGAGCACGGCGCACAGGCCCAACTGGGCAGCCACGACCGCGACAATCTCGAGCTGCTGCGCCTGCTGATGCAGCAGGTACAGCAGCAGCAGCGCCCCGATCCGGTGCCGGCGGCCCTGCTGGCGCGCCTGCAGGTGCCGCTGGCGCGTGCGGCGATGGCCGATCCCGGCTTCTTCGTGCGCGACGAGCATCCCGCACGCGAACTGCTCAACCAGATCGCCGAAGTCGGCGCCCACTGGCTGGGCGACGATGATGTGGACCCCCAGCTGCTGCAGCGCATGGCACAGAGCGTGCAGGGCCTGCTTGGCCAGGACGCGCGCTCGCCCGAAGCCTTCGCCAGCGCCAATGAGGACGTGCAGCAGCACCAGCGCGCGGCGGCCCATCGCGCCGAGCTGGCCGAGCGCCGCCACGTCGAGGCCGCACGCGGCAAGGAACGGCTGGAACTGGCGCGTCGCCAGGCCAATGCGCAGATCGACCAGTGCTGTGACCTGCGTGCGCCGCCGCGCTTCGTGCAGACCCTGCTGCGCCAGGCGTGGGCCGATGCACTGACCCTCACCCGCCTGCGCCATGGCGACGATTCGCCGCAGTGGCAGGAACGCCTGCTGCAGACCGAGCGCATCGCCGCGGTGACCGCGCAGGCCGTCGATGCCAACGGTGGCACCGATGCAGTGCTGGCCAGCGAGGTGGAATCGGCGCTCGTGCAGGTCGGCTATCACGCCGAGGAAGCCGCCGCCGTTGCGCGCCGCCTGGCCACGCCAGGAGGCGAGGATGAAAGCACCTCGCGCACCGAACTCAGTGCGCGCCTGAAGGCACGTGCACGACTGGGCGAACATGCTGCCAGCGGCAGCGCCGACGCCCCGCGCACGCCGCGCAGCAGCGCCGAAGAGGCGGCCTACCAGCAGCTGGTGGCCCTGCCCTTTGGCAGCTGGTTCGACATCGACAACGGTGACGGCACCCTGCGCCGCCAACGCCTGTCCTGGTACAGCCTGCTGACCGGCCACGCCCTGTTCGTCAATCCGCGCGGGCAGAAGATCGCCGATACCGACCTCGATACGCTGGCCCGGCAGATCAGCGCCGGACGCGCGCAGCTGGTCACCGAAGACAAGGGCCGGCTGGTCGATCGCGCATGGCAGGCCAGCCTCGGCGCACTGCGTGCGCTGGCTGGCGGCCGTTACAAGGAGGCGTCCGTTTGAACGTGCAACCGCCGCAGGACACCCGCCGCGCGCCGCGTCGCCAGGTCTCCGACCTGGTGCCAGTCACCGACCAGATGCGCGAATGCGTGGTGGGCCGGCTCGGCAATGTCTCCGAGACCGGCATGTTGATGCTGGCCAGCACCCCGCTGCGCGAGGACGCGCTGTACCAGTTCCGCTTCCCGCTGCCGATCGGTGACGGCCGCCACGAGGCCATTGACGTCGGCGTGCACCTGCTGTGGAGCGAGCCGGCGCATGTGCCCGGCCAGAGCTGGACAGGCTTCCGCTTCCTCACCCTGTCCCGCGAACATCGGCAGCTGCTGCGCCAGTGGATCGGCGAAGACAGCGACGAGGGACCGGTTTCGACGGCCTGAGTGCCGGTTCCAGCACAGCGGTTTTTCGCGGTATGCGGCAGAATCTAGGGCCGTTTTCCGTGTCGAGCCACCGCAATGATCCAGCAAGACCCCGGCGCCCTGTATCCCGACCACCTGGCCGTGCTGTGCCGACGTGCCGAGCAGGCGCTGGCGCGCGGCGGCTTCGACCATCTGGTGGTGCCCAGCGGCACCCTGCACTACCAGGTCTTCGACGATCGTGATTACCCGTATGCGGTCAATCCGCAGTTCAAGGCCTGGCTGCCGCTGACCCGCGTGCCCAACAGCTGGATCGTGTTCACCCCCGGCAAGCGCCCGGCGGTGATCTTCCACCAGCCCTTCGATTACTGGCACGTGGTGCCGGACGCACCGAGTGGCTGGTGGGTGGAGCACTTCGACATCCACATCATCCGCACGCCGGAAGAGGCGCTGGCCCTGCTGCCGGCCGACCCGTCGCGCTGCGCGATCCTCGGCGAGCCGCAGAGCGCGCTGGGCAGCTACGTGCCGAACAACCCGGCACCGGTGGTGAACTACCTGGAATGGCACCGCGGCCGCAAGACGCCCTATGAGATCGCGTTGATGCGCCAGGCGCAGGTGCTGGGCGTGCGCGGCCATCGCGCGGCCGAAGCCGCGTTCCGCAACGGCGCCGATGAGTTCAGCATCCACATGGCGTACTGCCAGGCGGTTGGCCAGGACGCCAACGAGCTGCCCTACGGCAACATCGTAGCGTTGAACGAGCACGCCGCCGTGCTGCATTACACCGAGCTGGGCCGCAAGGCACCGCAGCCGCTGCGCAGCTTCCTGATCGATGCCGGTGCCAGCGCGCACGGCTACGCCAGCGACATCACCCGTACCTACGCAGCGCGGGGCCACGAGGAGTTTGCTGCGATGATCGCCGCCATCGACGCTGCCCAGCAGCAGATGTGCGCGGCGGTGCGGCCGGGCTTCGACTACAAGCAGCTGCACGTGGACGCGCATCTTTCGCTGATGGCGGTGCTGAAGGACTTCGGCGTGATCAAGGTGTCGCCGCAGACCGCGCTGGAGACCGGCGTCAGCGCCGCATTCTTCCCACACGGCATCGGCCACCTGATCGGCCTGCAGGTGCACGACGTGGCCGGCTTCGCTGCCAGCGACGAAGGTGGCCGCATCGAGCGTCCGGCGGGCCATCCGTACCTGCGCCTGACCCGAGTGCTGGAACCGGGCATGGTGGTGACCATCGAACCGGGCCTGTACTTCATCGACATGCTGTTGAACGAAGTGAAGGACGCCGGTCATGGTGATGCGATCAACTGGGACCGGGTGGACTTCTTCCGTCCGTATGGTGGCATCCGCATCGAAGACGAAGTGCTGTGCACCGAGGGCGAAGCGGACAACCTGACGCGGCCGGCGTTTGCGGCGGCGAACGACTGAGCCCCTCGTGGTTGGGCGCTTGGAGCAAAAGCCGCGCTTGGCGGGGCGGGTGGGCCATGCAGGGGACGCTGCAAGTACGTCCCTGCATGGCCCACCCGCCCCACCTTTGACAGTTTCCTGCGCGCGTCCAACCACGGAAAAGAAAAAAGAAAAGCAAAAGCGGGTCGCTTGCTGCGCTCGCTCTGTGTCGACCAAGGTCCACACCTACCCACAGCCACGCGTGCCAACACCGCAGTTGCCAGTAGATCCACACCATGCGTGGATGATTCATTCGATATCTGACAGATGTGCCGATCAACGGTCGGCACCCACCAACAGCCGCGTGAACCTGTCGAAGGCGGGGCACTGTGGGTTTGCGGGGTGTGAGCGGCATGGATGCCGCGACCAAGCCCCCATGGACGGGTTCACGGCGTCCCCGCAAACCCACAGTGCCCCGCCATCCCACGGAATGCGCGCTGTTGCTGTTGCAGTTGCTGTTGCCTCTGCGGGTGCAGGGCTGCAAGCCCTGCAGAACAACCCCTTACCCCGCCATCACCGCTTCAATCTCGTCGGCGCTGCGCGCCAGGCCTTCGGTCAGCACGCGATGACCGTCATCGGTGATCAGCACATCGTCTTCGGTGCGGATGCCGATGCCGCGCCAGCGCGGCTCCACCGTCGTATCGTCCACGCCGATGTATAACCCCGGCTCGATGGTGAACGCCATGCCCGGCTCCAGCAGGCGCGAGTCACCGGCCAGGCGGTAATCGCCCACGTCGTGCACGTCCAGCCCGATCCAGTGCCCGGTCTTGTGCCGGTAGAAGCGCTGGTATAGGCCTTCGGACAGGTTCTTTTCCAGCGTCCCCTTCAGCAGGCCCAGCCGCAGCAGGCCCTCGGTCAGGGTCTGCACCGCGGCCAGGTGACCGGCCTCGTACGGCACGCCCGGCCTGGCCTGGGCCAGCGCCGCCGCCTGCGCCTCGCCGACCAGGTCGTGCAGCGCGCGCTGCTCGGCGCTGAAGCGGCCGTTCACCGGGAAGGTCCGGGTGATGTCGCTGGCGTAGCCACGGTACTCGGCACCGGCGTCGATCAGCACCAGCTCGCCGTCGCGCGAACGCGCGCTGTTGTCCCGGTAATGCAGGATGCAACCGTTGCGGCCCGCACCGACGATGCTGCAATACGCCGGCACCGCATCGCTGGCGCGGAACACGCGTTCCAGCTCGGCCTGCAGTTCGTACTCGTGGATGCCCGGCCTGGCAGCCTTCATCGCCGCCAGGTGGGCGCGAACGCTGATCTGCGCGGCGTGGTGCATCAGCGCCACTTCCGCACCGGACTTGAACAGGCGCTGCTCGTGCAGCAGGTGGCCCAGTTCCAGGAACTCGTGCGGCGGCTGCGCGCCATGGCGTACCTGCGAGCGCACGCGGTTGACCCAGCCGATCAGCTTCAGGTCGAAGTCGGCGTCGCGGCCGAAGTGGTAGTAGACGCGCGAGCGCCCCTCCAGCAGGCCCGGCAGGATGTCGTCCAGATCGTCGATCGGGTAGGCATCGTCCATGCCGTACTGCGCCACCGCGCCTTCCTGGCCGGCGCGGCTGCCATCCCAGGCTTCGCGCTCGGCATCACGTTCGCGGCAGAACAGGATGGCCTCGCCGTGGCGGCGGCCCGGGATCAGCACCAGCACTGCTTCCGGTTCCGGGAAGCCGCTCAGGTACTGGAAATCCGAATCCTGCCGGAACGGATAATGGGTATCGAGGCTGCGCACCTTTTCTGCCGCAGCCGGCAACACCAGGATCGCGTCCTCGCCGGCCATGTCCATCAGCTGGCGGCGGCGACGCTTGTACTCGCCGGCCGCAATGCCGGTGCGCTGCTTGATGTCCATCAGTTCAGGCGCTGACGATGGCGCGAAGCCAGCACCACGTCACCGTGCAGCAGCAGCACCGCCACGCGGATGAACTCCTCGATCTCCGACAGGGCTTCGTCGTCATCATCGCCGCCGGCCTCGAAATCCTCGCTGGAGGCGCGCGCCAGGCTGGCCATGTCAGTCAGCGCTTCTTCCCCCTCTTCGGACAAGGCCGGGCGACGGCCGCCGCTGCCCAGGCCGAAGCCGCCCAGGAAGGAGCGGGTCCAGCTGAACATGGCATCGGCCTGCGCGGAGACCTCATCGGTGTCCGCCAGCAACAGCTCGAAGGCGAAGTCGCGGTCTTCCAGCTGCTTGATGGTGGCCTGCAGCAGCTGCCCCAGCACGCTGTCGGCAGCGACGGGCGGCAGGTTGTCGTCGGCCAGCACGCGTGCCGGCCAGTCGTTGCCGGGGGCACCGCCGGCGGCCAGCCAGCCGCACAGCGCACCGTGCAGCTCGGCAGCGGTAGCGCCCAGGCCCAGTTCCTGGCTGGCGCGGGTAACGTCGTCGACGGAGGGAAGTTCGGTCATCGTGCGGCTCGTTCGGAGAGGAAACCCGGGGCGCGCACGCGCGCGCCCGTGAGACCCCGTAGTGTAGCAACCCGGCGGCATCCTCCCGGTAGCCCTCCGGCCTTGCTGCGACAGCGCTTGACCGCCCTTGCCCGGCTTGCCTATCGTGCCTGCATGGAACCCGCCGATCCCCTTGCCCAGCTGCAGGACTTCGCCGCCCGCGTGGAAGCGTTGCTTGAACGCAACCAGCGCCTGGCCGAGGAGAACCGCAGCCTGCGCCACCAGCAGGAGCAGCTGGTGGCGGAGCGTTCGACGCTGCTGGCCAAGAACGAACAGGCGCGCTCGCGGGTGGAAGCGATGATCAGCCGGCTCAAATCCCTGGAGCAGCACACATGAGCGCCGAACCGGTCAGTGTCCGCATCCTCGATCGTGAATACACCGTGGGGGTCGGCGGCGATGAACGCGACAGCCTGATGGCAGCCGCGCGCCTGCTGGACGCGCGCATGCGCGAGATCCGCGGCAGCAACCGCATGGCCGCCGTCGACCGCGTCGCCGTGCTGGCCGCGCTCAACCTGGCTCACGAACTGCAGCTGCTGCGCGACGAGAACGCCCGCCAGGCGGTGGCCCTGCAACAGACCCTGGCCGACCTGAACCGGCGCCTGGACCGCGCGATCGACGGCCCCCCCTAGAAAAAGGGGACGGAGGGGATTAAGGCGCATTCGCCCCATCCGTGCCGGAAACGTCTTAATCCCCCCCGTCCCCTTTTCGCATATCTGAATTGGCACGGACTGTTGCCGACGAACGGCCTATCCAGATCCTGCGTGCTGGCTATAATGGCCACGCGTTCTCTGCGGTACTCGACGGCATGTGCAAACATTCGCCTTGTCCCTTAAGAACGACACCGGGAGCGCGACAGCGCCGGGAGTGCAGGTCCGCCTTGTAGCGGGAAGCCCGATGGTTCTCCAGCGTTCCCACTTGAGCCCCCGGGTTCAAGGTCGTTTCGCATGCATCGACATTGCGGAGAATGCAATATTCCAGCAAGGGCGGCGTCTTCGGGCGTCGCCCTTGTTCTTTCCGGCACAATGACGGCTGATCCTTGCCGCACGCTGCCATGACCGACCCGCGCCAGGCCCTGCGCCACGACCTGCGGCAACGCCGCCGCGACCTCTCCGCCGGTGAGCGCATCGCTGCCGCCGAATCGCTGGCCGATGCCCTGCTGGCCCTGCCGTTCGCCCCGCGCGAAGGCGCCGTGGCCGGCTACTGGGCGCTGGATGGCGAAATCGCCCTGCACCGCTGGCAGCTGCAACTGCCCGAAGGCCTCACCTACTGCCTGCCGGTGCTGGCCGGCGACGTGCTGCGCTTCGCGCCGTGGCGGCCGGGGCAGGCGCTGACCAGCAACCGCTACGGCATTCCCGAACCGGACGTAGCGCTGGACGATACGCTGGAACCGGCGCAGATGGCGCTGGTGGTGGCCCCGCTGGTGGGGTTCGACGCCCACTGCCGGCGGCTGGGCATGGGGGGCGGCTGGTATGATCGCAGCTTCGCCTTCCGCCATGACCGGCCGGCGCCGCCCTGGCTGGTCGGTGCTGCGTTCGCAGTGCAGCAGGTCGAGTCCTTGCCGGTGGCGTCGTGGGACGTGCCGGTGGATGCGATCTGCACCGAAGACGGCACCCTGTTCCCCTCCGCTGCCCCCGTGAACGCATGACCGCCCGCAAGCGCTACTGGCTGATGAAGTCCGAACCGGACGCCTTCTCCATCGATGACCTGGCCAAGGTCAAGGTCGAACCCTGGAACGGGGTGCGCAACTACCAGGCGCGCAACTTCATGCGCGATGGCATGCAGGTCGGCGACGGCATCCTGTTCTACCACTCCAATACCAAGGTGCCCGGCATCGTCGGCCTGGCCACGGTGGCCAGCACGGCCTATCCGGACGACACCCAGTTTGATCCAACATCCGACTACTACGACCCCAAGAGCACGCGCGAGAACCCGCGCTGGATGCTGGTGGACGTGGCCTTCGACCGCAAGCTGAAGCAGGTGATCGCGCTGGACGAGATCAAGCTGCACGCCGAGGAACTGGGCGAAGGCTTCCCGCTGGTTGCCAAGGGCAACCGCCTGTCGGTGTTCCCGGTGACCGCCGCGCAGTGGAAGCTGCTGCTGTCGCTGGAAAAGAAATCCTGATTCCCTGCCTGAGAGTTCTCCCATGTCCGAAGCCAAGCGCCTGGCCGCCGAGAAAGCCATCGAATACGTCGAAGACGGCATGATCGTCGGTGTCGGGACCGGTTCCACCGTGGCCTATTTCATCGATGCCCTGGCCCGCATCCAGCACCGCATCAAGGGCGCCGTGTCCAGCTCCGAGCAGAGCACCGCGCGCCTGAAGCAGCACGGCATCGAGGTGATCGAGCTGAACCACAGCGGCAACCTGTCGCTGTACGTGGACGGCGCCGATGAGTGCGATCCGAACAAGTGCCTGATCAAGGGCGGCGGCGCCGCACTGACCCGCGAGAAGATCATCGCCGAGGCCAGCGAGCGCTTCATCTGCATCGTCGACCCGAGCAAGCAGGTGCCGGTGCTGGGCAGGTTCCCGCTGCCGGTGGAAGTCATCCCGATGGCGCGCAGCCTGGTCGCCCGCCAGATCCGCGACATGACCGGCGGCCAGCCGACCTGGCGCGAAGGCGTGGTCACCGACAACGGCAACCAGATCCTGGACATCCACAACCTGCAGATCACCGATCCGGAAAAGCTGGAGCGCGAGCTCAACCAGCTGCCGGGCGTGGTCTGTGTGGGCCTGTTCGCGCGGCGTCGCGCCGATGTGGTGATCGTCGGCGGCGAACCGCCGGTCGTGCTCTGACCCTTCAGAAGGATCCTGATGATGTCGCTGTTGCGTTCGCTGCTGATGCTTCCGCTGCTGGCCCTGGCCGGTTGTGCCACCGACGCGGCCCGCCATTGGGTCGAACTGGAGGGCGCCCGCTACCAGGTGGAGCTGGCCACCAACGATGAGACCCGCGCCCGCGGATTGATGTTCCGCGACCAGATGGCGGCCGACCACGGCATGCTGTTCATCCACGACCGCGAGGAGATGCAGGCGTACTGGATGAAGAACACCAAGATCGCGCTGGACATCCTGTACTTCGACAACCAGCGCAGGCTGGTCAGCCAGCAGCGCGACGTGCCGCCGTGCTCGGCCGGCGATATGTGCCCGCCCTACCCCAGCGGCGGCCCGGCGCGTTATGTGCTGGAGCTCAACGCCGGCCAGGCCGAGAAGCTGCAGCTCAAGGACGGCACGGAGCTGAAATTCGGCCCGGGCATCGAAAAGTAAACGATACGGCCGGCACCCACGGTAGTGCCGGCCGCTGGCCGGCAACCCGGCTGGGGTCCCGATCGGGGCCAGATCCCTTTCGCACGCGGAAGGGATCCGACCCCTGCATCTTTCACGCGGCACCGCTTGAAACCGCACGCGAATGACGCCAGTCTGTGGCCATGCAGGACCGGATCACACTCCCCGACTGGGATGCACTGGCCGACCTCGAAGACGAGGCACTGCCACTGTTGCCGACCGCGCTGTTGATCGCGCGCGATGAATACCCCGATCTGCAGCCGTCGACCTACGACGCGCTGATCCAGAGCCATGTCGAGCACCTGCGCTCGGAAGTGGAGAGCATCGACAACAGCCCGCTGAAGATGGCGGCGATCAATCGCCACCTGTTCGACGAGCTGGGCTACAGCGGCGACCACGACAAGTACTACGATCCGCGCAACAGCTACCTCAACCAGGTGTTCGAGCGCCGCCTGGGCAACCCGATCTCGCTGGCGCTGGTGCAGATGGAAGTCGCGCGCCGGCTGGGCATTCCGCTCGATGGCGTGTCTTTCCCCGGCCACTTCCTGGTGCGCCTGCCGGTGGACGACGGCGTGCTGGTGATGGACCCGTTCAACGGCGGCCGTCCGCTGGACGTGGACGAACTGCGGGAACGGGCCAAGTCACATCTTGGCGGGCAGATGCCCGACGACCAGGTGCTGGCGCAGATCCTCGACCCGGCGCCGGCGCGCGCAATCCTGATGCGCATGCTGCGCAACCTGCATGGTGTATACGCCGAGGCGGGCGAATGGGACCGCGCGGCACGCAGTGCCGACCGCCTGCTGAAGCTGGCCCCGGAGCAGGACGACGCGCTGCGTGACCGTGGCCTGGCCTACCTGCAGCTGGAGTACCTGGCCGGCGCCCGCCACGATCTGGGGCAGTACCTGAAGCGCAACCCGGAAGCCAGCGACGCGCAGTGGCTGCGGGAGAAGCTGATCGACCTGGGCGGACCGATGCCGCGGCTGCATTGAGGGTGCCGGCGTGTGGACCAACGGCCCACACCCAAGGCTAGGTCAATCGACCTCGACCATCTCGAAATCGGCCTTGGTGACCCCGCAGTCCGGGCAGGTCCAGGTCTCTGGAATGTCCTCCCAGCGCGTCCCCGGCGCGATGCCCTCCTCCGGCAGGCCCTCCGCTTCGCTGTACAGGAAGCCGCAGACCACGCACATCCAGGTGCGCAAGGTGGTGGGGGTGGCATCGCTCATCGGATAATCGGGGCTGGATTCACGGGCCGCCATTGTCCCATCGCGGTCCACTCACCGGTAGCCATCGATGTCTTCTGCTTCCCCGGCGCCTCGCGGCGTCTACCTGATCACCCCGGACGATCCCGATACCGCGCGCCTGCTGGCCCGTACCGCGCCGCTGCTGGCCGCGGGCGCTACCTGGCTGCAGTACCGCAACAAGACCGCCAGTGGCGCGCTGCAGCGGGAGCAGGCCATCGCCCTGCAGGCGCTGTGCGCGGAATACGGCGTGCCGCTGATCGTCAACGACGACCCGGCGCTGGCCAAGGCCGTTGGCGCGGCGGGGGTGCATCTGGGCGGCACCGACGGCGACATCCCCAGCGCGCGCGCCCTGCTCGGCCCCGAGGCCATCATCGGCGCCTCCTGCTATGACCAGCTGGCCAATGCCGAGAGGGCCGTGGCCGCCGGCGCCAGCTACGTGGCCTTCGGCGCGTTTTTCCCGACCACCACCAAGATCACCACCAGCCGCGCGCATACCGACCTGCTGCGGCAAAGCGCCGCACTGGGCGTGCCGCGGGTGGCGATCGGCGGGCTGACGCCGGACAATGTCGGTCCCATCATCGACGCCGGTGCCGATCTGGTCGCCGTGGTCAGCAGCGTGTTCGCCGCCGAAGACCCGGTCGCGACCCAGCGCGCCTTCCTCGTCCAGTTCGCGTAACGCCCAGGATATTCCCCCATGAACCACGACCAGTCCCACGCCCTGTTCTCCCGCGCCCAGCAGCTGTTGCCGGGCGGCGTCAATTCGCCGGTGCGCGCGTTCAAGTCGGTCGGCGGCGAGCCGTTCTTCGTTGAGCGCGCCGACGGTGCCTACCTGTACGACGTCGACGGCAACCGCTACATCGACTATGTCGGTTCCTGGGGCCCGATGATCGTCGGCCACAACCACCCGGCCGTGCGCCAGGCGGTGAAGAAGGCGATCGACAATGGCCTGTCCTTCGGTGCGCCGTGCGCGGCCGAAGTCACCATGGCCGAGACCATCACCCGCCTGGTGCCATCGTGCGAGATGGTGCGCATGGTCAACTCCGGCACCGAGGCCACGCTGTCGGCGATCCGCCTGGCGCGTGGCGCCACCGGCCGCAACCGCATCGTCAAGTTCGAAGGCTGCTACCACGGTCACGGCGACTCGTTCCTGGTGAAGGCTGGCAGCGGCATGCTGACCCTGGGCGTGCCAACCTCGCCGGGCGTCCCGGCCGGGCTGAGCGAACTGACCCTGACCCTGCCCTACAACGACTTCGAAGCGGCCACCGCGCTGTTCGCGCAGCAGGGCGACGACATTGCCGGGCTGATCATCGAACCGGTGGTCGGCAATGCCAACTGCATCCCGCCACGCGAGGGCTACCTGCAGCACCTGCGCGCACTGTGCACGCAGCATGGCGCGCTGCTGATCTTCGACGAAGTGATGACCGGTTTCCGCGTCGCCCTAGGCGGCGCACAGGCGCACTACGGCATCACCCCGGACCTGACCACCTTCGGCAAGATCATCGGCGGCGGCATGCCGGTGGGTGCCTACGGCGGTCGCCGCGAATTGATGCAGCAGATCGCCCCGGCCGGCCCGATCTACCAGGCCGGCACGCTCAGCGGCAATCCGGTGGCGATGGCTGCCGGGCTGGCGATGCTGGAGCTGATCCAGCAGCCGGGCTTCCACGCCGACCTGGCCGAGCGCACCGCACGCCTGTGTGCCGGCCTGGAAGCAGCCGCCGCCGAAGCCGGCGTGGCGGTGACCACCACCCGCGTGGGCGCGATGTTCGGGCTGTTCTTCACCAGCGAGAAGGTCGAGACCTATGCGCAGGCCACCGCCTGTGACATCCCGGCGTTCAACCGCTTCTTCCACGCGATGCTCGACCAGGGCGTGTTCCTGGCACCGTCGGCGTACGAGGCCGGCTTCCTGTCCAGCGCCCACGATGACGCGGTGATCGAGGCCACCCTCGCCGCCGCACGCGTAGCGTTCCGGGCCGCCAAGGGCTGATCACAAAAAGGGGACGGAGGGGATTAAGTCGTTTGTGCACAAACGACTTAATCCCCTCCGTCCCCTTTTTTCTAGCCGAAGACGAAGGTGCCCTTCATCATCGCGAAGTGGCCGGGGAACGAGCAGAAGAAGGTGTAGTCAGCGCCCTTCTGCAGGCCCTGGGTGGAGAAACGCACACGGGTGGTCTCGCCTCCACCGATCACTTTGGTATGCGCCAGCACGCGCTTGTCGGCCTTCGGCAGGTAGCTGTCGGCCAGGGTCATGCGCATGCCCGCCATCGCCACCGGCTGGTAATCGGCCGTGCGGGTCAGCACCCAGTTGTGGCCCATCGCGGTAGCGGCCAGTTTGCCGGTATGGCGCAGGGTCAGGTCCACGGCGGTGCAATCAGCGGCGACCTTGATCTCGCGGCTGCTGAAGCTCATCTGGTCGGTGCTGTCAATGCTCACCGCACACACCCGCGCCATCGCCGACGGCGCCAGCATCACCGCGCCCAGTCCCATTGCCACCAGCCAAGCCTTCATCGTTGCCTCTCCTGCGGATTCAAGCGCCATTCTAGGCACCCGCCTGCGCCCCCGGCTGCGACCGTCTGTCGCACGTCCACTCCAGGGTTTCCGCGCATCCACCGCGATGGCATGCTCGGCCGATGCGGATCGACCTGTTGCTGCTGGATGTGGATGGCGTGCTGGTGCAGTACCAGCGCGCACAACGCGTGCTGCAGCTGGCGAACGCACTGCGGGTTCCGACCCAGGCCGTGCAGGCCGCGCTGTATGACAGCGGACTGGAGGCGGCGCATGACGACGGCACGCTGGAGGGCCCGGCCTATCTGGCGCGGCTGGGGGAGCGCCTGGGCAGGACCGTCGATGTCGCGACATGGATCGCGGCACGCCAGGCCGCCAGCCATCCTCAGGCGGCCGTGCTGCAGCGGCTGCAGGGCCTGCAGCTGCCGATGGCCGTACTCACCAACAACGGCGCGCTGATGGTACAGGCGCTGCCCACCCTGCTGCCGGAACTGTTCCCTGCGCTGCAGGGCCGCGTGTTCTGCAGCGCGGATTTCGGCCTGCGCAAGCCCGCACCGGCGGTGTTCCTGCGCACGCTGGACGCGCTGGGCGTGGCGCCTTCGCGCACGCTGTTCGTCGATGACCTGTTCGCCAACGTGCGTGGCGCGCGCGCTGCCGGCCTGCACGCGGAGACCGTGCGCGATGGCCGGGGATTGGGCAAGGTATTGAAGCGTTACGCGGTGAGCTGATCGGGGTCAGAGTCCTCTCCGCAGGAGAGGGGTCCGACCCCGGCACCCTGGCTTCAGCGCGCGGTGATGAACGCGGCAATTGCCGCGCGCAGGCGCTTCAGGCCTTCGGCCACTTCTTCGTCGGTGATGTTCAGCGACGGCACGAAGCGCAGCACGTCCGGGCCGGCCTGCAGGGTCAGCAGGCCGTGCTCGGCGGCATGGTCGAGGATCGCACCGGCCTGGCCGGCGAAGTCCTTGCCCAGCACCGCGCCCAGCATCAGGCCGCGGCCACGCACGTCGCTGAACACACCGAACTCGTCGTTGATGCGGGCGAAGCCATCGCGCAGCGCCTTGGACTGGCGGCTGACGTTGGCGGCGATCTCCGCCGAGGCCAGCTTGCGCAGTGCCACGCGGGCCACCGCAGCGGCCAGCGGATTGCCGCCGAAGGTGGTGCCGTGCGCGCCGAACTGCATGGTCTCGGCCACCTTCGGGCCGGCCAGCATCGCGCCGATCGGGAAGCCGCCGCCGAGTGCCTTGGCCAGGGTGACCATGTCCGGCACTACATCGTCCTGCCAGTGCGCGAACAGCGTGCCGGTGCGGCCCATGCCGGCCTGGATCTCGTCCAGCACCAGGAGTGCGTTGTGCTGGTCGCACAGTTCGCGCACGCGCTTGAGGAAGCCGGACTTGGCCGGCATCACGCCGCCCTCGCCCTGGATCGGCTCCAGCATCACCGCTGCCACGTCGCCGGCGGCCATCGCGGTTTCCAGCTGCACTTCATCGTTGAAATCGATGTAGCGGAAGCCACCGGGCAGCGGCTCGTAGCCCTCCTGGTACTTCGGCTGGGCCGTGGCGGTCACCGCGCCCAGGGTGCGGCCGTGGAAGCTGCCACGGAAGGTGATGATCACCCGCTTGTCGGCCGGCCGGCCCTGGCTGGAGGCCCACTTGCGGACCATCTTGATCGCCACTTCGTTGGCTTCGGCGCCGGAATTGCACAGGAACACGCGCTCGGCGAAGCGGCTGGCCTTCACCAGCTCCTCGGCCAGGTGCAGCGGCGGCGCACTGTAGAACACGTTGCTGGTGTGCCAGAGCTTGCCGGCCTGCTCGACCAGCGCGGCCACCAGGTCCGGATCGTTGTGGCCCAGGCCGCACACGGCGATACCGGCGGCCAGGTCGATGAACTCACGCCCCTGGCTGTCCCACACGCGGGCGCCCTGCCCTCGCTCCAGCACCACCTGGCGGGGCTTGTAGACCGGCAGGTAGTAGTGTGAAAGGGAAATCAGCGGATCGGTCGCGGCGGTCATGGCAGTCGGCAGGGTTCAGGAATGCCCATTCTCGCGCCGGAACCCCTGCGGCACAATGCGCCCATGCGACCGTTTTCCGCCCCCCAGCTCAACCCCGCCACCGAGACCGGCTGGCGCCGTCGGTGGTTCGACATCATCTACCGCCATGACTCGCGGCCCTCGCGCAATTTCGACCTGATCCTGGTGGTGGCGATCGTTGCCAGCATCCTGGTGGTGATGATCGACAGCGTGCAGCACCTGCATGCCGAATGGTCCACCGGCCTGTACATCCTGGAATGGGGCTTCACGATCATCTTCACCGCCGAGTACCTGCTGCGCCTGGCGGTGGTCAAGCGCCCGCTGCGTTACGCGGTGAGCATCTGGGGCATCATCGACCTGCTGTCGATCCTGCCCGCCTACCTGTCGATGTTCATCCCCGGCGCGCAGAGCCTGCTGGTGGTGCGTGCGCTGCGCATCCTGCGCGTGTTCCGCATCCTCAAGCTGACCCGCTACATCGAGGAAAGCGGCGTCCTGATGACGTCGCTGTGGCGCAGCCGGCGCAAGGTGCTGGTGTTCCTGTTCACGGTGATCACCATCACCATCATCGCCGGGGCGCTGATGTACGTGATCGAGGGCCCCGAACACGGCTTCACCAACATCCCGGCCAGCATGTACTGGGCAGTGGTGACCATGGCCACGGTCGGCTTCGGCGACATCGTGCCGCAGACCGTGCTTGGCCGCTTCGTCACCTCGGTGCTGATCCTGATCGGCTACAGCATCATCGCCGTGCCGACCGGCATCTACACCGCCGAACTGGCCAGCACCATGCGCGAAGCCGAACTGGCGGCGCGCCGGGATGCGCGCGGCTGCCCGCACTGCGGGCTGGAGGGGCATGAACCGGATGCGCGCCACTGCCGCAAGTGTGGCGGTGAACTGCCGGACGCATTCAGCCATTGAGGCACATGCCGGCCAGCGGCCGGCACTGCCAACCCCGCAGGGTGCGCGCCGGGCATGGCCCGGTGCCACCGTGGACGGGGCCACGCCCTGAGTGGATCGCCCTCAGCGCATGCGGTTGCTGGTGGTCACCAGGTCGTTGTAGGCGTCCAGGATCGTCGACTGTGCGCCTTCAGGATCGGTGGTGAGCCAGCTGCCCGACGCCTTGCGCTCGGCGGCCAACGCATCGGCGGTGATCGGCTTGCCCTGCTCCAGACGCTCCACACCGCGCCCGGCGGTACGCACCAGCTTGTCGGCCGAACGCTGCACATGGCCCCACATCGGGTCGTCCTTGCCGACACCACTGTTCTGGATTTCCGTCACCAGCGCCTGATAGTCGGCCAGCTGGCCGCGCAACGCCGCAACATCCGGCGCGTCGCTCTGGAACGCCATCGCCAGCTGCTTGCCATCGCCGACAAGGCGCAGGTGGTAATAGGCCAGCGAGCGGCCTTCGCTTTCCTCGATCTGCTTCAGCTGGGCGGCGCGGCGATCGTTCTCGTTCTTTTCCAGCGCCGCATCCATCGCTTCGCTGGCCTTGAAGAAATCAGCATAGGCCTGCATCAGCGGGGCATGCTGGCTGCGCATCCCTTCGCCACCATCGCGACGATAGTCCTCGCGGGTGAAGTACCCATCGGCACGCTCGATCAGGGTGTTCAGTGCCTGGAATGCCTGCTGGTACTGTCGCGCGGGTGCATCCAGCGGCGTGGCAGGGGTCTTTGCCAGCGCATCGGTCAGCGGCTGGCCGCAGTACTCGACGCGGTGCGACAACAGCTTGCCCGGTGAGCGCGGCTGCGCTTCCTTGCCGGTCGGCCCCGCCTTGGGGTCCTTCATCCAGCCGGTGTAAGCCTGGAAGCCTTCGTGGATGGGCTGTTCGACGCCGTTGTAGCACTCGATGTAGGCGTTCACCTTCTCCAGCCCGGGGTCGGCGACCGCCAGCCCCGCCGGGCTGTTGCAGCCGGCCAGCGCGCCGAGCAGGAGAACGGGAATCAGGCGTGTGGATGCGTTCAAATCAGTTCCTTGCACCAGTGAAAACTGCAGCCATCGTCCTGCATGGCGCGAGCGCGCGCTCCAGCACCTCGGGAAGGTGCTGGCATTCGGGGCTGCGGGGCGTGTCATGTCGCGATCGACCTGCTCGATCGCGACAAAAATAACGCGTTGAGCTTCCCGCCTACTGGCGGTTGCTCTGGAAAACCAGCGAGTTGTATTCCTGCATCAGCTTGCTGGCAGAGCCGCTCGGCGCCATCGAGGGCGAATCGAGCATGCGCCGTTCGAAATCGGTATAGGGCGTGTTCTCGCTGACGCGCTTCAGCCGCTCCTTGCCTTCGCGCCGGAAGTTCTCGGCCTCACGCTCGAAGCTGTTCCAGTCCAGCTTGCCCGGCTCCTGATCAGCCACCTTCGCATGCGCTTCGTCGGAAATGCGGTTGAACGCATCCAGGCGCTCGCGCGCCTTGGCCTGGTCGAAATCGTCCTCGCTCATCAGATCCATGATGGCCTTGGCTTCCAGCATCATCGCCAGACGGTAGTACTCGCGCGTGCGCCCCTCGGCCTGTTCCAGCGCCTTGAGCTGCTCGCGCTGGGCGGCGTCGTTCTGGCGCTCCAGCTCGGCGTTGAACGTTGCGCTGGCAGCGACGAACTCCTTGAAGGCGGCCATCAAGGGCGCATGCAGCTGCTTGCCCTTGGCGAACCGGTCATCTTCGTAGTCCTGGCGATCGTAGTAGTCGTGCGCCTCCTTGCTGATCGGCACCAATGCCTTCAGCGCCTGCTGGTAATGGCCAGCAGCGGCATCGAGCTCGGCCAGCGCCGGCTTGGCAGCCATCGCCTCGGTCACAGGGCCATCGCACTGCTTCATGTCGTAGTCGCTGATCTCGAACGGACCGTACACCTGGGTCTCGCGCCCGGTCGGGCCGGCCTCGACGTCCTTGATCCAGCGCGTATAGGACTCGATGCTGCCGTGGGTCTTCGAATCAAGCGTGTTGAAGCAGCCGATGTAGGCGTTGAGCTTGGCGGTCAATTGCTGCTGTGCGTCGGACGACGCCGCGCTGGCGTCGGGCGTGCTGGAAGGGCCGGCGTCGCCAGTGGTTGCAGGCGCCCTGCTGCCGCAGGCAGCCAGGACAATCGACAGCGAAGCGGCCAGCGCCGCGACGGAAAGAGTGCGTGACATGGGTTCACGTCCTTGTTGAAAACGATTACAGCCGCGCATTCTAGCGCAGCAGGCCGAAGGTCGCAGCCCTCGGCCTCTGCCGGCGACGCGCGATCACTCCAGGAACAGATCCGGCAACAACGGACGCGATGGATCCACCGCATAGCCGGACAGATCGGTGATACCCGCCTGCGCCAGCACGTCATCGTCGATCAGGAACTGGCCGTGGAAACCCGCCGCCTCGCGCACCAGCACCGCGTGCGCAGCATCGGCCATGATCTGCGGCGTGCGGCAGCCGGCCGCATCGACGCCCGGAATCATGTTGATCGCATCGGTGGCGATCACCGTGCGCGGCCACAGCGCGTTCACCGCCACACCCTGCGGGCCGAATTCCGCGGCCAGGCCGAGCGTGACGAAGCTCATGCCCATCTTCGCCAGCGTGTAGCCGGTGTGCGCGCCCCACCACTTCGGTTGGAGGCTCGGCGGCGGCGCCAGGGTCAGGATGTGCGGATTCGGCGCCTGCAGCAGGTACGGCAGGCAGGCCTGCGCGCACAGGAAACTGCCGCGCGAATTGACCTGCTGCATCAGGTCGAAGCGTTTCATCGGCGTATCCAGCGTGCCACGCAGCCAGATCGCGCTGGCATTGTTGACCAGGATGTCGATGCCACCGAAGGTGTCGACCGTGGCGGCAACCGCCGCCTGTACCTGCTCTTCCTCGCGGATATCGCACTTCAGCGCCAGCCCCTGGCCGCCGGCCGCCGTAACGGCTTCGGCTGCGGTATGGATGGTGCCTGGCAACTTCGGATTCGGCACCGCTGACTTGGCCGCAATGGCCACATTGGCGCCGTCGCGCGCAGCGCGCAGTGCGATGGCCAGGCCGATGCCGCGCGAGGCACCGGTGATGAAAAGCGTTTTGCCCTGCAGACTGCCCACGTTCCACACTCCAGCGTATGCAATGAGCCGCTAGTATGCCGCGCCGACGTGGAGTTCACCCGGCCTTGACGATACTCGGGCCTCCAGTCAACGCACGAGGTCCACGCCATGCGCCGTTCCCGCCTGTTGCTGCCTGCCCTGGGGCTTGCCCTGCTGACTGCCTGCCAGGGCCGTTCGCCGGAACCCGGCAAGGAGCCGCCTGCCGGTGACACCCCCAGCGCAGAGAAGGCCGCCGCCGACGGCAAGCTGCGCTGGAGCGAGGCAGTGGTGTGGGATGGCGACCTCAATGCCTGCCGCCAGGGCGAGAATGCGGCCACCCGCGAGTGTCTGCGCGATGCGATGCGCGCCGGCGGCGCCAGCGCCGATGCGATCACCGCCGCCGAACAGCTGTCCACCGGTGGCGAGCTGGCCTACGTGACGGCCTGGCACGAGAACGAAGGCCTGGGCATTGCCACGGTCGAGTATCCGTTCCGCGCCAACACCAACGAGGGCACCCGCCTGGTCGACGCCACCGGCAAGCGCATCGATGTGGATGCCGTGCAGCTGGACGACCCCCTGCGTGCCGATCCCACCGTGCAGGCCCTGCTGAAGGACCACCCGCAGGCCACGCCGTTCGCGCCGGCGCAGTCGGCCGGGGCCACGCCGCTGGAGAACGGCGGCATCCGCCTGCTGTACCGCACGCCGCTGCGCGACTGCCACGCCTGCCCGGATGTGGGCCAGTTGCAGATCGCCTACGACTTCGACGCCAAGCGCAACTTCATCGGCCAGCAGGTGGTGCCGGCGACGCCGTAAGGTCACCGGCGTCTGTAGAGCCGAGCCATGCTCGGCTCTAGGTTTCTACTCCTGGTATAGCACTTCCACGCCATCACCACGGGCAAGACGTCTCACCTGATCCAACGTATCCACCGCCATGACGGAGTACGTGACCTCCACACCGGAGTGCAGGCGTCCCTCGGCAGTGTCCTCATCAGTCTCTACTGATATCAGCTTGCGGATTCCTGCGAATCGATAGAGGGACGGTCTACCGTCTTCACCCATCAGGCGGCCGCTCAGATCCTCATACTCAGAGGCAAGCGCTTTCGCATTGTCGAGAGCTTGCTCTTCGCTATCCGCACTGAGGAGATAGACGTTCTCATGGACAAGAAACGAGTCCTGCCCTTCGCATTCATAGTAAAAAATGGCATGCGCACAATACCACATACGTCACCTCAATGATGCTCTTGCGGATTGTCCCTGGTCTGGATGTCGCGAGCTTTCTATGAAACGGGGAACACAGCAGGTCGACACCGCCTGCACTATTCAGACCGTTGCACATCGACCACTTTCCCTTGTGATGGGCAGACCCATTTGGCACCCATCAGCCACCGACGGGTTGATGACCATATGACCCTTCAGAGCTGAGCCGACTCTCGATCACCGATCTGACATAGGCAGCCCGCGCTTTGCCAGACCCGGAGTACTCGGCCAGGAGCTCCATCGCCTCAGACCTCATCTCCGCGCCGCCAGTGGCCACGAATACAGAAAATGCCGGCTCCAGGTAGCCAGGTGCCTCACAAATGAACCGCTTGCGTTCATCGAGCGGGAAATCGATGGCGTAGTCCGCCCACTCGATGTAGCGCTTCCAGAAAGCTGGTGCCCCGCACTGCTGATCCTGCTGGTCAACCATCCGCATCAACAGGGATAGCTGATCAGCGCACGCATCCACAACGTCCCCAGGTAAGTCCAATGCGGCGACGCGCCCGGGATCAACGGCCTGCCAACAGAACACCATGAAGTCGGCGACGAACGCCGCATCGCTTCGTTCAAGCTTCAAGCGCTGGTACATCGCAAGCGCTTCCGCGACGTCCAGTGGCTCTTCAAGGCAGGCATTCCGCACATTGCCCTTGTCGTCACCAGAATTCTTCTTCGCCACCTCATGCATAGCAGACCAGGCTCTCGATCTGCGGAGATATCAGCTCGGCACCATCCCAACGGATGATCTCCAGCTCCAGCAGGCGGCCACTTGCGTCCGCATGAAGAATCGGCGTGAGTTCAGCACCATCTGCGTCGTGCATCTGCAGCTCGACGGGATACGCGTGCTGGCCTTGGTACGGCGGACGCTCATATCCGGAAATGACGAATCCCACCCGAGCTCCACCAAGACCCATTTCCACGGCGGTTGCGGAAGCCAGGTCGACTTGAAGCTGCGAAGCAGAGGCCGCAGGCAGACGAACTGCCACAGCTTCAATCAACGCTCGTTCGACGCTGGAAACGGTACGCATTGGGTTGCTCATTTCCGTTATTTTGCCAGCATTCTAACTCAGCGACGCCATCTACCCTTCCAGGCATCTACAAAATATGACAACAGTAGAAAGGCTTGAAACACAAGAAATGGGTAAAGAGCAATTCGGGCCGCGTTGCCAATTCCTCTGTAGTCAAGGATGACGTAGATCAGCGCAAAGAACAGCCCCCCTCCTATCTCATAAACCAACAAAGAACGTGTTGATGTCTTCACTTCTTTTTCTCCAGTTCCTTTTGTGCTGCCCCAGTCGCCATCTGAGCTGATGCCTGGGCGGTCTGTGACATGGTGGCCTGCCCCAAGCTCTGCTTCGGAATAGCTGCTGCAGTTGACGCGGTCGCATGGGCCATATTTGGCACCCCGGGTGCAGAGGAGGCGACCATCCTTTGTAGATTCCCTTTGGCCGCAGCTCCCGCAAAATCACCAGCAGCTACACCAATTCCGCTCGCAACTAGACCGCCACCGACACTACCCGCCGTCGCTGACGCAAGCTCCGCACCGGACGTGGGCTTTCCTTCATAGGCATTCTGAGCAAGAACACTGCCCGCTGCCTTGAAGGCGTTGATCACCGCTTGAATCGCGACAGCTCCTCCCACTGTAACTGTCCCTCGACCAATGGCACCGATCAACGCCCCTCCGACCCCGCCGCTCACAGCTCCGCGTTATTGCCTGGCAGGCTGACATCGGTGATGGCAAACTCACTTGCACGCGACCATTGAATTGCTCAATGCATCCACGCATGGCGTGGATCTACCGGTACGCCTGCACCTGCTTCCTCAGCAGATGCGGCACGATCAGCCGATGCACCGGGGCAACCGGCAGCATGTACACGCGCCCGAACGCGTTGTGCGTATGCACCACGGTCGCCACTTCCAGCACGTCGCCGTGCCACTGCAGGGCCAGCTGCACACGCAGATGGCGGTCGTCGTCTTCCAGCACGATGGCATCGTCACTGAGCGACTGCAGGGTGAAGATGCCCAGCCGCTGCCCGGGTTGGGGATCCTCAACATCCTGCACCGCGCGCAATGAGCCCAGGTGCTTCATGCCGAGCAGGCGCATGCCGTGGTTGCGTAGCGCCATCAATCCGTCGAACCAGCCGGGAATGGTCGCGGCCATATCGCGATAGGCCTGCAAGGCCGAGCGTCCATCACGATGGGTCGTTGCCTGGCAGGCATGCACGAAGTCGGCGCCGGCCAGCTGTGGGCGCAGGACACTGCCCGCGCTCGGCGGGCCGGTCACCACCTGCGCAGAGCTCACGGCTTCGGCCCCTGCCCCTCGTTGTCTTCCCAATGCAGGATGCGGCGGGTGACGAAGCGGTAGACCGGCTTGCCGGTGGCGAACCACAGTTCGCGCACCCACGAGGTGCGCTTGAGCACGCGCTTCTCCACCGGAGTGAGCGACTCGCGGCAGTACATGCGCTTGTGCTTGAGCAGGTGCCGCAGGTCCTCGCGGGCCAGCAGGCGCATCCAGCGCGAGCGCGGGTTGCCGATCACTGCCAGCTGGAAGTCGATCAATGCCGGACGGCCGTCCTCGGTCACCAGCCAGTTGGCTTCCTTGGCCAGATCGTTGTGGGCCACGCCATTGCGATGCAGCTGCTGCAGCAGGCGACGCGCGGCGCGGAACCAGGCCAGGTCGCCGCGGGGCGGACGCTGGTACATGGCGTCGCCGGCCATGAAGCTGCGGTCGAGATGACGGCCATCCCACGCCAGCAGCTGTGGCACATCGGCCATGCCGTGGATATGGCGCAGCGCGCGTGCTTCGCGGCGGGCCAGCCACCAGGCCGGCAGCCGCAACCACAGTGGTGTGGCGCCCAGATCACGGCGCACGAAGGGACCGGCCGGCCCTTCCACAAGGAGGATGCGACCGAAGCTGTCGGCCTTCAAAGCATGCGGTGGAGTGTCTGGCGTATGCGGCATGACCCCATTCTAGGCGATGGCGATGGTTGCAAACGGTCACCAAGCGGCTGGGAACCAGTCACCTTCACGCCCCTATAATCGGGCAATGGACTCTTCATGGATCGACGCCACGCTCGTGTGGATTGCCGCTCACCCCGTGCTGGCGGGTGCCGTTATCTTCCTCATCGCCTTCTGCGACGCGGTGATCATTCTCGGTGCCATCGTACCGGCCCTGCCGCTGCTGTTCGCGGTGGGCGTGTTCATCGGCCTGGGCCAGATCTCCGGGCCGTACGCGGTGGCCGCCGCCGCACTGGGCGCATTCGCCGGTGATGGCATCAGTTACTGGATCGGGCGCCGCTGGGGTGACCGCCTGCGTGGCGTGTGGCCCTTCAGCCGTTACCCGCAGCTGCTCGACCGCGGCGAAAACCTGTTCCGCCGCAATGCCTTCAAGAGCATCCTGGTGGCACGCTACGTGGGCGCGATCCGGCCGTTCGTGCCGGCCATCGCGGGCATGATGAAAATGCCGGCCAGCCGCTACGTGCAGGCCAGTGGCATCGCCAGCATTTCGTGGGCGGTGTTGTTCCTGGCGCCGGGCTGGGTGCTCGGCGAGGCCTACGACGCGGTAGCCGCAGTGGCCGGGCGACTGGTGGTGGTGGTCGGCCTGCTGGCGGTGATCCTAGGCCTGGTCTGGGCCATCGTGCTGTACGGCTACCGCTGGTCGGCCGCGCGCATGGACAACTGGCTGGCGCGGCTGCTGGACTGGTCCAACCGGCACCCGACGCTGGGCCGCTACACCGTCGGTGTGCTGGACCCGAAGCGGCGCGAGTCGGTGCCGCTGGCGATGCTGGCACTGATGCTGCTGGTGCTGGGCTGGGGCTGGTTCGCGCTGCTGACCGTGGTGGTCGCGCACGGGGAACCGCTGGCGATCGACCTGCTGGTGCACCAGGCCATGCTGGCCCTGCGCAACCCGCTGGCCGATTACCCGATGGCCGCGCTGGCCTCGCTGGGCGCCTGGCAGGTACTGCTGCCGGCCACTGCGGCGGCGATGGGCTACCTGATCTGGCGCCGGCGCTGGATGGCGGCCGCGCACTGGCTGGCCGCGCTTGCCTTCGGCCTCGCATTGACCATGCTGCTCGGTGCCACCGTCGATGTGGTGCGCCCGGTCGACGCCAGCAGCGGCTTCGGCTTCCCGTCGGTGTCGGTGACGATGGCCACCATCACCTTCGGCTTCTTCGCAGTGCTGATCGCCCGCGAGATGCCCGGCCGCACCCGCGTCTGGCCGTACCTGGTGTCGGGCATCGTGGTCAGCCTCATCGGCTTCTCGCGCCTGTACCTGGGCGCGCATTGGCTGAGCGATGTGATCGGCGGCATGCTGTTCGGCACGTTCTGGCTGCTGGTGCTGGGCATCGCCTACCGCCGCCGCTTCAACCGCTCGTTCTGGGTGAAGCCGGTGGCGTGGCTGTTCTACGGTGTCTTCGCCGTGGCGGCGATGTGGTACGCGCCGCGCAACATCCCGGTGAAGCTGGAACGCTTCGAGCCGACCCTGCCGGCCGCGCAGGCGATGGACATGCAGGCCTGGTGGCAGCACGACTGGGCGACACTGCCGGCGCGCCGCAACGAGTTCGACGACGACCAGCGCTGGCCGCTGGACGTGCAGGTGGCCGGCCCGTTGGCCCCGCTGCAGGCGCAGCTGGAAGCACGCGGCTGGAAGCGGCAGGAACAGGCCGGCTGGCAGGAAGCGCTGCTGATGCTGGACAAGAACACCGGCGCCGATGCGCTGCCGGTGCTGCCCGCCACGCTGGACACGCGCGTGGAGGCGCTGCTGATGGTGCGCCCGGGTACACACCGCGATGAGCGCTACGTACTGCGCCTGTGGCCGGCCCCTGCGCAGTTGCAACCGGGCAATACGCCGCTATGGCTGGGCAGTGCGCAGACCCTGCGCTACGAGCGCCACTTCGAATGGATCGGCATGTGGCACCCGCTGCGCGGCGTCGACCCGGCCTTGAATGCGGTGAAGGAGGCCGTGCAGGAGCTGCCGCAGCGCGAGGATGTGCACAGCGAAACCGGGTTGCCGGTGCTGCGGTTGAAGACCCCCACGCCCTGACGGGGCCGGTGCGCGATCACCCGCTGTAGCGCCGGGCCCATGCCCGGCTGCGCTTCGCACGATCCAACACGCCGAGCATGGGCTCGGCGCTACAGTAGATCCGCGCCATGCGTGGATGGCTGCTACGGCATCCAGCCCAGCAACTGCTGCAATCGCTGGTGCGGGTCGTCCATCTGCAGCAGCTGCAGGCGCTGCTGCTCGCTCAGCGGCAACAGCTCGGCCAACCGCCAGCCGACCCAGCTCGCCTGGTCCAGCAACGCCGGGTTGGACGGCGCATAGGCCTCGCCAGCCTGTTCGATGATGTGCCCCAGCACCGTGGCCAGCAGCGCGTGCTGCGGCCGCAGTTCGTCGTCGGGGTCCTCGTCGCACCAACGCACGTCGGCCACCACCAGGCCGTTGTCGCGCACGCGGGTACGCTCGACATGGAAGCGACGGGTGCCGCGCAGGCGCAGCTGCAGCACGCCGTCGGCGCCGACATCGAAGTCTTCGATGCGCACCTGCACGCCAAAGGCGGCCGGCGTCGCCGGAACGCCCACTTCCTGGCCGTCGAGGATCAGGCAGACACCAAATCCCTCACCGCTGCGGCCGCTGTCGCGGACCAGGTCCAGATAGCGGCGCTCGAACACACGCAGGCCCACCGCTGCACCCGGCACCAGCGTGGTGTGCAGCGGGAACAGCGGCAGCGAGCCATCGCCGCTCATCGGGCCTGCAGCGCGGCGAGGAAGCGGCGCGGCGCGCCGTCGAAGCCACCGTTGGACATGAACACCACGTGGTCGCCACTGCGCGCGCTGGCCTGCAGCTGTGCCAGCAATGCGTCGGTATCAGGCACCGCGTGCGCTTCGCCACGCACTGCGGCAATCACCGCCGCTGCATCCCAGGCCAGTTCCGGACGATGCAGGAACACCACTTCATCGGCCAGCGCCAGCGATGGGGCCAGTGCCTGCGCGTGCGCGCCCAGCCGCATCGAGTTGCTGCGCGGTTCCATCGCGACCACGATGCGCGCATCGCCCACCTTGGCACGCAGACCTTCCAGGGTGGTGGCGATTGCGGTCGGGTGATGGGCGAAATCGTCGTAGACGGTGATGCCGTCATGGCTGCCGATCACTTCCATGCGGCGCTTGACGCTGCGGAAGCGCGCCAGCGCCGGGATCACCTCGGCCGGCGCCACGCCCACTGCATGCGCGGCGGCCAGCGCAGCCAATCCGTTGAGCACGTTGTGGCGGCCCAGCAGCGACCACTGCACGTCGCCCAGCGCCTGCCCACGATGGTGCACGCGGAACGCGCTGCCATCGGCGGCCAGCAGCTCGGCATGCCACTCCAGCGACGGATCGAAACCAAACCGCTCGACCGGGGTCCAGCAGCCCATCGCGAGCACTTCGGCCAGGTGCTGATCCTCGCCATTGACGATCAGCCGCCCACGTGCGGGTACGGTACGCACCAGGTGGTGGAACTGGCGCTGGATCGCCGCCACGTCCGGGAAGATGTCGGCGTGGTCGTATTCAAGATTGTTGAGGATGGCCACCAGCGGCCGGTAGTGCACGAACTTGCTGCGCTTGTCGAAGAAGGCCGTGTCGTACTCATCGGCTTCGACCACGAACTCGCGTCCCTGGCCCAGCCGCGCGGAGACGCCGAAATCCTCGGCGACGCCCCCGATCAGGAAGCCCGGCGAGCGCCCGGCGCTTTCCAGCAGCCAGGTGAGGATGGTGGTGGTGGTGGTCTTGCCATGGGTGCCGGCCACGGCCAGGGTGTCGCGGCCCGGCAACACCTGCTCGGACAGCCACTGCGCGCCGGAGATGTAGCGCAGGCTGGCATCGAGCACGGCTTCGACGGCCGCATTGCCGCGCGACAGCGCATTGCCGATCACCACCTCGTCGGTGCCGGCCGGCACGCTGTCGGCGCGGTAGCCCTGGTCCAGGGTGATGCCCAACTGTTCGAGCTGGGTCGACATCGGCGGATAGATGGCCTGGTCGCTGCCGCTGACGGCATGCCCGAGTTCACGCGCCAGGGCGGCCACGCCGCCCATGAAGGTGCCGGCGATTGCAAGGATATGTACGCTGCTCATGACCGAGGATTGTGACCGATGACGGCTGTATAGGGCCAATGTCCGCTATCGAGTAAGACAACCCCTACACGGGATGTGAGAAAACTCCAATCAGCTGTCAGGGAATTCCCGATAGCGATGTTCTGTGAACCCGGACACAATTCGAACTGCCAGCCGCAGTACCCGAACCGGTCCTACTCCCCAAGAGGCCATCCCCAAGGGAGCTCATGCTGCGGGGCCCTGAGCAAGCCCTTCGCTGGCGCCTATCAAACGACACAGGCCTGATCCTCGCGGACCAGGCCTGTGTTTTTTGCGCCCGCAGGGCCAGCAGCACGCGGCCCTGCCGGATCAGGCCTTGATCGCCGCCAGGATGCGGGCTTCGATCTCGTCCAGCTCGCCGACGCCATCGACGCGGGCCAGGGTGCCACGGCCGGCGTAGAAGTCGACCACCGGGGCGGTCTGGTCGTTGTAGACCTGCAGGCGCTGGCGCACTGCTTCCGGGTTGTCATCGGCGCGGCCCTGCTCCTTGGCACGACCGGCAATGCGGTCCACCAGCAGCTCGGTGGGCACATCCAGCTGCACCACCGCGTCCAGCGGCTGGCCGATCTTGGCCAGCAGGCCGTCCATCGCATTGGCCTGGGCCACGTTGCGCGGATAACCATCGAGGATGAAGCCCTTGGCGACATCGGCCTGGGTCAGGCGCGACTCCAGCATGCCCAGCAGGATGTCGTCCGACACCAGGTTACCGGCATCCATCACCGTCTTGGCCTGCTTGCCCAGCTCGGTGCCGGCGGCGATTTCCGCGCGCAGCATGTCACCGGTCGAAATGTGGGCGATCCCCAGCTTTTCCTTCAGGCGCGTCGCCTGTGTCCCCTTGCCCGAACCGGGCGGTCCCAACAGAACCAATCGCATTGACCTGACTCCAACGTGTTGAAAACAAAGAAGGTTCGCGTCCCGGACGGTCCGGTATCGCTGCACCGCAATAGCGCCACTTTACCGCATCCGGGTAATGTCCCTGCAATGTCCCTTCCCCCCAACAGGTAGAAGCATGCGCAACGGTACCCTCCTTTATGCCCAGTCCGGCGGTGTCACCGCCGTCATCAATGCCACGGCAGCGGCGGTGATCGAGCAGGCCCGGGCCAAGGGCATCAAGGTCCTGGCCGCCCGCAACGGCATCCTCGGCGCGCTGCGCGAGGAGCTGATCGACACCAGCAAGGAGAGCGCCGCCGCGATCCGTGCGCTCGCCCATACCCCGGGCGGGGCCTTCGGTTCGTGCCGGGTCAAGCTGAAGTCGCTGGACGCCGACCGCGCCCGCTATGACCGCCTGCTGGAGGTGCTGCGCGCGCATGACGTGCGCTGGTTCCTCTACAACGGTGGCAACGACTCGGCCGATACCGCGCTGAAGGTCTCGCAGCTGGCCAAGGCCTCCGGCTACGACCTGACCTGCATCGGCGTGCCCAAGACCATCGACAACGATCTGGCGGTGACCGACACCTGCCCTGGCTTCGGCTCCGCCGCCAAGTACACCGCCGTCTCGGTGCGCGAAGCGGCGCTGGACGTCGCGGCGATGGCCGAGACCTCGACCCGTGTCTTCATCTACGAGGCGATGGGCCGACATGCCGGCTGGCTGGCCGCCGCCGCCGGCCTGGCCGGCAACGGTGATGACGAAGCACCGCACATCATCCTGCTGCCCGAACGCGCCTACGACGAGGCCGCGTTCCTGGCCAGGGTCAAGGCGGTGGTCGAGCGCGTCGGCTATTGCGTGGTGGTGGCCTCGGAGGGCATTGCCACCGCCGATGGCCGCTTCGTTGCCGATGCCGGCGGTGGCAAGGACTCGTTTGGGCATGCGCAGCTGGGCGGCGTGGCCGCGCACCTGGCTGGCCGGGTCAAGGATCAGCTGGGCCTGAAGGTGCACTGGGCACTGCCCGACTACCTGCAGCGCTCGGCCCGCCACCTGGCCAGCAGGACCGACTGGGAGCAGGCGCAGGCGGTGGGCAAGGCCGCGGTGCAGCTGGCACTGAAGGGCCAGAACGGCGTGATGCCGGTGATCGTGCGCAGCAGCGATGCACCGTATCGCTGGAAGATCGAAGCCGCGCCGTTGTCGAAGATCGCCAACCACGAGAAGAAGATGCCGGCCGGTTTCATCCGCCGCGATGGCTTCGGCATCACGGCCAAGGCGCGCGCCTACCTGTCACCGCTGATCAAGGGCGAAGCACCGCTGCCGTATGGCACCGATGGCCTGCCCAAGTACGTCACCCTGAAGAATGTGGCGGTGAAGCAGAAGCTGCCGGCCTTCGAGGGCTGATCACTAAAAAGGGGACGGAGGGGATTAAGTCGCATAGGCCCCTCCGTGCCCCTCGGCGTCAGCAACGGGCCGGATACGACTTAATCCCCTCCGTCCCCTTTTTGGAGAGATGCCATGGCACTGCGTGTTGTTCGACTGGGTACGCCGCGCCACCCCGGCGAGGGGCTGCGCATCGGCACCGTCAGGCGGCCGCCGCGGGGCGTGCCACGCAGCGAGTTCGCACGACAGGACTGGTACGACGTCTGGTTCCCGACCCTGTCACCCAGCGCGGCGCTGGTGAAGCAGGCGCACGAGGCCAAGTCGGTGGCCGACTGGACGGCCTTCTTCCGCCGCTACACGACTGAGATGAAGGCCCCGGATGCGGCCCACGCGCTGGACCTGCTGGCCGCGATGTCGCGGCACAGCGACCTCAGCGTGGGCTGCTACTGCGAAGACGAAGCGCACTGCCATCGCAGGGCGTTGCGCGAGCTGCTGGTGGCGCGTGGGGCGACGCTGGCGGAGTGAAGATGGCGGGATGCCGGCCAGCGGCCGGCACTACCCAGGTCTCCCATCCAGTAGATCCACGCCCTGCGTGGATTCGCGCTGCTGGACGGCCTCAATTGCAGGCCTTGCCTTCCATCTGCAACTGCGCGGCGAACATCGTCACCTGCGGAATCTGCCCGGCCGCGGCCTGCTTCTTCGCCTCCTCCAGGTAGATGCGCGACTGGCCCTGGCCGTCCAGCTCGACCTTGTTGCTCGACGGAAGGCGCCACACCCGCACCACGGCCTGCTGGGCCGGGCACGCCGCGTTCGGCACGCGGATCACATCGTTGAGTTTCCAGCCCTTGTCCGCACTTGGCTGCGCCTTGATGTAATCGACGAAGCGCGCGCGTGGCTGGCACTGTTCGCTGGTACGCACGGCGGAGAAGCGGTACGGCGCGGCGGCGTCGCCGGTGAACGCACCTTCCAGCCGCGCGCAGGCCTCGGGGATCTGGCGCAACGTATGCACCGCACCCACCGCCTGGGGCGCGCCAACGGCACGCTGCAGTTCCGGGGTTTCCGCAGCGAATGCCGGCACGGCCGGGACCAGGGCGGCAAGCATCAACAGGGACAGGCGCATGTGGGATCTCCTACGGGACTGTGCGCAGGCTTGCAGAGACTGGCTTAACGGGGCGCAAAGGCCGGATGGCTCTCGGATCGTGCCCATGGCCCGGCGGCAGGGCCCGCGCGCTCGTAGAGCGCCAGTCGAGCATGGCTCGACTCTACAAGTGGCGGCACGCATACTGCGGGCACCAGGGAATGCTGAACACCGCCATACGTCGGACGACCGCCAAGGTCGGTACGGGTTGGTTCCAGGCTGCAGCCCGTCGTCCCCCTCGTGGTGCCGTTCATCGCCACTGGATGCCTACATCCATTCTGCGGAGGGGTCTAATGCTGGAACGTCACGGGCTGTCATTGGCGCTGGGCTGCGCCATTCTCGCGATCCTGTTCGGAATCGTCTCGGCGCGCTGGATCCTGCGCCAACCCACCGGCAATGAGCGCATGATCGCGATCGCCACCGCGATCCAGGAGGGCGCGCGCGCCTACCTCAACCGCCAGTACCTGACCATCGGCATCGCCGGCGTGGTGCTGTTCGTGCTGGTCGGCATCTTCCTCAGCTGGTACACCGCGATTGGTTTTGCGGTGGGCGCAGTGCTGTCCGGCGCGGCCGGCTACATCGGCATGAACGTGTCGGTACGCGCCAACGTGCGCACTGCCGAAGCTGCACGCCATGGCATCAGCGCGGCGATGGACGTCGCCTTCCGCGGTGGCGCGATCACCGGCATGCTGGTGGTCGGGCTGGGCCTGCTGGGCGTGGCCGGCTACTACGCGTTGCTGCTGCGCCTGGGCCTGCCGATGGAGCAGGCGCTGCATGCGCTGGTCGGCCTGGCCTTCGGTTCCTCGCTGATCTCGATCTTCGCGCGGCTGGGGGGTGGCATCTTCACCAAGGGCGCCGACGTCGGCGCCGATCTGGTCGGCAAGGTTGAAGCCGGCATTCCCGAGGACGACCCGCGCAACCCGGCGGTGATCGCCGACAACGTCGGTGACAACGTCGGCGACTGCGCCGGCATGGCCGCCGACCTGTTCGAAACCTATGCGGTCACCGTCATCGCAACGATGCTGCTGGGCAGCCTGATGCTGGCCGAGGCAGGCGCCAATGCGGTGCTCTACCCACTGGTGCTGGGCGGCGTGTCGATCATCGCGTCGATCATTGGCGCGCTGTTCGTCAAGGTGAAGCCGGGCGGCTCGATCATGGGCGCGCTGTACAAGGGCGTGATCGTCTCCGGCGTGCTGGCCGCGATCGCCTTCTACCCGATCACCACCGGCCTGATGTCGGACAACGTACATGGGCCGATGGCGCTGTACGGCTGCGCGCTGATCGGGCTGCTCCTGACCGGCCTGATCGTGTGGATCACCGAGTACTACACCGGCACCCAGTACAAGCCGGTGCAGCACGTGGCACAGGCCTCGACCACCGGCCACGGCACCAACATCATCGCCGGCCTCGGCATCTCGATGAAGTCCACCGCGCTGCCGGTGGTGGCGGTGTGTGCGGCAATCTGGGGCGCGTTCGCGCTGGGGGGCCTGTACGGCATCGCCATCGCCGCCACCGCGATGCTGTCGATGGCCGGCATGATCGTCGCCCTCGACGCCTACGGTCCGATCACCGACAACGCCGGCGGCATCGCTGAAATGGCCGAGCTGCCTTCCGAGATCCGCGACATCACCGATCCGCTGGATGCGGTGGGCAACACCACCAAGGCGGTGACCAAGGGCTATGCGATCGGCTCGGCGGCACTGGCCGCGCTCGTGCTGTTCGCCGACTACACGCACAACCTGCAGGCCGCGCATCCCGGACAGGAATTCCGCTTCGACCTCAGCGACCACACGGTGATCATCGGCCTGCTGATCGGCGGCCTGATTCCGTACCTGTTCGGTGCGATGGCGATGGAAGCGGTCGGCCGCGCGGCGGGCGCAGTGGTGGAAGAAGTGCGCCGCCAGTTCCGCGAGATCCCCGGCATCATGCAGGGCACCGGCAAGCCGCAGTACGACAAGGCGGTGGACATGCTGACCCGGTCGGCGATCCGCGAAATGATCGTGCCGTCATTGCTGCCGGTGGCGGTGCCGGTGGTGGTCGGCCTGCTGCTGGGGCCCCGCGCGCTGGGCGGCCTGCTGATCGGCACGATCGTGACCGGCCTGTTCGTGGCCATTTCGATGACCACCGGCGGCGGCGCCTGGGACAACGCCAAGAAGTACATCGAGGACGGCCACTTCGGCGGCAAGGGCAGCGAAGCGCACAAGGCTGCGGTGACCGGCGATACCGTCGGTGACCCGTACAAGGACACCGCCGGGCCGGCGATCAATCCGCTGATCAAGATCATCAACATCGTGGCGCTGCTGCTGGTGCCGTTGTTGTAGGTCCACGCGATGCGTGGATGGCAGGCTTGACGGGGTCAGAGCCCTTTCCTGCGGAAAGGGATCCGACCCCGACGGCGGTCAGCGGCCACGCAGGAAGAACGAAACCGGCACGGGCCAGCGGTGCGGCCACCATGAAGATGCGGCGCGCTCGCCGGGCAGGCTCGGCGCGGGCCAGTTCGCAGCCCTTGGCCAGCAGCACGGCCCAGGTCGCCAGCGAGGCCAGGGCCAGCGCGATCATCACCGACTTCACCACTACGTCGGGGGCCAGGTCAGCAGGCAGCATCGTTCCGGGTTCCCTCATCGCCCGGGGGCGCGGCGCGGTGCCGGGCCGCGCGCGGGTCCGTGGCATCGTCCACTTCCACGACCGGAGGGGACTCCAGACGCGGTGCTGGCCGGCTGAGCACGTAGCCAGCGCTGGCCGCAAAGAACAGGCCCACGCCCAGCAGCAGGCGCCATGACGGCTGCGCGCCCCAGCAGAACAGCACAAAGCCCAGCGCCATCCCTGCACTGGCGAACGCCTTGCCCTTGCGCGACACCGCGCCCTGCTCGCGCCACAGCCGCAGCGACGGGCCATAGCGCGGATGTGCGAGCAGGCGCTGCTCGAACTTCGGCGAGCTGCGCGCGAAGCAACCTACGGCCAGGATCAGGAAGATGGTGGTGGGCATCACCGGCAGCAACGCGCCGATCACCCCGAGGCCGACCATCACCCAGCCCAGCGCGAACCAGAGCCAGCGCATCAGCGCGGTCTCCGTGCGCAGACGTGGCACATCAGTCGAATTCCGCTTCGACATGGCCGTGCACGCTGCGGAACGCGGCATCGGCGGCGTCGATCACCTGCTGTTCCTGCTCGGCGCTCAGCGCAACCGCGTCCAGCGCAGCGGTGAACTCGCGCCAGTGGCGCGCGGCGCCATCCGGATGCGCGGCCAGGTGGCGGGCGCCGAAATCACGATCCAGCCCGAGCCTGGCAGCCATCTTGTACAGCACGGTGCCGCCCAGGTTGGAGCCTTCGGCCACGTACAGCCAGCCGAGGGCTGCCGGCAGCGCCAGATCCGAGGGCAGTGCGGCGATGTCTGCGCCCGGGAGCGCCTGCTCCAGGTCCTGCAGATCGCGGGCAACCTGGGCCAGGCGGCGGCGCTCGCCCAGGCCGGGCAGCAGCGCGTCCAGCGCAGGGTTGGCGTACAGCGCATCAATGCTGCGGTGGAAGCGGTACTGCACGCGCAGGAAACGGGCGAAGTTGCTGCGGTCGGCGAAGATGTCGCCGGCCATGATGCGCTTGTCCAGGGCAGCGTGACTGTCGCGGGTGGCGGCCTTGAGCCGTAGGCTGCGGCCGTCTTCGGGAGCGAGGTATGCGTTCATGGGGAATGCCAGGGAGTCGTCGTGCTGTAGACGTTTGCCACGGGGCTTTCCCCAAGGCGGTGGATACCGATAATGGACCATCCCTTCTTGCTGCAGGACACCGCTGATGATCACCACCGAACCGCGCATGACCAACCTGTTCCTCCAACTGGGCCTGGACGCCAGCGCCGAGGGCATCGCCCGCTTCATCCGCGAGCACCAGCTGGCCACCGACGTGGACGTGGTCGAGGCGCCCTACTGGACCGACGCCCAGCGCCAGTTCCTGTCCGAGTCGCTGCAGGCTGATGCGGCATGGACCACCGTGGTGGACGAGCTGAACGAGTCGCTGCACGAGGACGCCGTGAAGGCGGCGACGGGGCTGTAAGCGGGGTATCCCGCGCTGTTGGGGTCAGAGCCCTTTCCGCAGGAAAGGGATCCGACCCCATCGCTCGTCCACGATCGGTCAGTACTTCCAGGTCAGCGCCAGCCGCGCAGTGCGGCCCGGGGCCGGCATCACGCCCAACGCCAGCGGATCCAGGTAGTAGCGGTCGGTCAGGTTGTCCACGCCGGCGTCGACCGACAGCTGGTCGTTGAAGCGCCAGCTGGCGAACAGATCCACCAGCGTGGTTGGCCGGTACAGCTGCTGGATCGCCGACAGGCCCACGTTCCAGTCCTTGTCCAGCGCGCTGATCGGGCCGGCGTTGTGGACCACGCGGGTGCCGAAGGTCAGGCGCTCGTCGAACAGGCGCGAGCCCAGGGTCAGGTTGACCATGTAGCGCGGCGGGTTCTGGGTGTTGGTGTACGACCCCTCGAAGCCGCCGTCCACGCAGTCGGGCGTGTGGGCCAGCTCATCGTTCCTGCGCTGTGCGCCATAGGCCCGGCGCTCGGCGGCGATGTCTGGCGCGCAGGTCTTGGCCTTGAAGTAATAATGCGCGGACAGGTCGGCAAACACCTTCCCGCTGTCATAGCTGGACTGGAACTCCATGCCCGAGACCTTGAACTGGTCCACGTTGCGGATCAGGCCGGCCGACAGCGTGCGGTAATCGCGGGTGATCAGGTCGTCGATGCGGGTATCGAAATACGCCAGCTTCAGCGCCAGGCGGTCGCCGGCAGTGAACAGGTCGTAGCGGAGGGTGCTGGCGCCGATTTCCCAGCTGCGCGCACGCTCCGGCTTGAGCTCACCCACCGGTTTGGCGGCGGTGAACAGGCCCAGCGTGGTCTCGAACAGGCTCGGCAGCTTGGTGCCTTCGGCGTACTTCACGTAGACCAGGGTGTCTTCGCTGAAGCGGTAGGCCACGCTGGCGGTGGGCGAGAACGCGGAGTCGCGGCGGCGGATCGGCTGCGACCAGCTCCAGCTGACCGGCACCTCCAGGTCCTGCGCCTTGCCGGCGTCGTAGAAGTTCCAGCCGGCGATGTCGGCCACCGTGCCCTTCTTGTACGGCGAGGCCAGCAGCGAGGCCTGGGTGAAGTTGCCGCTGGCATCCGGATACCAGTTCAGCAGCGCGATGCGCTTGGCGCGCCACGACGGCAGTGCCGGGTTGCCGTTGAGCAGCTCGGTGTAGCGGTACTGGCCCTGCACCGCGTAGGCCTCGGGCGTGGCCAAGCGGTTGCGGTCGTGCACCTCCACGCGGTTCCAGCGGCCGCCGGCCAGCAGTTCCCAATGTTCATCGGGCTGCCACTTCAGCGAGGCCACGGCGCTGTATTCCTTGCGCTCGGCGTTGCGCAGGAAGCGGTTGTTGACCAGGTCGTCGTGCTTGATCGGGCCCGAGCTGCCCGGCGCGATGTCTTCGTCGCTGTAGGACAGGCCGTAGTCCAGCGTGAACGCACCGGCGTGGGTGTCGAACGTCGAGGTGTTGCTGGCATCCAGGTTGAAGCGCTTCTGCCGCAGCGGGTTCCGGTAGGCATCCTTGTAGCCGGGATCGCCACTGAAGCTGGGCGCGTCGTACCACTCGGTGCGGCGATCGAAGTACCACGGCGTGATGCCGGTCAGGCTGTTGTACATCACGCTGTCGGTATCGGTGTAGGCGGCATTGATGCGGAGGTCGACCCGCTCACTGTCCGGGTTGAAGCGGTAGCGCAGGCTGTAGCTGTCCATGTCGACGTGGCCCGGATCCCACTGCGGAATGCGGTCACGATCCACCCGGATGATCTGCGAGGCCATGATCTCGCCGGCGGTGCCTTCATAACGGCGGTAACCGGCCTCCAGCGTCTGCGCGTCGTCGATGCGCCAGGTGCCCTTGAGCAGCGCCGACTTCGAGCGCGAGGAGGTGTTGAACACCTCGGTACGCGGCGGATTCAACGGCGCCAGGGTGCGGCGGGTCTGCGGGAAATCGTCGTAGCCATGCCGGCCCGAGAAGTAGTTGCCGTTGTCGCGGTAAGCGTAGGCAGCGACCAGATCGAAGCGGTCCCAATGACCGGCGGCGGCCACGTTGAAGAACTGGCTGCCGGTGGCGCTGCGATCGGTGCGTGGCGCCGCACTGTAGGACGGCAGGTTGTTGGCGCTGCCATTGGCCAGGCCACCGCGCACGCGCACGCCGACGTCGCGGCCCTCGCGCAGCACGTCGCCGATCTTCAACGTCTCCATCTCGACCACGCCGCCGATGCCACCGGAGGCGTTGGCCTGCAGGCTCGGGCCCTTGCTGATGGTCAGGCTGGAGATCAGGTCCGGGTCGAGGTAGGTGCGCTGCGACTGGCCCGCATAGCCGCGGTAGGTGTCCATGCTGGACTGACCGCCATCGATGATCACCGGCACACGGCCCTGGCCCTGGATGCCGCGGATGTTGACGTCGAAGCCGTTGCCCACGCGCGGATCACCGGCGGTGACACCGGCCACGCCCTTGATGATGTCGCCATTGGAGGTACCACGGAAACGCTCCAGATGCGCGCGGCTGAGCGTGGTGGTGGAGCCCACGCTGCGGTAGCTGTCGAGCAGGCGTGCTTCATCACTGCTCGCGCCGCTGTCGACCCGGTCGCCGGCCACGCTCAGTGTGTCGGTGACGATCACTTCACTGTCCGCCTGCGCCAGCGTCGTCGCTTGCAGGGTGACGGCCTCTGCGCCGACCCGGCGCACCGCCAGGCCGCTGCCCTGCAGCAGCTGTTGCAACGCCTGGTGCGCCGAAAGGCTGCCACTGACCGCGCGGGAGGTTACGCCACGTGCCAGCGCAGCGGGGTAGACCACCTGCACGCCGGACTGGCGCATGTAGCTGCGCAGCGCCTCATCCAGTGGTTGCGCGGGAATGTCGAAGCGCTGCACGACAGCGTGGTCACTGCCGGCACTCTGGGCCAAGGCGGCCGGCGCAGCAGTGGCCAGGCCGGCGGCGAGCAGCGCGATGCATAGGCGGGACGGGCGCAGCACGCGGCCCGAGCGGTGGAAGTTGTACATGGGAAACCTGTCAGGTAATCGGTGCCGCGAACGCGGCGTCATCCGCAGCACGGGCGGACACGGCGACGTACGTGGCGGCGGCGTGTACGTTCGCGGGGTAAGACGGCTGGGCGCGCGACAGCCCCAAGAGCGATGTGCGGCCGCGGCAGGTGCCGACCGTTGACCGGCACACTGGGACGATCATCCACGCAGGGCGTGGATCTACTGCACGATGGCGACGCCCAGTGGCAGGCGTGTGACCTGCAATCCAGCCGTCGCGGCCAGCGCATCCAGCGCCTGTTCCGGACGATCGATGCGCAATGCGGCACTGACTGCAGGCAGTCGTGACAGATCACCGCGCACGAAGGTCGGGCCCGTGCGATAGCGCCCCACCCACTGCACGGCATCGGCCACGTTGGCCTGTTCCAGCAGCAGCTCGCCCCGGCGCCAGGCGCCGACGCTGTCGGTGGTCACGTCGGCCAGCCGCATGACGCCGCCGTGCTCAGCGTAGACCGCACGTTGCCCCTGCTGCAGGTAGGTCCAGCCGCCGTCGACCGGGCTGGCCACGCGCACCCTGCCCTGCCCGACCTGGGTTTCCACCCCGTGGTCGCCACGCGCGACGGTGAACGCGGTGGAGATGTCCTCGACCAGGCCATTGCCGGCGCGCACGCGGAAACGCCGCTGCGGATCCGGGCCGACCTCGAACCAGGCGCGCCCGCGCAGCAGCTCGACCTCGCGGGCGTTCGCATCAAAGTGCACCGCAATCGCACTGTCGGCATCCAGCACCGCATGGCTGCCGTCGGGCAGCAGCACGCTCCGTACCTGATACGTGCTGCGATGATCGGACTGCAGGCGCAGCCAGGCCTCGGGCCAGGCCACCAGCATCGCCAGCATCGCCGCCGCAGCCATGGCCCAGCGCAATCGTCGCGGGCGCCGACGGCCCGGGCCCGCGGCCGGTGCGCGCGGCCCGACACTGCGCCACAGCGCACGCTCGTATTCGAAGACCCGGCGGTGTCCCGGCTGCTGCAGCCAGCGTTCAAACGCCTGCATGCGCACATCGCTGATGTCGCCCGAGGCCAGCCACGCGATCCAGCCCCGGGCCTGTTCGGCCAGGGCATTGTCATCGGCGGCAGGCGGCATGTTCGGCGGGCGCATCGGCTGGCTGACAGGCGCATTCAAGCGCGGGGGAACTGGACCGCATCCACGGTCAATGATCAAGACGTCTGTGCGCGCGCCAACCCCAAGCCGGCGTGATCATCGGCCGCTGCGTGCCCAGGCCAGGCGTTGCAGCGCGCCGCGTACATGGTTTTCCACGGTGGTCACCGATACCCCGAGGCGGCGTGCGATGTCCGCCTGGGTCTGGCCCTGCAGGCGGTTGAGCCGGAAGATGGTGCGGGTCGGCTCGGGCAGATGGCCGGCCGCGTCGAGCACGCGCTGCAGTTCATCCTGTGCCATGGCCTGTTCTTCGGTCGAGATCACCTCGTCCGGCCCCCACAGGTAATGATCGGCCAGCAGGCGGTTGCGCCGGGTCGACTCGCGGCCGTGGTCGGTGGCCAGGTTGGCGGCCAACCGATACAGATAGGCGCGCGGGTTGTCGATGGCCTGGCTGTCATCGACCCCACGCGCCTTGAACCACACCGCCTGGATCACGTCTTCGGCGCCGTTGTCGCCCCCCAGTATCCGTTGCACACGACGCAACAGCGCGGGTCGCTCGCGGATCAGCAGTTCGGTGAGGGAAGCAGCATTGGAAGACATGCGCGAGGCCAGGACGACAGACGGGAGCGCCGCGCATGCTACTCTTTAAATGCGAATACGTCACGTTTACATCAATGGATGCACTCGGTCAGCGCGTCATAGACGCTCTGCGAGCTGCCCGGCAGCGGGTCATGCAAGGGATCACGCGCGGCCAGCGCGGCATGGAAGGACTCCACCGGGGTACCCGCCACCAGCGGCAGGCGGCACAACCAGGTCGGTTGCCGGGCCTCGATCGCGCCATCGTTCGCGGACACCGCCAGATCGCTGGCGGCAAATGCCCACAGGCACTCATGGACCGTTCCCCGCGCGGCATCCACCGAGCAGCGCAGTCGCAGGGGGTGAATATCGCTGTATTCCCCTTCGCAGAAGGTGTCCCCGCAGATGCTGTCGAAACCCTGCTGCAGCCTGCCCTCCAATGCAAAGAAGCGGTCCCAGTTGGCTTCCTGCTGCGGATAGTCGATCAGATCCACGTAGGGGTCGGCCTGGGCCGCGGGCGCAACAAGCAGCGCGCAGGACAGGCAGAGCGGCAGTGCGGACATTCTCATATGAAGACTCCTCGGGAAGGTGCGTACAGCCTGCCCTGCCGCACCGGCAGGCCCCATCAGCCAACCCCGGCCCGCCAGGTGGGCACCTGCCGCGCACCGCCGTCAGCCCCTTCCCCGCTGCACAGCGCCCGGCAAAGGCATAAAATGGCCAGCTATCCGTCTACATCCCCCACCTGGAGCACACCATGGGTCTGGAACTCGTCTCGCCCGGCAAGAACCCGCCGGAAGAAATCAACGTCATCATCGAGATTCCGAAGGACTCGGAGCCGGTGAAGTACGAAGTGGACAAGGAAACCGGCGCGATCTTCGTCGACCGCATCCTGTCCACCCCGATGCGCTACCCGTGCAACTACGGCTACGTGCCGAGCACCCTGTGTGGCGACGGCGATCCGGCCGACGTGCTGGTGGTGCTGCCGCTGCCGCTGGTGCCGGGCTCGGTCGTGCGCTGCCGCCCGGTCGGCGTGCTGAAGATGAGCGATGAGGCCGGCAGCGACGAGAAGATCCTGGCCGTGCCGGTCTCGAAGATCTTCAGCGGCTACGCCCACGTCGAAGACATTGCCCAGGTGTCCAGCCACTGGCTGGAGCGCATCGGCCACTTCTTCGAGCACTACAAGGACCTGGAAAAGGGCAAGTGGGTCAAGCTCGACGGTTGGGGCGGCGCCGCCGAGGCCAAGCAGATCCTGATCGAGGCGCACCAGCGCCATCTCGACAGCAAGGCCTGAGCCTGAACCGGATCGCTCCGGCGGCAGTCCGCCGGAGCGATGCGGGTCACGTTTCATGACGACGGCACATCACTCTTGGTGCCGTATTAGGTAAATTGCGTCACTTCACACGTCATCGACATCCATCGTCGAGACAGCCAGGGGAATGTGTCGTGCGTATTCTGCTTGTTGGGGATGCAGCCAGCCTGCCGGCCGAGCTGACCGAATTCATTGCCGATCTTGGGGAAGACTGGCAGCCGTTGACCGCCACCGATGGCCAGGCCGCGATGAACGCGGTGGCCACGCAGGGCGTCGATGCGGTGATCGTCTGCCCGCAGTTGCCCGATCTCAATGCCACCACGTTGCTGGGCCAGATCCGCACCTTGCGCCCGGAAACCATCCGCATCGCGCTGGTTGATGCCCAGCACGGCAACCGGCCACCGCCGGCGCGCCTGATCGGTGTCGCCCATCGTTTCCTGCCGCTGCCGCTGGCGCCGGAAGTGCTGCTGGAAGCGCTGACCAGCCTGGAAGAGCTGCGCGAAGTGCTGGACAGCCCGCGCCTGCGCGATGCCATCGGCCGCATCGAGAAACTGCCTTCGCCGCCACACCTGTACCTGAGCCTGACCCAGGCGCTGGAGCATGACGACGACACCGACAGCGCCGACGTGGCCAAGCTGGTGGCCGCCGATCCTGCGATCGCAGCCAAGGTGCTGCAGCTGTCGAACTCGGCGTTCTTCAGCCAGGGCCGCACCATCGCCGACCTGCGGACCGCGGTGACCCGGCTGGGCCTGGCGACGCTGCGTGACCTGGTGCTGGCCAGCGAAGTCTTCTCGGCACCGACGCTGTCGCCTGCCGAGCGCAATTCGCTGCAGCAGCGGGCACTGCTTGCCTCGCGGCTGGCCGCGCGCCTGCTGCCCGAGTCCAGTGCCGAACTGGGTGCGACCGCCGCACTTCTGGCCGACATCGGCCTGCTGCTGCCGGGCGTACGCAACGAACGCAGCGAACCTTCGCTGGCCGGCGATGCGCGCCCCGGCCATGCCGAGGCCGGTGCCTACCTGCTGGGCCTGTGGGGCCTGCCGATGCCGATCATCGAAGCGGTGGCCTTCCACCTGCAGCCGCAGCGTGCCAACACCCGCAGCTTCTGGGTGACCGGGGCGGTGCATGTGGCGCTGGCGCTGGTCAATGGCGACCCGGTGGACGAGGACTACCTGCAGCGTGCAGGCGTGCTCAACAAGCTGCCGCAGTGGCGCGAGCACGCCAATGCGCTGATGGGGCTGGCACCCAGCGACGCCTGAGCGCGTTGCCGATGGCCCAGTGACAAGGGGCGCACCCACGCGGTGCGCCCTTGCCATGTCAGCGAGTACCGCAGGCGTCCTGCACGCAACGACGGTACTGCGACTCGCAGATGACCGGTGACTTGCCACTGGCCAGGCATTGCTGGCGGAACTCTTCGCAGTAGAGCCCGCCACCGCAGACCCCGAGGCCCTGCGCGAACACCGCGCCCACCAGCGTCGCATAGATCAGTACAGCCGCTGATGCCTGGCGCAGCAACGTGTGCTTCATATCCCTCTCCACATGCAAGCGTCCGGTATTGGACCTCCTGACTGTGTTGATTACGACACGACGGGACCGTGACTGCGCTCACCTTCCAACAGTTTCCGGAAAAACCCTACAAAAAAAGAGGGCGGACCGTTCGGTCCGCCCTCCTTCTGTTGCTACCGCACTTCGATGGATCAGAAGCGCTGGGTGTACTTCATGTACAGGAAGCGACCCACGTCGAAGCCGCCGTAGTAGGCGAACGCCGAGTTCGGAGCCGAGTACTGCAGCGGACCCTTGTGGTCGAACACGTTGTTCGCGCCCAGGGCGATCGTCGCATCCCACGGTGCCTTCCAGCTGACCTGCAGGTCGTGGAAGGTGTTGGAACCGGTGTGACGCAGCGGATCGGTCTCGCCGTTGGCCATGTGGTTCGGCGCATCGCACCAGCCATCAGCCAGCGAGATGCAGCTTTCCTTCATGCCGGAGTAGTAGCGCGCGGTGTAGTTCACACCGAAATCGCCGTACTGCCAGTTGACGCCCAGGTTCGAACGCACGCGGAACAGGCCCGGCTCGCCGACGCGGCCGATCATGATGTTGTCACCCGCGCTGTTCTGGCCCTGCTCGTCGTACTTGGCGGTGTAGCTGGTCTGCCAGTCGATGCTGAACTGACCGATGGCCAGTTCCGGCAGGCGGTACTTGATGCCCAGGTCGTAACCTTCGGTCTTCATCTTGCCGAGGTTGGCGGTGCCGTAGGTGATCGCACTGACGTGGCCGTCAGCCGCACGGGTCACGCTCGAGCAGCGCTCGGCGTTGCCCAGCACGTAGCAGTCACGCAGGATGCGGTCGACGCTGTCAGCGATGATCATGTCGCTGATTTCGTACTTGTACCAATCCAGCGAGACGTCCAGGCCCTGCACCCAACGCGGGCTCCACACCAGGCCGAAGGTGGTGCTCTTGGAGGTTTCCGGCTTCAGGTTCGGGTTGGCACCCGAGACGAACTGGTCACCCGACTGGCACGGCAGGGTCGAGCACGGCAGGTTGCCCTGGCCCAGCTGCACGTAGTTGGCCGGAGCGCCGGCGGCGGTGCATGCGGCATTGCCGGCAACGCTGCCCGGGGCCTTCACGCCGCACGGATCGATGTACGACTCGAAGCTCGAGCTCAGGCCACCGTACAGGTCGCTGATGGTCGGAGCGCGGAAGCCCTCGGCGTAGGTGCCGCGGACCAGCAGCTCATCCAGCGGACGCCAGGTCAGGCCGAACTTGCTGTTGGTGGTGCCGCCGAAGTTGCTGTAGTCCGAGTAACGGCTGGCAACGTTCAGGGTCAGTTCCTTGGCGAAGGCCATGTCGGCCAGCAGCGGCACGTTCAGCTCGAGGTAGACCTCGTTCAGATCGTACTGGCCGCGGGTCGGCTTCTGGCCCAGGCCGGTGGACTGGCCCGACTGCGCGAAGGCGTCCGGCACGTAGTTGCCTTCTTCCTTGCGGTGCTCGACACCCAGGGCGAAGCCCAGGTCGCCGGCCGGCAGGGTCACGATGGCGCCCGACAGGTTGGCGGTGAAGCTGGTGGTCTTGGTGACGCCGCGGGTGGTGAAGGTCGGGAACAGGAAGTCCTGCAGTTCCTGGTTCGCCAGCGAACCCTGGCCATCAACACCGTACGGCAGCAGCGGGTTCCACGGGCGGCAGTCGCCCAGGATCGGCTTGGCCGAGGTGCCGCAGCGGGCAATGCCGCCGGCGTCGATGAACGACGGGCCCAGCGCCTGGCCTGCAGCGATCAGGCTCATGTCGCCGCGGTTGCTCTTGATCGACTCGTTGCGGTTCCACAGCGCGCCGACATCCCAGTCGAAGGTCTTGCCGCCCAGCTCGAAGAAGCCGGTCAGGGTCGGAGCGAAGCGCAGGGTCTTCAGCTGGCTGTCAGTGGTACGCGGCACTTCCCACAGGCGACGACGGAAGCTGACGTCCTGGCCGACCGGGTTGAAGGCGCTCGAACCTTCCAGCGGGGTGCCGAAGGAGTTGGACTGGAACGGATAGCCGGCGATCTGCTGGAACGTCTGGCGCTCGTTGTAGAGCACGTCGGTGTTCAGGCTGATCGAATCGGTGAAGTCGTAGGTACCGTTGATGTAGACCGACTTGCGCTTCACACCGGTCAGCAGGGTCATCTGCTCGTTGGAGTTGGCGAATTCGTCTGCCGTGATGACGTGGTAGTCATTCGGGTTCTTCGGGTTGCCGCCGGCGTTCAGGGTCTTCCAGACAGCCTGCTTGGAGTCGCCGCAGTTGACCTGGGTCGGGTTGCACCAGCTGCCGTTCTGGCTGATCGGGCTCCAGGTGGCCGAGGTCGAGTTCGGACCCAGCGAGCCGTCACGGCTGTACCAGCGGTCCTTGGCCCACACCGGGTCCTGCTTCGAGTACTCGGCCGACAGGGTCAGGCTGCCGCGCTCGCCGCGGGCACCGAGGGTCATCGAATAGGTTTCGGTGTCGCCGTCGCCCTTGCCGTACTGGCCGACGTAGACGTTGGCTTCGCCGCCGTCGAAGTTCTTGCGGGTGATCACGTTGACCACGCCGGCGATGGCGTCGGAACCGTAGATCGACGAGGCGCCGTCCTTCAGGATTTCGATGCGCTCAACGGCCGACATCGGGATCTGGCTCAGATCCTGGTAACCGGCGGTGGTTGCGCCCAGGCGCTTGCCGTTCATCAGCACCAGGGTGCGCTGGGCGCCCAGATTGCGGATGTCGACGTAGTAGCCGCCCACGTTCTCGCCCGAAGCCAGCGACTCCGAACGCGAAATGGCCGGGGAGCCGGCCGAGGTCAGGTTGTTCAGCACGTCGGCGACGCTCGAGAAGCCCTGCTTTTCCAGGGATTCGCGGGTCATCGTCAGGATCGGCTGCTGGGTCTCCACCGAAGCGCCGCGGATGCGCGAGCCGGTGACCGAAATGCGGTCCAGGTCGGTGGTGCCCTTTGCTTCCTGGGCGGAAGCAAAGGCCGGCGCCAGCGCCAGCGCAATGCCGGCCGGCAGCAGGCCGAACCGCACTGCGGGATTACGAACGTTCATCTATCTCTCCAAGGTACGTGTTAGCAGCGTGTTAAAACACCCCAGCACGTTACGATTGCGTTGCAGCGCTGTATTTGCGCGAACCAACCGGAGACTTTGCGGATTGTGGCGGGAGCAAGCCACCGTTCTCCCTGAAGCGCGACGCGGACTGGCCGTAGCGGGCACGGAACGCACGCGCGAAGCTGCAGCAGTTGTCGAAACCGCTGGCGGCGGCGACCTCGCCCACCATCATGTCGGTGTCGCGCAGCAGATCAGCGGCGCGTTCGAGGCGCAGCCGTGCCGAAAGCGACTGCGGGCTTTCCTCGTACAGGCTCTGGAAGGTCTTGGAGAGATACCAGCTGGAGAAGTTGGTCAGCTCGGCCAGTTCGCCGATGCGCACCACCCGGTGGCTGTTGCCTTCCAGATAGAGGCGCGCGCGCTGCATGCGGCCGAACACCTGGCGCTTGCGGCTGCGCGAGCGGCCCGGACAGCGCTGCACGTTGTCGGCGAGGCCACGCTGCAGGCCCGCCAGGTGCAGCAGCAGCGGGCGCAGGGCCTGGGCCGGCTGGCCGCTGGCCAGCGCGTCGCGCCACAGGCGCAGCGCGACGCGGGCATCACTGCGGTTCATGCGGCCGCGCCCGGCATACAGGCCGCAGTCGGCCATTTCGGTCAACACGCGAAGCGCTTCGACGTTCAGGTTCAGGCCGACGCACAGCCCGTTGCGGCCGGCCTGCACCAGCGGCCGCGATTCCTTCTCGAACGCGATCCACTCGCCCTGGCGCAGGCGGAAGCGCCCTTCCTTGGCCTCGACCCAGGAACTGCCACGTACCTGCATCCAGACGGTGAAGCTCGAACCGGCGGTCTGCAGGCTGCCCAGGCGGGCCACGCCGAGGCAGGTCGGCGCGGCGTCGTCGATCGACCGGTCCAGGGAAACGGATTGGCCGCGATCGGCCAGCGAGAGTTGACGCATGGGGGCACCACGGATTTGCCTAGTACAGGCCTCCGTTTTGCCAAATGAGGCGGCACCGCGTCAGGAAAGTCAGACGAGATCGCCACGAAATCGCCACGAGATCGCGACGAAGAAATTACGAAGGTCCATTTCCCTTGAACAACAACAACTTGGAGAACGCCGGGAACAGCGCGGGAGGGCGCTCGGGCAACCGCATCACGCCGATGTCGGCGCCATCACTGACCGCCATCGCCACGAACAGGTCACGCCCATCCGCGCTGGCGCTGAGCCCGTTGCCGGCACTGAGCCGTTCGGCGTCCAGGCAGCGTTCCGGCTCTTCGTGGCCGGGCTGGATGCGCACGAAGGTGGTGCCACACGTGGTCGAGGTACCGAGGTAGCCGATGCCGTTGTTGCCGGCCACCGTCCAGGCCCGGTATCGCCAGCGGCTGGGCCGGTCATCGCTGATCTGCTGCACGCTGGCCGGCGACAATCCTGCGTCCACCGACCACAGTCCCCCGGCCGCCAGGCGGGTGAACAACACCCGGCCGCTGTTGCGGTCGAAGCGCGCCTGCGACACCCCGTCGATGCTGGCCAGCCGCCGCCACGGCTGGGCGCTGCGGTCATACAGGCTCAACCGGGTGCGCTGGTCGGCATCGCGTTCGACCACGAACAGCTGCTCCGGCGCCGCGCCATACAGCGCCTGCAGCGGCTGTTCGGCCGGCACCGGCAGCGGTTGCAGGCGTTCATCGCGTGGCGCGATCTCGTAGACCACGGTCCGCCCATGCGCATCGCGGCCGACCACCAGCAGCCGACGGCTGTCGGCCGACCAGTCCGGTGCCTGCCGCGCTTCGGGCCGCAGGCCTTCGATGGGACGCAGCGAATCGGGCCGCTGCATGTCCGCCCACCACAGCGCGAAGCTGCCGGAGCGATCGGAGGTAAAGACCAGCTGGCGCCCATCGGGCGCTGCCATCGGCTGCCCATCGCGGCCGCTGGAGGCAAACAGGCGCTCGGGCGCGCCGCTGCCCTGCATGGGCACCTTGAACACGCCGAACTGTGCGCGCCGGTGAACGAAGGCCAGCATGCCACCGCGTCGTGACACGGCCGGCCATTGCGCATCATCCAGGCCGGCATCGCGCAGCGTGTGCCGCTCCACATCCAGGTAATAGAGCCGGGCTTCGCTGTCGACGCGACGGCCGAACACGATGGTGCGGCCGTCGTCCAGCCAGGCCCAGCCACGCAGCTCGGCCGCTTCGTTGGTCAACTGCTCCGGCGTGCCCCCCGCAGCGGGCACCCGCCACAGATCACCGAGCTGCGGATTGCGCACGAACACCAGCCATTGCCCGTCGGGCGAATAGCGCGGCGCGTAGTCGAAGTCATCCTCGTCGACGCTGTACGCCAGCGCCCGCCACTGGCCACTGGCCAGGTCCAGCACGCGGATGCCACGGTGTGCATAGCGCCCGACCATGCTGCCGAACACCAGGCCACGCCCATCAGGCGTCCAGTCGAAGCTGAGCAGTTCAGTGCCATCGCAGCGGGTGGCCTGGCGCAGCGCGCCGCCGGTGGCGCTGGCGATCAGCACCTGGCAGCCACCGTCGGCGGAGAACCGCGCAAAGGCGATCTCACGACCATCCGGCGACCAGTTCGGGAAGCGATCGACCGCACCGGCCGGGGGAACCAACAACTGGCGCGCCGGCGCGTTGCCGGAGGTCTGCACCTTGATCGCGCCACCACCGTTGCCGTCTTCGTTGGCCCCTTCATAGGCCACCAGCGAACCGTCCGGTGACAGCGTGGGATAGGTTTCAAAGCCGCTGGTCGCGGTGATCAACCGATACGGACGCTGGGGGCTGCCGATCACCCGCGTGCCGTTTTCCACGGCAGCCTCTACCGCCGAACTGCTGGCCGGCGCCCGACGCAGCAACAGCGCGGTGAGCACCAGCAGCAACGCCAGCATCACCAGGCCCAGTGCCAGCAGCACGCGACGGCGGACATGGCGCCAGCGACGACGCGCGCCCTCTGCATGCGCGGGCAACGCAGCAGCAGTCTCCGGCTGCACGGCCAGGTCTTCGTCCTCAGCCGCGACTGCGGCCGCAGGCCCGGCATCGTCCAGCACCTGCACCGGCACCCGCAGCCGGTAGCCGGTCTTGGCGATGGTTTCGATATAGGCCTGCCCGTTGCCGTCGTCGTTGCTGAACGCCTTGCGCAACTGGGTGACAGCCTGGGTGAGCACATCGTTGGTCGGCAGCGTGTCCGGCCACACTTCCGCGAACAGTTCATCGCGGGTCACCACGCGCCCCGGCTGCCGCAGCAGCACGCGCAGCACACCCAGCGCTTTCGGCGTCAGCCGGCGCGCACGACGCGCACCGACGACCTCGACCTCACGCGAGGACAGAGTGACGGTGCACTCTCCTATCCGTATCCGGTCGGATACAGGTGGCTGGATTTCGCTGCTGTTCATTTTCTGCTACACAGTAGAGACAGTCCCGGGCAGCGTTTGCCTTCGATACCGCCCCGTCCTGGGAACAGCGAAAAGCCAGACTCCGCACAAAGCATCGGCGCATACCGCAAAAACAATCGAGCGCGCGAATACTAGCCTATGCCGGTTACCTCGCCTATCGCGTGGTCGACATCAGGCTCTCTCTCGCCGACGCATTCACATAATTCGCGACACCATTCGCGCCCTTTTGGGCGCGAAATTTTTATCTGGCGTTCATTTTCATACACGCCGCAACATGGTCAGTCCGACCAGTCGCGAAACCACCAAAGCGACGTACATCACGCCGGAAAACTGCTCCAGCATGACCAGTGCACGTGCCTGCGGATGCAGTGGCACGACGTCACTCAGACCGACGCCGGAGAGCAAGCTGAAGCTCAGATAAAGCAGCTCCATCCAACTGCGCTGCGCACCACCACTGGAGCCGTGGAAACTGCCTGGATACCACTGCTGGCACACCGCGAATGCGAAGGCGAACGCCCACGCCAGCAGCGTAAAGGTCGCGCCGGCGGCGAACAGCTCGTCACGGGTGACCTTGTGGTCCTGGAGCATGTAGGCGATCAGTGCGCCGGCCGTATAGAAGTACAGCAGGCTTTCCAGCAACTGCGCGGTGGTCAGCAGCGTGGTGCGGTCGAGCAGCGCACCGGCCAGCGAAAACACCACCGACGGAATGGCCAGCAACAGTGCCAGCCAGGTACCCAGCGGGCTGCGCTGGACCACCCACAGCGCCAGGCCGAGAACCGCCATGCCGAACATGCCCAGTGCCGCGCGGCCGGCGGCGGTGTCATCCAGCGCGGGGTACAGCAGCACCGCCAGCAACTGCGCGCCCAGCAACCAGGCCGAGGGATGACGGCGGGCAATGGCCAGCCAACGGGTGGTGATCGCAACGGGCATGGCGTGCATTCCCCTGGGTGATGGGCGGAGAATAGCCGGGCGCGGCGTGATGAGCGGTAGTGCCGGCCGCTGGCCGGCACCCCGTTTCCGCATCAGCCCTGGTGGTATACCTCGGCGCCGGCGGCACGGAACTCCTCCGACTTCTCCTTCATGCCCGCCTCGGCGTAGTCGCGCACATCCTGGGTGATCTTCATCGAACAGAAGTGCGGGCCGCACATCGAGCAGAAGTGCGCCAGCTTGTGAGCATCCTTCGGCAGCGTCTCGTCATGGAACTCCTTGGCCTTCTCCGGATCCAGGCCCAGGTGGAACTGGTCTTCCCAGCGGAACTCGAAGCGCGCCTTGCTCAGCGCGTTGTCGCGCACCTGCGCGCCCGGATGGCCCTTGGCCAGGTCGGCCGCATGCGCGGCGATGCGGTAGGCCATGATGCCGTCACGCACGTCCTGGCGATTGGGCAGGCCGAGGTGCTCCTTCGGCGTCACGTAGCAGAGCATCGCCGTGCCGAACCAACCAATCATCGCCGCACCGATCGCGCTGGTGATGTGGTCGTAGCCCGGCGCGATATCGGTGGTCAACGGCCCCAGCGTATAGAACGGCGCTTCGCCGCACTCGCGCAGCTGCTTGTCCATGTTCTCCTTGATCAGCTGCATCGGCACGTGGCCGGGGCCTTCGATCATGGTCTGCACGTCGTGCTTCCAGGCGATCTTCGTCAGCTCGCCCAGCGTCTCCAGCTCACCGAATTGCGCGGCATCGTTGGCGTCGGCGATGCAGCCCGGGCGCAGGCCGTCGCCCAGCGAGAAGGTCACGTCGTAGGCCTTCATGATCTCGCAGATGTCTTCGAAGTGCGTGTAGAGGAAGTTCTCCTTGTGGTGTGCCAGGCACCACTTGGCCATGATCGAACCACCGCGGCTGACGATGCCGGTCACCCGCTTGGCGGTGAGCGGCACGTAGCGCAGCAGCACGCCGGCATGGATGGTGAAGTAGTCCACGCCCTGTTCCGCCTGCTCGATCAGCGTGTCGCGGAAAATCTCCCAGGTAAGCGCTTCGGCGCGGCCGTCGACCTTTTCCAGCGCCTGGTAGATCGGCACGGTACCGATCGCCACCGGCGAATTGCGGATGATCCATTCGCGGGTCTCGTGGATGTGCTTGCCGGTGGACAGGTCCATCACCGTGTCACCGCCCCAGCGGATCGCCCACACCAGCTTCTCCACTTCCTCGGCAATGCCCGAGGAAACCGCACTGTTGCCGATGTTGGCATTGATCTTGGTCAGGAAATTGCGACCGATGATCATCGGCTCGCTTTCCGGATGATTGATGTTGTTGGGCAGCACCGCACGGCCGCGCGCGATCTCGTCACGTACGAACTCGGGGGTGATGATCTTCTGGATCGACGCGCCGAACGCCTCGCCTGGATGCTGCTGCAGCAGGCCCGCATCGCGGATGGCGTCCAGCCGCTGGTTCTCGCGGATGGCGACGAATTCCATTTCCGGCGTGATGATGCCGCGGCGCGCGTAGTGCATCTGGGTGACATTGGCGCCTGCGCGGGCACGGCGCGGCAGGCTGCGCGCGGGGAAGCGCACGGCATCGAGCCTGGGGTCATGCTCGCGATCGCGACCGAACGACGAGCTCAGGCCATCGAGCTGTTCGGTATCGCCGCGTTCCTCCACCCAGCTCCGGCGCAGCGCCGGCAGGCCCGAAGACAGGTCGATGCGCACGTCCGGATCGGTGTACGGGCCGGACGTGTCATAGACCGTGACCGGCGCATTCTCTTCGCCACCGAACAGCGTCGGGGTGCGGGTCAACGCGATCTCGCGCATCGGCACCTGCAGATCCGGGCGCGAACCGGGCACGTGGATCTTGCGCGAGCCGGGAATGGGCCGGGTCACGGATTCGGAGAGTTGCTGGGCCTGTTGCTGCAGGGCGGAGAGCTGTGCGTTCATCGGGCATCGTCCAGGAAGGTCAGGGACGAAGCGGCGGCGCACTGCGAACGCGCGCGGACGGTCCTTGGGCGGCGTCCGGGCACGGCGGCACTGCAAAGCTTCCCTACGCCGGTATGAGCCGGATCAGGTTCCAAGGGACTGTCTCAACCGTGACCAACTGTGGCCGCGGTACCCCCGCTTCTTGGCGTGCATTAGAGCATAGACCGCCCGCCTCCGGCGTTGCCTGCGGGGTCAGATCCGTTTTCCTGCGGGAAGCGGATCTGCCCCTGATCGCTGCTCGTTAACAGAACCATGACGTCGCGTTCAGTAACGTGCACGCCCATCGTGTTCGCTGCGACCGATGCTTCCCTCGCCGCCCCTGCGGCCCCTGCCCGGTCCGTGCTGCACGCCGCCGGCCCCTCGCTGCAAGCTCTGCTCGCTCTGCTCGCTCCCCTCAATCCCCTTGATCGGAGAAGCTCCTTCATGGTGTTTCGCGTTTCCATCGCACTGGTCCTGCTGCTGGTGCTGCTCGCCGGCATCGCCCCCGGCCCCTTCAACGCCGTGGTGCAGAGCATCCTCGGCGAACTCATCCGTGGCATCGGCTGGCTCTACCTGCTGGTGGTGTTCCTGGCCCTGGTGTTCCTGATGTACCTGGCCTTTGGCCGCTTCGGCAATCTGCGCATCGGCGGCGAAGACGCCGAGCCGGAGTTCTCGCGGGCCAGCTGGATGTCGATGCTGTTCGCCGCCGGCATGGGCATCGGCCTGGTGTTCTGGGGCGCCGCCGAGCCCATTTCGCACTTCAGCAAGCCACCGGAGGGACTGGCGCCGGAGAGCATGGACGCTGCGCGTGCATCGATGCGCTACGCGTTCTTCCATTGGGGCCTGCACCCCTGGGCGATCTACGCGTTGATCGGCCTGGCAATGGCCTGGTTCCAGTTCAACCGCAATGGTCGGGGCTTGGTCAGTGACATGCTGCAGCCGATCATCGGCCGCCACCACCGCGGCTGGATCGGCCGCGTGGTCAACATCGCCGCTGTCGTCGCCACCGCGATCGGTGTTGCCACCACGCTGGGTTTCGGCACCATCCAGATCGCCGCGGGCATGGAGCGCGTATTCGGCCTGCACGCCGGCCCCACGCTGCAGCTGGTGATCATCGCAGTGGCCTTCGTGCTGTACATGGCCTCCACGCTCAGCGGCGTCGACCGCGGCGTCAAATGGCTGTCCAACTTCAACCTGGCCCTGGCGGCCGTGCTGTTGCTGCTGGTGCTGGTGCTGGGCCCGACCGGCGCGATCTTCAACACGTTCACCACCACGCTCGGCTCCTACCTCAACCAGCTGGTGACGATGAGCCTGCGCATGTCGCCGTTCTCATCCAGCACCTGGGTGGCCGACTGGACAATCTTCTACTGGGCCTGGTGGATTTCCTGGGCACCGTTCGTCGGTTCGTTCATCGCGCGCATTTCGCGCGGGCGCAGCGTGCGCGAGTTCGTGATCGGCGTGGTGCTGGCCCCAACGCTGCTGGGCTTCTTCTGGTTCTCGGTGTTCGGCGGCACCGCAATCTGGATGCAGATCTTCGGCCAGGCCGACCTGGTGCAGGCACTGGGCAATGGCTATGAGACGGTGCTGTTCACGATGTTCGACAGCATGCCGCTGCCGTTGCTGCTGTCGTGCATCGCGCTGGTGCTGTTGATGATCTTCTTCGTGACGTCGGCCGACTCGGCGGTACTGGTGCTGGCCAGCATGTCCACCGATGAAGCCGGTGACCCACCGTCCAAGCGCAAACTGGCCTGGGGAGTGGGCGTGGCGCTGATTGCCGGTGCACTGCTGCTGGCCGGTGGACTGGATGCGCTGCAGGGCATGATCACGATCGCGGCGTTGCCGTTCGCGCTGCTGATGGTGCTGGTGATGGTGTCGCTGTACCGGGTACTGGACCAGGAATACACGCGTGAGCGACGCCAGGCGCAGCGTCAGCGACACATGATCGATGCGTGGATCGCACGCGAGATGGCGGCGCAGGAGGAGACGCAGGCGGAGGCCGCGCGCGCGCAGGATCGGGATTGAGGGGGTTTTGCAGCCTGCGGCTGCACTGCTTTTCTCAAGCAACGGCAACAACAACTTCAAAAGCGGCTCCGGGTTTCTGCTGGTTGGGTGGGGCGGTGTGGGTGGGCTGGACACGCCGTGAACCCATCCATGGGGGCTCGATGGCGCCATCCATGGCGCCAACGGTCCTGCCCACCCACACCGCCCCACCCCCGATAGTTTCCCGGTAACGGTTGGTTTTCCACGCTTTGCGTGGAAGATGTGTATCGGAAAACAAGAAGGGGTCGGATCCGTTTTCCGCAGGAAAACGGATCCGACCCCAACCATCAGCACGCGGCTGTTGCTGTTGCTTTTGATCTTCTTTTTTCTTCCTGCGGTGGCGGCCGCAGAAAACTGTCAGAGGCCGGGTGGGTGGGCTGGGCGGGGGTGTCAGCCGCATGGATGCGGCTGCCAAGCCTACAAGGACGCACTTGCGGCGTCCCCCGAACAGCCTACCCACCCGGCCCAACAAGCCATTCCGCTTCTGAACCCACCGCAGAGGGGGCTCAGCCCGTTGGCCGGGAAACCTCAATACCCCGCCGCCTGCCCATCCTTGCGGCTCTCCGAAGCCCCGTAGTAAACCCCGGTCTCGGGATCGCGCATGATCGCCTGGTACCCGCCATACGGACCATCGGCGAACACGATGCGATGCCCCTTGCGCATCAGCGCACGCACGGTTTCATAGGGGAAGCCGGTTTCCAGGTTCACTTCACCACCGTCGGTCATCGCCGTGGCCTGCCCGGTCGGCTCGGTCGAACCTTCATGCTGGATCCGCGGTGCGTCGCCGGCCTCCTGCAGGTTCATGCCGAAGTCGACCAGGTTCATCACGATCTGCGCGTGTCCCTGCGGCTGCATCGCCCCCCCCATCACGCCGAAGCTGGCATACGGCTTGCCGCCCTTGGTGATGAAGGCCGGGATGATGGTCTGGAACGGGCGCTTGCCCGGGGCATAGCCGTTGGGATGGTTCTTCTGCAGCACGAACATCTCGCCACGATCCTGCAGGATGAAGCCCAGCCCCGGCGGCGCCATGCCGCTGCCCATGCCGCGGTAGTTGGACTGGATCAGTGACACCATCATGCCGTCGGCGTCGGCCACGGTCATGTAGATCGTGTCGCCCTCCTCCAGCTGCTTCGGCGTGCCCGGCTGTACTTCCTTCAACGCCTTGTCCATCGAGATCAGCGCGCGGCGCTGCGCGGCGTATTCCTTGGAGATCAGCTTCTGCACCGGCGCCGGCTGGAACGCCATGTCGGCATAGAAGCGCGCACGGTCGGCGAAGGCCAGCTTCTTCGCTTCAACGAACAGGTGCACGTGCTCGGGTGAGCCGAACGGGATCTTCGAGAAATCGTAGCCTTCCAGCACGTTGAGGATCTGCAGCGCAGCGATGCCCTGGCTGTTCGGGGGCAGCTCCCAGACGTCGTAGCCACGGTAGTTGCTGCTGACCGGCTCGACCCATTCACCCTGGTGGTCGGCCATGTCCTGGTAGCTCAGGTAGCCGCCATTGGCCTTGAAGTAATCGCCGATGGTGCGGGCGATGTCGCCCTTGTAGAAGGCGTCGCGCCCGCCGTCGGCGATCTTCTGCAGCGTGCTGGCCAGGTTCGGGTTCTTCCACATCTCGCCCTTGCGCGGGGCGTGGCCGTTGATCGTGAACTGCTCCTTGAAGCCCGGGTACTGCGACAGCTTCGGCACCGAGCGGTCCCAGTAGTAGGCGATCACTTCGGCCACCGGGTGGCCTTCGCGGGCGTAACGGATGGCCGGCGCCAGGTTGTCGGCCATCGGCTTGCGGCCGAAGCGGCCGTGCAGGGCAAACCAGCCGTCGACGGCACCGGGCACCGACACCGGCAACGGGCCGGTGGCCGGGATGTCCTTCAGGCCACGGCGCTGGAACTCGGCCAGGGTGAGCGACTTTGGCGAGCGGCCCGATCCGTTGTAGCCATAGAGCTTCTGTGTCTTCGGGTCCCAGACGATGGCGAACAGGTCGCCGCCGATGCCGTTGCCAGTGGGCTCCATCAGGCCGAGCGCGGCATTGGCGGCAATCGCCGCGTCCACCGCCGAGCCGCCGCCCTTCATCACGTCCAGCGCGATCTGGGTGGCCAGCGGCTGCGAGGTGGCGGCCATCGCATGCGGGGCGATCACCTCCGAACGGGTGGCGAAGGTGTGGCCGGTGATGCGGTCGGCGGCGAGGGACAATGCGGGCACGGCGGCCAGCACGGCGGCGGCCAGCAGGGATCGGGCAAGGCGTCGGGACACGGTCGGGTTCCGATGGAAGGGTGATCCCCTGATCTTCGCCGCTGCGACTTCCCTGCGGTATCGGGCAGAGGTCATGGACGTTGATCCCGGGGTGGATGCAGACCAAGGCAGAAAGCCGCCGGATTCCGCGCAAAAACTGCCCTGAAAGGAGTGAATTCGGGTTCACCGAAACACTTTCAGCGGCAACCATCCTTGCGCCACAAGCGATTGCGCCGGATGCAGCCGAAACCTTGAAAAATTCTGCGGCGAGGGTTGACATCGCCAAAACGGCTGTGTTTCTCTCGATCACATGTTGCATCACAACACGCCACCGCGAATCCACATCGAAGCCGCCGCCACCGGCGCCGCCTCGCTGCGTTCGATTCTTGTGCTCGTACTTATTACCCAACCAACAGGTGCGGGACGAGCCAGCGTGTAAGCAGCAGATACACCGGAACTCATCAAAACCCGCACCCGCCCCGGTGCGGGTTTTTTCATTTCAGGACCTGGTTTCAGACGCAACCACCATGAACACCGCCAACGTCAACACCTGGAGCAGCACCACCACGACACCTCGCGGCGGCTGTGCCTGTGCGGCGCATGGTGCCTCCTCCACCGCTTTCCCCTGACCGGCCGGTACGTCACCTCGACGACCGGCCGTTCTTTTTTCTTCCCACCGCAAGGAACCTCCCCCATGAGCACCAACGACCTGCCCCAGACCAAGATCGCCGTCATCGGCTACGGCAGCCAGGGCCGCGCCCACGCACTGAACCTGCGCGAATCCGGCTTCGACGTGGTGGTAGGCCTGCGTCCGGGCGGCCCGACCGAGGTCAAGGCACAGGCCGATGGCTTCACCGTGAAAGCACCGGCGGATGCGGTGAAGGATGCCGACCTGGTCGCCGTGCTGACGCCGGACATGGTGCAGAAGAAGCTCTACGACGATGTGCTGGCGCCGAACATGAAACAGGGTGCGGTGCTGTTGTTCGCGCACGGCCTGAACGTGCACTTCGACATGATCAGGCCGCGCGAAGACCTGGACGTGGTGCTGGTTGCGCCCAAGGGCCCGGGCGCGCTGGTGCGCCGCGAGTACGAGATCGGCCGTGGCGTGCCCTGCATCTGGGCGGTCTACCAGGACAAGAGCGGCAAGGCCGCCGACTACGCACTGGCCTATGCGGCCGGCCTCGGCGGTGCACGCGCCAACCTGATCCAGACCACCTTCAAGGAAGAGACCGAGACCGACCTGTTCGGCGAGCAGGCGGTGCTGTGCGGCGGCGCCTCGGCGCTGGTGCAGGCCGGTTTCGAGACCCTGGTGGAAGCGGGCTACCAGCCGGAGATCGCCTACTACGAAGTGCTGCACGAACTGAAACTGATCGTCGACCTGTTCTACGAAGGTGGCATCTCGCGCATGCTGGAATTCATCTCTGAAACCGCGCAGTACGGCGACTACGTCAGCGGCCCGCGGGTGATCGACGCCAGCACCAAGGCGCGCATGAAGGAAGTGCTGAAGGACATCCAGGACGGCACCTTCACCAAGAACTGGGTGGCCGAGTACGAAGCGGGCCTGCCGAACTACAACCGGTTCAAGCAGGCCGACCTGGAGCACCCGATCGAGAAGGTGGGCAAGGAACTGCGCGCCAAGATGGTCTGGTTGCAAGGACAGGCCGCGTAACGGCGCGGCCCTCCCCCACCCGCTTTGCAAGGTTCCCCCATGAACTCTTCCACACACCGCAGCGCGCCGCCCAACGGCGCGCGCTGGCTGACCCAGGCGCTGGAAGCCGAAGGCGTCCGCACGCTGTTCGGCTATCCCGGCGGCACCATCATGCCGTTCTACGACGCGCTGGTGGATTCGTCGCTGAAGCACATCCTGGTGCGCCACGAGCAGGGTGCCGCACTGGCGGCGAATGGCTTCGCCCGCGCCAGTGGCCAGGTCGGCGTCTGCGTGGCCACCTCCGGCCCCGGCGCCTCAAACCTGGTGACCGGCATTGCCGATGCGATGCTGGATTCGGTACCGATGGTCTGCATCACCGGCCAGGTCGGCACGCCGCTGCTGGGCACCGACGCCTTCCAGGAACTGGATGTGTTCGGCCTGACGATGCCCATCGTCAAGCACAGCTGGCTGGTGCGCAGCGTCGATGACCTGCCGCGCGTGGTGGCCGATGCGTTCCGCATTGCCCGTGAGGGTCGCCCCGGCCCGGTGCTGATCGACCTGCCCAAGGACGTGCAGCTGGCCGATGCCAGCCATCTGCCGGCGCATGTGCCCAGCGGCGTCGAACCGCCGCCGGCACCGGCCGAGGCCGCCATCGCCGAGGCCATTGCCGCGCTGGCCGCAGCCGAGAAGCCGGTGGTCTATGCCGGTGGCGGCATCGCACTGGGCGATGCGGTGCAGGACCTGCGCGACTTCGTCGAAGCCAGCGCCATCCCCACCGTGATGACGCTGCGCGGGCTGGGCGCGCTGCCGGCCAGCCATCCGCAGTCGCTGGGCATGCTGGGCATGCACGGTACCCGCGCGGCCAACATGGCGGTGCAGGAAAGCGACCTGCTGCTGGTGCTGGGCGCACGCTTCGATGACCGTGCCACTGGCAAGCTGGCCGAATTCGCACCGTTCGCCCGCGTCGTCCACATTGATGCGGACGCGTATGAGATCTCCAAGCTGCGCAGCGCCGATATCGCCGTGCCCGGCAACGTCGGCCATGCCATCCGTGCCCTGCGTGCGGCCTTCCCCTCCCCCAAGGCCAATCAGGATGCATGGCGCAAGCGCTGTGCACAGCACCGCGATCGCTTCGCCGCGCGCTACGACGCACCGGGCCAGCACATCTACGCCCCGGCACTGCTGAAGCGGCTGAGCGAACTGGCGCCGGCCGATGCGGTGATCGCCTGCGACGTCGGCCAGCACCAGATGTGGGTCGCGCAGCACTGCCGCTTCAACCACCCGCGCAACCACCTGACCAGTGGCGCGCTGGGCACCATGGGCTTTGGCCTGCCAGCGGCGATGGGCGCGCAGTTTGCGTGCCCGGAACGTACCGTGGTGCTGGTGTCCGGCGATGGCAGCTTCATGATGAACGTGCAGGAGCTGGCCACCATCGCGCGCTGCCGCCTGCCGGTGAAGATCGTGCTGCTGGACAACAGTTCGCTGGGCATGGTGCGGCAGTGGCAGGAGCTGTTCTTCGCCGAGCGCTACAGCGAGATCGACCTGTCCGACAACCCCGACTTCGTCGCGCTGGCGCAGGTGTTCGGCATCGCCGCGACCCGCATCGACGCACGCGACGACGTCGAGGGCGGCCTGGCCGCGCTGCTGGCCGAGCCGGGCCCGGCGCTGCTGCACGTGGCCATCGATGCGCGCGCCAACGTGTGGCCGCTGGTGCCGCCGAACACCGCCAACAGCACGATGCTGGAAAGCAACCCCGCCCACGCCCGCCAGGAGACCCCCAATGCACTACCGGCTTGACCTGGTGCTGCACCCGGCCGAAGGCGCGCTGCTGCGCGTGATCGGCATGGCCGAACGCCGCGGCTTCGCGCCGCGCGCGATCAGCGGTGCGCCGGTGGCCGCCGACGATGGCCGCTGGCACCTGCAGCTGGTGGTGGATGGCCAGCGCCCGGCGGAAACGCTGTGCCGCCAGATCGAGAAGATCTACGACTGCGTGTCCGTGCAGGTCACGGCCGTGGAAGGAGCAGCCCCATGAACACCCGTACCGTAGCGACCACGGTGCCGGTACGGAGGCGTCTTCTTCGTCGTCCGTGCCCGCATGCGGCGGTCCTCCGCACCGCGCTGGTGGCCCATGCCGGCCGCTGACACCAACCAGGAAAGCGATGTCGGCGACGTAAGCGTTGCCGACGTCCTGGCAGCGCAGGCCCGCCTGCGCCGCTTCCTGCCGCCCACCCCGCTGCACCATGCCGAGCGCTTCGGCACCTGGCTGAAGCTGGAGAACCTGCAGCGCACCGGTTCCTACAAGGTACGCGGCGCCCTGAACGCGCTGCTGGCCGGCCGCGAGCGCGGTGACACCCGGCCGGTGATCTGCGCCTCGGCCGGCAACCACGCCCAGGGCGTGGCATGGGCCGCCTACCGCCTGGACGTGCCGGCCATCACCGTGATGCCGCATGGCGCACCGGCCACCAAGATCGCCGGCGTCGCCCATTGGGGCGCCACCGTGCGCCAGCATGGCACCAGCTACGACGAGGCCTACGCCTTCGCCGTCGAACTGGCGCAACGCCACGGTTACCGCTTCCTGTCCGCTTTCGACGACGCCGACGTGATCGCCGGCCAGGGCACCGTCGGCATCGAGCTGGCCGCGCACGCGCCGGACGTGGTGATCGTGCCGATCGGTGGCGGCGGGCTGGCTTCCGGCGTTGCACTGGCGCTGAAATCACAGGGCGTGCGCGTGGTCGGCGCGCAGGTGGAAGGCGTTGATTCGATGGCACGCGCGATCCGCGGCGACGTGCGCGAGATCGCCCCCGTCGCCTCGCTGGCCGACGGCGTGCGGGTCAAGATTCCCGGTTTCCTCACCCGCCGCCTGTGCACCTCACTGCTGGATGACGTGGTGATCGTGCGCGAGGCCGAGCTGCGCGAAACCCTGGTCCGGCTGGCACTGGAAGAACACATCATCGCCGAGGGCGCCGGCGCGCTGGCCCTGGCCGCAGGCCGCCGCGTGGCCGGCCGCCGCAAGTGCGCGGTGGTATCCGGCGGCAACATCGATGCCGGTGTCCTGGCCGGCCTGCTCACCGACATCCGTCCGCGCCCGCCGCGCAAGCCTCGGCGACGGCGCAGCGAAACACCGCGCTCGCCCGGCAAGGCCAGCGCCCTCGCCTCCCCCGCCTCTTCCCCTTCCCCCCTGCAAGCCGTCGCACCCGCTGTCGAGGAGATTTCCCTGTGACCACCATCGAACGAATTACCACCCCGCGCATCCGCATCTTCGACACCACCCTGCGTGACGGCGAGCAGTCCCCCGGCTGCAGCATGACCCCGCCGCAGAAGCTGGTGATGGCGCGTGCGCTGGACGAACTGGGCGTGGACATCATCGAGACCGGCTTTCCGGCCAGCTCGCAGTCCGACCGCGAGGCGATGGCCCTGATCGGCCGCGAACTGCGCCGCCCGAGCCTGAGCCTGGCGGTGCTGTCGCGCTGCCTGCAGGCCGATATCGAGACCTCGGCACGTGCACTGGAAGCGGCGGCCAACCCGCGCCTGCACGTGTTCCTGTCGACCAGCCCGCTGCACCGCGAGCACAAGCTGCGGATGACCCGCGAGCAGGTATTGGAGTCGGTACGCAAGCATGTATCGCTGGCACGCTCGTACATCGACGATGTCGAATTCTCGGCCGAGGATGCCACCCGCACCGAGCTGGACTACCTGATCGAAGTCTCGCGCGTGGCCATTGCCGCCGGCGCCACCACCATCAACCTGCCCGACACCGTCGGCTTCACCACGCCGGAAGAGATCCGCGCGATGTTCCAGCAGGTCATCGCTGGCGTCGCCGACGTGCCGAACGCCGCCAATGTGATCTTCAGCGCGCACTGCCACAACGACCTCGGCCTGGCCGTGGCCAACTCGCTGGCTGCCATCGAAGGCGGCGCACGCCAGGTCGAGTGCACCATCAATGGCATCGGCGAACGTGCAGGCAACTGTTCGCTGGAAGAAATCGCGATGGTGCTGAAGGTGCGCCAGGCCTTCTACGAACAGGACAGCTCGATCAACACGCCGCGCATCGTCGGCACCTCGCAGCTGCTGCAGCGCCTGGTCGGCATGCCGGTGCAGCGCAACAAGGCCATCGTCGGCGCCAATGCGTTCGCCCACGAATCGGGCATCCACCAGCACGGCATGCTGCGCCACCGCGGCACCTACGAAATCATGCGTCCGGAAGACGTCGGCTGGGAGGACTCGCAGATGGTGCTGGGCCGCCACAGCGGCCGCGCCGCCGTCGAAGCGCGCCTGCGTGCGCTGGGCTTCTGGCTGGACGAAGACGAACTGAAGCTGGTGTTCGAGCAGTTCAAGGGCCTGTGCGAACAGCAGCGCGTGGTGACCGATGCCGACCTGCAGGCGCTGATGCAGGGTGGCTCCAACGCGCAGGGCTACCGGCTGGCCTCGATGACCATCAGCGATGTCGGCAGCCGCGCCAACGCGCTGGTCGAACTGTCCGACCCGGACGGCAATCGCGTGGCTGAGACCGCGCAGGGCGATGGCCCGGTCGATGCGCTGTTTGGCGCACTGTCGGCCGCCACCGGCGTGCAGCTGATGCTGGACAGCTACCACGTGCACAGCGTCGGCATCGGCGCCGATGCGCGCGGTGAAGCCAATCTGAGCGTGCGCCACGAAGGCGTGGAGTACGACGGCACCGGTACCAGCAAGGACATCATCGAGGCCTCCGCACTGGCGTGGCTGGACGTGGCCAACCGCCTGCTGCGCCAGCGCCAGGCCGCCACCCACAGCGGCACCGACGTTCCCGCTTCCGCCACCGCCTGAGGAACCCACCATGAGCGCCTTCGACACCCCCACCCCGGCCAACGCCGCTGGCCAACAGTGGAACGCCCAGGACTATGCGATCGATGCCGGCTTCGTGCCGCTGCTGGGTGGCGCGGTATCGCGCCTGCTCGACCCGCGCGCCGGTGAACGCATCCTCGACCTGGGCTGTGGCGATGGCGTGCTCAGCACCGAGCTGGCCCTCAGCGGCGCCCGCATCCACGGCGTGGATGCCTCGCCGGAACTGGTCATCGCCGCCCGTGCCCGCGGTGTCGACGCCCAGGTGATGGATGGGCACGCGCTGTCCTTCGACGGCGAATTCGATGCCGTGTTCAGCAATGCCGCACTGCATTGGATGACCACGCCGGACCGCGTGCTGGAAGGCGTGCGCCGCGCGCTGCGCCCCGGCGGGCGTTTCGTCGCCGAGTTCGGCGGCCATGGCAACGTGGCCACGATCATCGCCGCAGTGCAGGCCGCGCGTGCAGCGCATGGCCATGGTGCCAGCACGTTCCAGTGGTACTTCCCCACGGCCGACGCCTACGCCGACCGCCTGCGCCAGCATGGCTTCCACGTGCAGCTGATCGAATGCACGCCGCGCCCGACCGCGCTGCCGACCGGCGTGGCCGGCTGGCTGCGGGTTTTCGCCGCGCCGCTGCTCGACGATCTGCCGGCCGAGGCCCGTGCGGCCGTGCGCGAAGCCGCCAGCGCGCTGCTGGCCGACCTGCCGCGCAATGCCGCCGGCCAGCCGCTGGCCGACTACGTCCGGCTGCGCGTGCTCGCACGCCGCCGCTGACCGGCCTCTTTCATCTACATTCCCGATGTCCGCTCCTTCGTACTTCTGCCAGGCATACGCATGACCTCCGCACCCCGCACCCTGTACGACAAACTGTGGGACGCCCACGTGGTCGTCCCCGAATCCGACAGCGCGCCCGCCGTGCTGTACATCGACCTGCACCTGATCCACGAGGTGACCTCACCGCAGGCGTTTACCGAGCTGCGCGCGCGTGGCCTGTCGCCGCGCCGCCCGGATCGCACCAAGGCCACGATGGACCATTCCACGCCGACGTTGCCTGCCGCCGCCGACGGCTCGCTGCCCTACGCCAGCGCCGCCGCCGAAGCACAGGTCGCCACTCTGGCGCGCAACTGTGCCGAGTACGGCATCGAACTGTTCGACATGGCTTCTGACAACCGCGGCATCGTCCACGTGATCGCGCCGGAACAGGGTTTCACCCAGCCCGGCATGACCATCGTCTGCGGCGACAGCCACACCTCCACCCACGGCGCGTTCGGTTCGCTGGCGTTCGGCATCGGCACCAGCGAAGTCGGCCACGTGCTGGCCACCCAGTGCCTGCTGCAGCGCAAGGCCAAGACCCTGGCAATCACCGTTGACGGTGCGCTGGCGCCGGGGGTCGGCGCCAAGGACGTGGTGCTGCACATCATCGGCGTGATCGGCGTCAACGGCGGCACCGGCCATGTGATCGAGTTCCGTGGCAGCACCATCGAAGCGATGGACATGGAACAGCGCATGACCCTGTGCAACATGTCGATCGAGGCCGGTGCACGCGCCGGCATGGTGGCGCCGGACCAGGTCACCTTCGACTTCGTCGCCAACACGCCGCGCGGCCCCAAGGGCGCCGACTTCGAGGCCGCGGTGTCGCGCTGGCAGCAGCTGCGCAGTGATGAGGGTGCACGCTTCGACAGCGAAGTGCACATCGACGCGGCCGACATCCGCCCGACCCTGACCTGGGGCACCCATCCAGGTACCGCCATCGCGGTCGATGCGCCGATCCCGGCAGCCAACGATGCCGCCGCACAGAAGGGCCTGGACTACATGCACTTCCAGCCCGGCAGGGCGCTGGCCGGTACGCCGGTGGACGTGGTGTTCGTCGGTTCCTGCACCAACGGTCGCCTGAGCGACATGCGCGAAGTCGCGCAGGTGCTGCGTGGCCGTCGTGTCGCCGAGCGGGTACGCATGCTGGTGGTGCCGGGCTCGGAGATCGTCAAGCGCGAAGCTGAAGCCGAAGGCATCGACGAGATCGTACGCGCCGCCGGTGCCGAGTGGCGCGAGCCGGGCTGCTCGATGTGCATCGCCATGAACGGCGACCTGGTGGCGCCCGGCCAGCTGGCTGTGAGCACCAGCAACCGCAATTTCGAAGGCCGCCAGGGCCCCGGTTCGCGCACGCTGCTGGCCTCGCCGATGAGCGCGGCGTGGGCCGCGGTGAACGGGCACGTCGCCGATACCCGCGAACTGTTCGCACAGGAGGTGGCGTAATGGCCGGTTTCCGTACCTTGACCTCGGCCAGCGTGGTGCTGCGCCAGACCAACATCGACACCGACCAGATCATCCCGGCGCGGTTCCTGTCCACCACCGAACGCGCCGGCCTGGGCCGCAACGCGTTCAATGACTGGCGCTGGCAGGCCGACGGTTCGCCGGTGGCCGACTTCGCCTTCAACCAGCCGCACAACGCCGGCCGCAGCATCCTGCTGGCGGGGCGCAACTTCGGCTGCGGCTCGTCGCGTGAGCATGCCCCCTGGGCGCTGACCGACCTGGGCCTGCGCGCCATTGTCAGCAGCGAGATCGCCGATATCTTCCGCGGCAATTCACTGAAGAACGGCCTGCTGCCGATCGTGCTGGACGAAGCCGACGTGCAGGCGCTGATGCAGCGCCCCGACGACGAACTGACCATCGACGTGGCCGCGCGCGAACTGCGCACGCCCGATGGCCGCGTCTATTCCTTCCCGCTGGATGGCTTCTCGCAGACCTGCCTGCTGGAAGGCGTCGACCAGTTGGGGTATCTGTTGGGCCGTGTCCCTGAAATCGAACGTTACGAGAGTGAGCATGCACGCTGAAATTGTTGTCCTGCCCGGCGATGGCATCGGCCCGGAAGTGGCCGCTGCGGCCGTTGCCGTCCTGAAGGCGGTTGCCACGCGCTTCAACCACACCTTCACCTTCAGCGAGCACGACATTGGTGGCATCGCCATCGACCGCCACGGCGAACCGCTGCCGGCGTCGACGCTGGCTGCGTGCCAGGCCGCCCATGCGGTGCTGCTGGGTGCGGTCGGCGGCCCGAAGTGGTCCGACCCCAATGCCAAGGTGCGCCCGGAACAGGGCCTGCTGGCGATCCGCAAGGCGCTGGGCCTGTACGCCAACCTGCGCCCGGTGCGTACCCACGACGCCGCGCTGCACGCCTCGCCGATCAAGGCCGAGCTGCTGCAGGGCGTTGACTTCGTGGTGGTGCGCGAACTGACCGGCGGCATCTACTTCGGCGACAAGACCCGCGACGCCGACAGCGCCAGCGACCTGTGCCGCTACACCGTGGCCGAGATCGAGCGCGTGCTGCGCAGCGCCTTCCGCCTGGCCCAGCAGCGCCGCGGCAAGCTCACCTCGGTGGACAAGGCCAACGTGCTGGAAACCTCGCGCCTGTGGCGTGACGTGGCCGCGCGCATCGGCCGCGAGGAGTTCCCGGACGTGGCGCTGGAGCACCAGCTGGTCGATTCGATGGCCATGCACCTGCTGGCCAAGCCGCGCGAGTACGACGTGATCGTCACCGAGAACATGTTCGGCGACATCCTCACCGACGAAGCTTCGATGCTGGCCGGTTCGCTGGGCCTGCTGCCGTCGGCCTCACTGGGCGAGCCGGGTGCGGTCGGCATCTACGAACCGATCCATGGTTCGGCGCCGGATATCGCCGGCAAGGGCATCGCCAACCCGTACGCGACGATCTTCAGCGCCGCGATGCTGCTGCGCCATTCGCTGGGGCTGGAAGACGAAGCCGCAGCGGTGGAAGCGGCGGTGCACGCGGTGCTGGACGACGGCGTGTTCACCGCCGATCTGGCGGCCAAGGGCCAGGCGGTGAGCACCGCCGCCGCGACCGATGCGGTGCTGGCGAAGCTGGGCTGACCCATCCGGTAATACCTGTAGCGTCAAACCGTGCTCGACTCATGCAACAGCAGTCGGGCATGGCTCGACGCTACAGATATGCCGCGGCCACGCCCTGCATGGCTGCGTTATTTGGTCGTGTAACCGCCATTGACCAGGATGGTCTGACCGGTCATCCACCAGCCATCGGTGACCAGGAAGCGGATCCACGGCACGATGTCCGCGATGTCGGTCAGCCCGGTGCGGGTGAACGCCGACAGCGCGGCGGCGGTCTTGTGATACGCCTGCGCGTCGGCACTCTCGGCCGGATAGAAGAACGGCGTGTCCATCGGACCGGGGCCGATCGCGGTCACCGAGATGCCGCGCTCACCGAACTCCTTCGACGCCGCGCGAGTGAAATGCTCGACCGGCGCCTTGGTGCCGGCATAGCTGGAATAGAACGGCGTGAACGCACCCAGCAGCGAGGTGACCAAGGTGCAGATGCGGCCGCCGTCGTTGACATGACGGCCGGCCTCCTTCAGGAAGAAGAATGCGGCCTTGGCGTTGACCGCGCTCATCTCGTCATACTCCGCTTCGCTGATGTCCAGCAGCGGCTTCTTCAGCACCTTGCCGACCGTATTGATGGCGATGTCGGGACGTCCGACCGCTGCCACGGCCTCGGCGAACAGGCGCTCCATCGCTGCCGCCGTCGTCAGGTCGCCCTGCAGCGCCACCGCTTTGCTGCCGGCAGCCTGCACGGCGGCAACGGTCGCTTCGGCGTCGGCCTGGCTGGCGGCGCTGTTGTAGTGGATGACGATGGCTTTGGCGCCCTGGCGGGCGAAGTCGCGGGCGATCAGTCCGCCCAGGTTCTTGGCGCCACCGGCGATCAGCACGGTCTTGCCCTTCAGGGAATGGTCGGTCATGGCGTGAGTCTCGGGAGGAGGGTGGCCCGGAGTGGCAACCCTGCCCTGACGACGATATCGTGCAGAAAATGCGGATAAAGCCCGCCGCATTGACTTAACTTTCCAGAGCCCGCGAACAATGGACCGGATCGACCGCTTCCGCATCTTCACCCGGGTCGTGGAGTGCGCCAGCTTCACCCGCGCCGCCGACCAGCTCGGCCTGCCCCGCTCCACCGTTTCGGCGGCGATTGCGGAGCTGGAGCAGCGGCTCGGCACCCGCCTGCTGCAGCGCTCGACCCGCCGGGTGTCCACCACCCACGACGGCGACGTGTTCCATGCGCGCTGCCTGCGCCTGATCGCCGAGGTTGAGGACGCCGAAACGCTGTTCCGCCAGGACGACGCGCAGCCGATGGGCTTGCTGAAGATCGATGTGCCCAGCCGCATCGGCCGCCGCATCATCGCCCCGGCCCTGCCCGACTTCTTCGCGCGCCATCCGCGGGTGGAAGTGGACCTGGGCATGACCGATCGCGCGGTGAACCTGATCGAAGACGGCTGCGATGCCGTGCTGCGGGTCGGCCAGCTGGGCGATTCCAGCCTGGTGGCGCGCACGCTGGGCCAGCTCGACTTCGTCAACGTGGCCGCGCCCGCCTACCTGCGCGAGCACGGTGTTCCGCAGCATCCTGCCGAGCTGCAGCAGCACCGCGCGGTGAACTATGCGTCGCCGACCACGGCACGGGTGGAACCGTGGGAATGGCAGGATGGCGCCCAGCTGCGCACGCTGCCGATGCCCGGCTGGGTGCGGGTCAACAGCGCCGAGGCGTCGATCGCGTGCTGCGTGGCGGGGTTGGGGCTGCTGCAGATTCCGCGCTACGACGTGCAGGCCGAGCTGCAATCCGGCGCCCTGGTGGAGGTCATGCCGCAGCACGTAGCGCAGCCGCTGCCGGTGACCCTGCTGCAACCGCACCGGCAACACCGCGCACTACGCGTGCAGGTGTTCGTCGAGTGGCTGCTGCCGGTGCTACGGACCGGCCTGCAGCTGCAGTAGATCCACGCCATGCGTGGATGCATGCGTCAGTGCCAACCAAGGTCTGCACCCACCAGGGCAAAGACCCGCTGCGGTAGATCCACGCCATGCGTGGATGACGGAGCCTGGAAATCCGCAGCCACCCATGGGGTGGCTCTACTGGGAGATGTGCCAACCAGGGTTGGCACCTACCCGGGGCGGCGGCCGCAGAACCCGGGGCATTACGCCCCGGATTCGTCCGGCTTCACCCGGAACCATGCCGCATACAGCGCCGGCAGGAACACCAGCGTCAGCACCGTGCCGACGATCAGGCCGCCCATGATCGAGATCGCCATCGAGCCGTAGAACGCACTGCGCGACAGCGGAATCATCGCCAGCACCGCCGCCAGCGCGGTCAGCACGATCGGGCGGAAGCGGCGCACCGTGGCATCGATGATCGAATGCCAGCGGTCGTGCCCGGCATCGATGTCCTGCTGGATCTGGTCGATCAGGATCACCGAGTTGCGCATGATCATGCCGGCCAGGGCGATCGTGCCCAGCAGCGCCACGAAGCCGAAGGGCGCGCGGAACAGCAGCAGGAACAGGGTCGCGCCGATGATGCCCAGCGGTGCGGTCACCAGCACCATCGCTGCTCGCGAGAAGCTGCGCAGCTGCAGCATCAGCAGCGTGGCCACCACCACCAGGAACAGCGGCATGCCGGCCTTGATCGAGTTCTGGCCACGCGCCGAATCCTCCACGGTACCGCCGGTTTCCAGCAGGTAGCCGCTGGGCAGCTCGGCGCGGATGCCGTCCAGCGTGGGCACGATCTGGTGCACCACGTCCAGCGCCTGCATGCCATCGCTGATGTCGGCGCGCACGGTCACGGTCGGCAACCGGTTGCGGTGCCAGATGATGCCGTCCTCGAAACCGTACTCCATCGTCGCCACCTGCGAGAGCGTGATGCTGCCGCCATTGGCGGTCGGCATCGACAGGCTGGACAGCAGTTCCAGCTGGTTGCGCTCATCGGCCGGCCCGCGCAGCAGCATCTCGATCTGGCGGTTGCCTTCGCGATACACGCTCACCGACTGGCCGGCCAGCGAACTGGCCAGGAACTGGCTGACCTGGGCACTGCTCACGCCCAGCGCGCGGGCCCGCTCCTGGTCGATCACCAGCCGCACCACCTTGCTCGGCTCGCTCCAGTCCAGGTTCACGTTCATCACGTGCGGGTTCTCACGCACCTTGGCCTCGACCTGGCGCGCGATCGCCTGCACCTTCTCGATGTGCTCGCCGGAGATGCGCATCTGCACCGGGTAGCCGACCGGCGGGCCGTTCTCCAGCCGGGTCACGCGCATCTGCACATCCGGGAACTTCGGGATCACTTCGTGCAGCAGCCAGTCACGGGTGCTTTCGCGCGATTTGATGTCCTTGGCCAGCACCACGAACTGGGCGAAGTTGGTCGCCGGCAGCTGCTGGTCCAGCGGCAGGTAGAAGCGCGGCGAACCGGTGCCCACGTAGGACACGTAGTTGGCGATGCCCTCGCGGCCGGACAGCAGCGTCTCCAGCTTCTCGGCCTGGGCCTGGGTCGAACGCAGCGATGCGCCCTCGGCCAGCTCGATGTCCACCATCAGCTCCGGCCGGGTCGAATCCGGGAAGAACTGCTGCGGCACGAAGCGGAACATCATCAGCGAGAACACGAACAGGGCGATGGTTGCGGCGATCACCCACCAGCGGCGGCGCAGGCAGGCGTCGAGGAAGCGACGGAAGCTGCGGTAGAACGGACGCTGGTACGGATCGTGGTCATGCCCGTGCTGCGGCGGTGCGATCAGGTTGGCAAGCGCCGGATAGCGATCGGCCCACTGCTGGCGCCTGGCCCGCCAGCGCGCGGACAGGCTGCCCGGCTTCGGCGGCTGCGGATTGAACAGGTCCGGCAGCATCTTGTCGCCCAGGTACGGGATGAACAGCACCGCTGCGATCCACGACACCACCAGCGCGATGGTCACCACCTGGAACAGCGAACGGGTGTATTCACCGGTGCTCGATGCCGCCGTGGCGATCGGCAGGAATCCGGCCGCGGTGATCAGGGTGCCGGTCAACATCGGGAACGCCGTGGATTCCCAGGCGAAACTGGCCGCACGCAGGCGATCGAAGCCCTGCTCCATCTTGGTGGCCATCATCTCCACCGCGATGATCGCATCGTCCACCAGCAGGCCCAGCGCCAGCACCAGCGCGCCCAGCGAGATCTTGTGCAGGCCGATGTCGAAGTAGTGCATGACGAAGAAGGTCATCGCCAGCACCAGCGGAATGGTGACGCCCACCACCAGGCCGGTACGCAGGCCCAGCGAGAAGAAGCTGACCAGCAGCACGATCACCACCGCCTCGGTCAGCACCTGCACGAACTCGCCGACCGACTCTTCCACCGATTGCGGCTGGTCGGAGACCTTGCGCAGCTGCATGCCGGCCGGCAGGGTCTTCTGCAGCCGTTGGAACTCGGCATCAAGGTTGGCACCGAGCTTGAGGATGTCACCGCCATCCTTCATCGCCACCGCAAGGCCGATCGCCTCTTCGCCCATGAAGCGCATCTTCGGCGACGCCGGATCGGCGAAGCCGCGCTTGACCTCGGCGATGTCACCCAGGTGCACGGTGCGGTCGCCAGCACGGATCGGGAACTGCCGGATCGCGTCGATGTCGTTGAACTGGCCGGTCACGCGCAGCTGCACGCGGTCGGTGGCGGTCTCGAAGAAGCTGGTGCCGGTGACCGCGTTCTGGTCGGCCAGTGCCTGCTGCACCTGCTGCATCGACACGCCCAGTGTCGCCAGTCGGGTGTTGGACAGCTCGATCCAGACCTTCTCGTCCTGCAGGCCGACCAGGTCGATCTTGCCGACGTCGGGCACGCGCTGCAGTTCCAGCTGGATGCGGTCGGCGTAGTCGCGCATCACCGCGTAGTCGAAGCCCTTGCCGGTCAAGGCGTAGATGTTGCCGTAGGTGTCGCCGAACTCATCGTTGAAGAAAGGGCCGACGATCTCGCGCGGTAGCGTCGGACGGATGTCACCCACGCGCTTGCGCACCTGGTACCACAGGTCCGGGATCTGCCTGGAACGCAGGCTGTCGCGCGCCATGAAGATGACCTGCGATTCGCCCGGGCGCGAATACGAGCGGATGAACTCGTACTCGCCGGTGTTCATCAGCGCCTTCTCGATCGGCTCGGTCACCTGACGCGAGACCTGTTCGGCGGTGGCGCCCGGCCACAGCGTGCGCACCACCATCGCCTTGAACGTGAATGGCGGGTCCTCGGACTGGCCCAGATGCTTGTACGACCACACGCCGATCAGCGCGAAGGCCAGCATCGCGAACAGCACCAGCGGGCGATTGGACAACGCCCACTCGGAAAGATTGAAGCGGCGCACCGGCTTACTCCCTGGCCTTGGCGGCAGCGGCCGGCGTGGCCGGCTTCAGCACCGGCCGGTTCTGCCGGTCCACGGCGATCACCGGCTGGCCGGCACGCAGCAGGTGGCCGCCTGCGGCGACCACCCAGTCACCGGCCCCCACGCCGGACAGCACCGGCACCGTCTCGCTGCCGTAGGCACCGGTGGTGACCGCGGCGGCCTTCAACGTGCTGTTGGCCGGATCGACCACCCACACGCTGGCAGCACCATTGGCACCGCGCTGCAGCGCGCCCAGCGGCAGCTGCAGGGTGCCGTGGCGGCCGGCGCTGCTGTACACGCGCGCGCTCTGGCCCAGTTCGACATCGGCCAGCGCATCGGCCGCCAGGCTGACCCGGGTCGCATAGGTGCGGGCCTGCGGATCGGCGGCGGCCGCGATCTCGCGGATCGTGCCCGGCAGGCGCTGGCCCGGGCGGTTCCACAATTCCACCTCGACCGGCTGGCCGACCGCGTAGTCACGGAGAGTGGCCTCGGGCAGGTCGATCAGCACTTCGCGTGCACCATCGGCGGCCAGGTTGAAGATGGTCTGGCCCGCCGACACCACTTGCCCGGCTTCGGCCTCGCGGCTGGCGATCACGCCGTCGGCCGGGGCGCGCAGCTGCGCGTAGCCGGCCTGGTTGCGCAGCACATCGAGGTTGGCGCGGGCGGCGTTGGCCTGGCCCTGCGCGGCCTTGAACGCAGCCGACTGCTGGTCCAGCTGCGAGCGGCTGACCAGTTGCTGGTCGGCCAGCACCTGGTAGCGCTTGAGGTCATCACGGGCACGCACCAGATCGGCTTCGGCCGCAGCCAGCTGTGCCTGCGAGGCACGGGCCTGCAGCGCGAAGTCGGCCACGTCCAGCTCGGCCAGCACATCGCCCTTCTTCACCCGTTGCCCGGCATCGACGTGGCGCTTGACCAGGTTGCCGCCGACGCGGAACGACAAGGGGCTCTCCTGCCGCGCACGTACCGTTCCGGGGAACGCCGCCGGCGCCTGCCCGGCCTGCTCCCCGGGATGGACCACCAGCACCGGCACGGCCGCCTGGGGCGCCTGTTCCTGCCCAGAACAGGCTGCCAGCGCAGCCACCCACACCATACCGCCCATCCAGCGCACGATCTTCATCGGTCAACGTCCTGAAAACGCAGGGTTGCAACTAAGGGGGAGCCGCGACTGCCGGCCCAATTTAATAAACCGGCCGGTATAGTATAAATATCGAACCGCTTGGTCTAGTATTAGCGCGATGAGTTCTCCCACTTCCCGAAAGCCGTCGGCCAAGCCTGCTGCCAAGGCCGCCGGACCCGGGCGTCCCAAGGACCTCGGCAAGCGCGCAGCGATCCTGGATGCCGCCAAGGCCCTGTTCATCGAACAGGGCTATACCGGCGTGAGCATGGACACCATCGCCGCCCAGGCCGGTGTCTCGAAGCTGACCGTGTACAGCCATTTCGGCGACAAGGAGACCCTGTTCTCCGAGGCCGTGCAGTCCAAGTGCATTGAAATGCTGCCCGACGCGCTGTTCGTGGCCGATGCGGATGGCCCGCTGCGCGACCAGCTGATCGGCATCGGCCTGGCGTTCTTCCAGCTGATCACCTCCGACGCGGCGATCTCGATCCAGCGCATGATGATGTCGCCGGAGACCGACGAGCGCCTGCGCGAGCTGTTCTGGAAAGCCGGCCCGGAGCGTACCTGCGAGGCCCTGGCGGACTTCCTTCGCGCGCGCGCCGAGCGTGGCGAACTGGAGATCGCCGACTATGCACTGGCGGGCGAACAGTTCCTGACCCTGGTCAAGGGCGAAGTGCACATGCATATGATGTGCGGCATGCCACTGTCACCGGTGGAGTGCGACCCTCTGGTCCACGTCACCGCCAGCGTCGACTTCTTCCTGCGCGCGTATGCGCCGCGAGGGGCCGGAACCGGCTGAAACGGCAAACCTGAATGAACCGGAGGTCGCGATGACTTCCGGCACTGCGACCCCGGCCCCCCGGCAGCTGATGCTCTGGGCGCGCCGCCGGCCTCCGGCACCGGTAAAATGGCCGGCCCACTGCGCTGGATTTGAACCTCATGACGATTGATTACGCCCACGCCCGCGAACTGATGGTGGAACAGCAGATCCGTCCCTGGGACGTGCTGGACATCAAGGTGCTCGACGTCCTGGCCCGCCTGCCGCGCGAGGCCTTTGTCGCCGACGCGCACCGGGCACTGGCCTATGCCGATGTCGAACTGCCGATCGGCAACGGCCAGAAGATGATGAAGCCGGTCATCGAGGGCCGTACCCTGCAGGCGCTGGACCTGCAGCCGGGTGATGAAGTGCTGGAAATCGGCACCGGCAGCGGCTTCCTGTCGGCCTGCATCGGCGCGCTGGCGCGCGACGTGCTGAGCCTGGAAATCGACCCGGAGCTGGCCGCAGCCGCGCGCGCGCGCCTGGACGCCTCCGGCCTGGGCACCAATGTCCGTGTGGAAGTGGCCGACGCCCTGTCCTGGCAGACCGAACGCCGCTTTGACGTGATCTGTGTCACTGGTGCGGTCGACGTGGTGCCGTCACAGTTCGCTTCGTGGCTGCGTCCGGGCGGTCGGCTGTTCGTGATCCACGGCCGTTCGCCGGCGATGGAGGCCCTGCTGGTCAAGGCCGACGGCAGCAGCGAGTCCCTGTTCGAGACCGATATCGATTACCTGCGTGGTGCCGCCCCGGCCCCCCAGTTCCACCTCTGAGTCCAAGGAAGCCGCAATGATCCGCCGATCCCTCGCTGTTGCGCTGGCCACTGCCCTGCTGCCGTTGTCCGCCCATGCCGCCGACCTGCTGCAGGTCTACGAAATGGCCCGCAATGGCGATCCGCAGCTGTCGGCCGCCGAATCGACCCGGCTGTACGACAAGGAAGGCGCCGTGCAGGCGCGTGCCGCCCTGCTGCCGCAGATCAACGGCCAGGCCACGCTGAACCGCACGCGCAGCGAGCCGAACGCGGACGCCAATTCCGGCTCGTTCACCAACAAGCGCCGCACCTACACGATCGACGGCAGCCAGACGCTGTTCAACTGGACCCAGATCAACAACCTGCGCTCGCAGCGTGAGCTGAGCAAGGCGGCGGATTTCACCCTCGATTCGGCCAACGACAGCCTGATCGTGCGAACCTCGGCGGCCTACTTCAACGTGCTGGTGGCGATCGAATCGCTGAACGCCGCACAGACCAACGAAGCGGCCGCGAAGAAGCAGTTCGACTTCGCCGACAAGCGCCTGGAAGTGGGCCTGGCGCCGATCACCGACGTGCACGAAGCACGCGCCCAGTACGACCAGGCGCGTGCCAACACCATCGTTGCGCAGAACACCCTGGCCGATAACTACCAGGCCCTGACCGAACTGACCGGCCAGCCGGTGACCAACCTGCGTGGGCTGCCGGCCGACTTCCGCCCGGAAGTGCCGGCCAACCGCGGCAACATCGATGAGCTGGTGCAGCAGGCCACCACCCAGAATCCGGCGCTGAAGGCGCAGGAACTGAAGGTCAGTGCCGCCGAAGCCGGCGTGCAGGCCGCCCGCGGCGGCCACTACCCGACCCTGTCGCTGGGCGGCAGCTGGGGCAAGAGTGCAACGTGGGGTGACAGCACCGGCGCCGGCTCGCTGTCGCCGGATGCCCGCACCAACAGCATCGGCCTGACCCTGAGCGTGCCGATCTTCGCCGGTGGCGCCACCCAGTCCGGCGTGCGCCAGGCACTGGCCCAGCGTGACATCGCCCAGGACGGCTACGAGCAGCAGAAGCGCGCCCTGGACCGCAACACCCGCAATGCGTACCAGACCCTGGTGCAGGGCATCAGCGAAGTGGAAGCCCGCCGCCTGGCGGTAGTTTCGGCACAGAGCGCCTATGACGCCTCGCAGGTTGGCCTGGAAGTCGGTACCCGTACCGTGCTGGACGTGATCCAGAACCAGCGCATCCTGTTCTCGGCGCAGCTGGACTATGCGCAGGCCCGCTACACCTTCCTGCAGAACCGCCTGCTGCTGAGCCAGTCGCTGGGTGCGCTGGACGTGGCCGAACTGCAGGACGTCAACCGGCTGCTGACCCAGGACGCAGGCAACCCGGCCACGACCACGCACTGAGGTTTCGCCTGGCCGGCAACGAAGAAGCCACCCGCGAGGGTGGCTTTTTTGTGGACATGCTTCCGTGCGCGCCCAGCCGCGGCAGGGTCCCGGCGGCGGTCAGAGCGGCCACGCCCGCAGGCGTTCCAGCGCTGCAAGCAGGCACAGCGCGACCGCCAGCGGCGCCAGCAACGGCATCAGCAGCCCGCGCGCGGCTGCATCCTGCCGCGCTCCGGTCCGTGGCCGCAGTACCGCCAGGCACAGGGCCGCCATCACCAGCAGGGTTGCGCTGCCCGGCAGCGCCGGCAGGCTGCCCGGGGGCAGCCACAGCGCCAGCATCACCACCAGCAACCCGATCGCCACCGTGACCGGGCCCGCGCCCGGACGTCCTGCTGCGGCCGGCAGGCGTGGCCACAACGACGTCGCCAGCCGCACGGCCAGCATCAGCAGCACCAGCAGCAGCGCCGCCAGTCCCGCCGCACCGCCCAGGGGCAGCAACGGCTGCATCCATTGCAGCTGCGGATGCACCTGCAACGCCACCGACAGTGGCCGGGAGCTGGCCAATGCGGAAAATTCGACCAGCCCGGCCTGCAGTGCCGCGAGCACGATCAACAGCAGCATCGCCAGCAACGAGACCAGCGCCAGCAACGCCGGCTGCCAGGCCGCACCCTGCCGGCGCAGCGCAGGAAAGCCCAGGGCCAGGCCGACGCTGGCAAATATCCCCAGCAGCGGCACCGCAGCCGCCAGCACCCCGCCCAGCCCGAACCGATACGGGGCGGTTGCCGGTGGCAGCCAGGGAATCCAGTGCGCGTAGTGCACGTGGCGTGCCGCCAGGGCCAGCAGCAGCAACCCCACGCCGATCTTCACCGTCAGCAGGGCGCACACCACCAGGGCCACGCGCCGGGGCGGCAGCAGCGCCAACACAGCCAGCAGCAGGCCCACGCCTGCCGCCGCCAGCGTCGGCAGCGGGTCGCTGGCCTGCAGGCCTGCCGCAGCCAGCGCCGCATGCGCGTGGTGGACCATCGATTGGGTCACCCCCGCCGTGGTCGCCACCAGTTCCAGCAGCAAGGCCAGGCCGAGCACGTCCGCCACGCGGGAGCCCCAGCTGGCGGCCAGCAAGCCGTGCAGGCCCTCGGCCGCCGGCCACCGCACTACCAGCTCCTGCAGGCAGCACAGCACCAGGCCTGCCCCCAATGCAGCCAGCACCAGGCTCAGCACGATGGCCGGGCCCGCCTGTGCGGCCGTGTGCTGGCCCACCAGCGCGATCACGCTGCCCCCCACCAGCAGCGTCAGCGCCACCATCGCCAGATGGTCCATTCCCAGCCGGGCCCCACCGGTGCCGTCCCTGCCGCTGTCGCCGTCCATCGCAAGTTCCCTTGATATCCGCCCAAGCGCGGTCGACAGCAGGCTGGCAGCCTGCGTCGCCCTGCGGAATCGGAATCGGTGCCGTGCGCGCTGCGTTGTGATCGCAGGCACGCTGTCATCAGCGGGGTCGGTCCGGCAGCGACAGAAAAATCGTCGCTAAGCAGAATTGATGAAGTTGATCACGACAATGGCTTGCAGCGGCGCCGACGCCGCTGCGCCGGGATCACCCGCGCGGCGGCGGCAGGTGCGGCGCGACCAGGGCCAGCGTGCGCTGCAGCGCGCCCCGGCCATTGCTGACCAGCGTGCAGCCCGCGCGAGCCATGTCTTCGCGCGCCTGCGCATCGTCGAGCAGGTGCTGCAGCAGATCGCCCACCGCCTGCGCGTCCTCGCCGATCAGCAGCGCGCCGGCCTCGCGCATGCGCCGGGAGATTTCCGCGAAGTTGTGCAGGTGTGGGCCCGTCACCGCCGCCGTTCCCATCGCCGCGGGCTCCAGCAGGTTGTGGCCACCGATGGCCTGCAGGCTGCCGCCGACGAAGGCGACCTGCGCGCAGGCATAGAACGGCATCAGCTCGCCGAGCGTATCGATGACGAACACGTCGGTGGCCGCGTGCGGCCACTGGTCCACGCGGCGGGTCGCCACGCGCCAGCCCTGTTCGCGTGCCAGCGCTTCCACCTTGGGGAACCGCTCGGGATGGCGCGGCGCCCACAGCAGCAGCAGGTCCGGATGCTGCGCGCGCAGGCGGCGGTGCAGGTCGATCACCGCCTGCTCCTCGCCATCGTGGGTACTGGCGGCGATCCACACCGGGCGTGCGGCCGGTACCCGCGCATGGAACTGTTCGACGAAGCCCTGCACGTCCGGCGTGGCGATGTCGAACTTCAGGTTGCCCAGGGCCTGCACCTGGCGGGGCTCGGCCCCCAGCTGCACGAAGCGCTCGGCATCGTCCTGCGACTGCGCCGCCACGCAGGTGACGGTGCGCAGCGCACGGCGGATCAATGCCGCCAGCAGCCGGTAGCCACGCAGCGAGCGGGCGGACAGGCGGGCATTGAGGATGTAGACCGGAATGCCGCGGTCGCGGCAGCCGAACAGCATGTTCGGCCACAGTTCGGTTTCCAGGATCAGCGCCAGGCTGGGCTGGAAATGGCCGAGGAAGCGGTTGACGCTGCCCGGCACGTCGTATGGCAGGTAGACGTGGTCCAGCGCGTCGCCCCACAGCGCGCGCACGCGCTCGGAGCCGGTCGGGGTGATGGTGGTGATGACCCAGCGGATGTCCGGGCGCTGCTGGCGCAGTGCGTTGACCAGCGGCGCGGCGGCATTGACCTCGCCCACCGAGACCGCGTGCAGCCACACCCGCGGCTGGCCGGTCGGCTGCGGATAGGAGGCATAGCGTTCGTCCCAGCGCCGGAAGTACTCACGGACCCGGAAGCCGCGCCAGACCAGGTGGTACACGGTGATCGGCAGCAGGATGTAGAGCACGACCGAGTACAGGCCGCGCAGGATCCACTCGACAGGGTCTTTGCGCATGCGGCAAGGATACGGGAGCCCCCCGGGAAAGACACGCGGCGGCCTTGGTAGAATGCCGCAATGTCCGATGCCACCACCGCCGTCCGCCCGTCGCTGCGCGATCCGCGCAACTGGCCGATGTTCGCCGCCATGTTCGGCGCCTTCGCCATCGCCCGCCTGCCGTGGCTGCTGCAGCGCGCGCTGGGCCGGGGCGTCGGCTGGATCACCTGGCGCCTGCTCGGCAGCCGCCGCCGCGCCGCCGAGGTCAACCTGCAGCTGTGCTTCCCCGAGAAGGACGAAGCGTGGCGCCAGCGCCTGGTGCGCGACAGTTTCGACGCGCTGGGCGTGGGCGTGTTCGAGTGCATTCGTGCCTGGTGGGGCAGCATCGACCGCATCCGCCCGCAGGTGCGGATCGAAGGCCTGGAACACCTGCGGCAGATGCAGGCCGAGGGCCGCGGCGTGCTGCTGGTGTCCGGCCACTTCATGACCCTGGAGATGTGCGGACGCCTGCTGTGCGACTACGTCGATCTTTCCGGCATGTACCGCAAGCACAAGAACCCGGTGTACGAGTGGGCGGTGAAGTTCGGCCGCCTGCGCTATGCCAAGGCGATGTTCGCCAACGAGGACATCCGCGCGACCGTGCGCCACCTGAAGAAAGGCGGCTTCCTGTGGTACGCGCCAGACCAGGACATGCGGGGCAAGGACACCGTGTTCGTGCCGTTCTTTGGCCACACCGCTTCAACCATCACCGCCACCCATCAGCTGGCACGCATGACCGGCTGTGCGGTGATTCCGTACTTCCACCGTCGCGAAGGCGGGAAGTACTTCCTGAAGATCGGCGCACCGCTGGAGAACTTCCCCAGCGAGGATGTGGAGGCCGATACCACCCGGGTCAACCAGGCCATCGAAGCGATGGTGCGCGAGGCTCCCGACCAGTACCTGTGGATCCACCGCCGCTTCAAGCGCCAGCCCGGCGGCCGGAGTGATTTCTACAAATAACGGTGGGGCGGGATGGTTTCATGTGCAGCTTGATCCACGCCATGCGTGGATGCTCTACATCCGGGTGCCGGCACCTACAACGGCCAACGGCACCATGCGTGCGGGTACTCACCCAACGTGCTGGCCAGGCCCGCACGGACCGGATTGGCCAGGATGTACATCGCCTTCTCATGAAGGGATTCATCGCTGCGTACGGCGTGATCGTGGTAACCGTGCTGCCACAGCGGCCCTTGTCGCTCCAATCGCCGGTTCAACAGACGGCTGCTGCGTGATTTGAGCAGGGCCATGCACTCGGCCAGGGTTCCTCCGTGCAGCTCCATCAGCCAGTGCAGATGGTCGGGCATGACCACCCAGGCCAGGCTGTGGCTGAAGCCCTTGCGCTCTACGAAGCGCAGTGTGTCGATCAGGATCGCCACGTTTGCCGCATCGGCGAACAACGGTTCGCGGCCGAGGGTTGCTGTGGTCAATGAGTACACGTTGCCGGATCGGGAATACCGACCGTAGCGAAGTCTGGGGCTGGCCATACCTCCAGCGTGCGATACGCAGGGAAACGCCGGTAGTGGTGGTTGACCGGTAGTTGCGTCGGGAAAGCACCATCCACGCAGGGCGTGGATCTACCCAAGCATGCTCCGTTCGGTACGGGCAGTCGCGCCACGCCATGCGTGGATAGACGATCACACCACCGTCGGCGTGTCGTCCGCGTCCCGCGCCAGCAGGCTGCCGGCAAACAACGCAGCCAGCAGCACGGTCAGCCCCCCCCAGAACGCGGAGTAGAACGCCAGGTGCGTATTGAGCGGGAACACCGTCACCGCCAGCGCCAGCATCGCCGGCCGAGCGCGGTCGCGCGCGGCTGCCGGAGCGTACCGCCAGGCCCGCCAGGCCTGCGCCACCGCCGCCAACCACAGCAGCAGGCCCAGCACGCCGGTCTCGGCAAGGATTTCCAGCACGATCTGGTGGGCGTGCAATGCCGGTTGATGGCCCCACACTGCCGGGCCATCCTCGGCGACGCACGCCGGATATGCATCGCGGAAGCCACGCGCACCGACGCCGTTGACCGGATGTTCCTCGATCATGCACACGGCCGCCTTCCAGATGCGGGCACGCCCCGAGAGTGCCTGGTCGACGCCCTGCCCATCTTCGTTCCAGGCCTGCGCCGTACGCGCAACCCGTTCGCGCAGCTGCGGCGCGCCCGCGGTCAGCGCCGCAGCGCCCAGCGCCGCCAGCAGGGCCAGCAGCAGCAGCCGCTTCCCGCCGAACTGGCGCACGCCGCTGTAGGCCAGCACCAGCACAAAGGTGATCCACGAGGCACGCGAACCGGCCAGCAGCAGCACGCACCCCAGTGCGGCGGCAGCCAGCAGCCAACCCGCATTGCCAAACCGCCGTGCCATCGGCAGCAGCAGGAACGGTGACAGGCTGGCCAGCACCTGGCCGAACTTCAGGTTGCACGGCCCGAGCGCGCCACTGAGGCGGTCGGCCAGCGCGGCTTCGTCAGCCGGGCACAGCGCGTGGCCACTCACGGCCAGCTTCAGGTGTTCCAGCGACCAGAACCAGGGGCTGGTGCCGGCCAGCGCCTGCACCAGCGCGTCCAGCGTCCACGCGCCGGTGATCAGCGCCAGCCCGCCAAAGGTCAGCCGCCGCCGCTCCGGTGTGGCCACTGCGATCGCCACCAGCCACATGAAGGGCAGGTAGCGCAGGCCAGCGGCGGCCTTGGTCCACGAAGCGGAAGGATCGATGGCGTCGAAGGCCGAGAACGCCTGCGGCAGCCAGTAGCCGAGGAACAGGATCGAGGTCAGCGCCCAGGCTGCCGTGCTCAACAGGTGCGGGCGGCGCTGCAGCCGGCGCATGACCATGCGCGCGGCAGCGTACAGCGCGCCCAGTCCGAGCACGGTTTCGGCGATGCCCGGCAACGGCCACATCGCCACGTACGCGAGCACCCACCAGGGTGCCCAGCGCCCGGCGCGGTCGTCGCGCACCAGGACGGAAGGGTCAGCCGGCGAGGTCGGCATAGAGGCGGAGCGTATCGCGCTGCATGGCCTGCAGGGTAAACGGGATACGGGTCGGCAAGGACGGCGGCTGCGCCAGCAGGGCCAGCGCACGTTCACCCAGTGCGCGCGCGTCGCCGAGCGGTACCGCACCGCTGGGCTGCAGCTGATGCAGCAGTTCGCCGACGCCGCCGTGGTTCCAGCCCAGCACCGGGCGGCCGACCGACAGCGCCTCGACCACGGTGCGGCCAAACGCTTCCGGTTTGTCCGACAGCTGCAGCACCAGATCGCTGGCGGCGTAGGCCTGGGCGATACGTGCGGTTGGCGTGCTGATGTGCAGCGCCTCGGTTACGCCCAGGGCCGCAGCCTGGCGGCGCAGGTCGGCCACGTAGGCCTCGCGCCCGGGTTCGTCGGTGCCCAGCATCCACAGCTGGGCAGGCACGCCGGCGGCACGCACATCGGCCAGCAGCTGCAACGCGTGGGCGTGGCCCTTCAGCCGGGTGCCGCGCCCCGGCAGCAGCAGCAGCGGGCCGTGCACCTGCGCCAGCCAGGGGTAATCGGCCGCCAGGGCCAGCCGCGGGCGGCGGTCGGCGCGCGCCACGCGTGGGAACTGGCCGACATCCACACCCCGCGGTATGACCTGCAGGTTGTCTTCCGGCACCGTCGGGTAGTGGCGCTGCACGTAGGCGCGCACGGTATTGGACACGCAGATCACGCGTTCGCCGCTGGTCATCACCGCGCTGTAGCGGCTGGGCGAATTCAACCCGTGCACGGTGGTCACCCAATGCGGGCGCTGCGCGGCAGGCAGGGCACGGATCGCATAAAGGCCCAGCCACGCCGGCAGCCGCGATCGGGCATGCACGATATCCGCGCCCACCTCGGCAAACAGCCGACGCAGGGTCGGCAGATGGCGCAGGGTCAGGAGCGACTTGCGGCCAATGTCCAGGGTGAGGTGCTCGGCACCGCTGTCCAGCAGCGGCTGCACCAAGCGGCCGCCGGCAGACACCACCAGCGCGCGATGGCCTGCGGCGACCAGGGCCGCAGCGATTTCCAGGGTCGAGCGCTCGACACCGCCGGAGTGCAGCGCCGGCAGCAACTGCACCACGGTCAATCGGCGCATCGAAAGGGCCGCCGTTTAGTCGGCCAGCACGAACACGGAACCGCAGTAGGGGCACTGCGCTTCGCCGTTGGGTTCGTCTTCGATCGGCAGGTACACCCGCGGATGCGAGTTCCACAGCGCCATTTCCGGGGTCGGGCAGCTCAGCGGCAGATCGCTGCGGTGCACGGTGTAGCGCTTCTCGGCGTTGGCGGGCGCGGTGGCGGTATGGCTCATGGCGGATGTCGATGAACGGGTTGCGAGGCCTGTGATTCTAGCATCTGGGCCGCGCCGACATTGCGCCGCAACGGGCCATTGCGCGCGGTGGGCGGTCCTTCGCAGCGCTCCCCGCGCGCCGGGCCGCTGTACCCGCTCGATTCACGCGGGGGTTGCGGCAGGTTCGCCGGCCAGAATCGGTCCCGACGATATTTCCCGCATTTGGATCGAACTAAATGGCACTTGTCAGCGCGCGGCGGCTGTTGCAGGATCGGCCCAGGTCACCACCGACCTGCTCACTCCGACCCGATCGCATGGCCCGCCCCCACCGGACCGGCATCGCCTCTTCCACTGCCATCCTGGCGGGCGGAGCGATGCTGCCCGTGGTGTCCGCCGATGCGGGTGCTACCCGCCGCCAGCCCTTCCGGGAGACCCTTGCATGACCCTGTCCGATCCACGCCGCGCCCTGCTTCCGCTCGCCCTGGCCCTGGCCTGTGCGACCACTGCGATGCCGGTGCTGGCACAGGGGCTGCAGACCTCGTTCGAACCGGGCGAACCGGCCCCGACGCAGGCCGCCGGCGCACTGCAGGTCACGATCGGCAATGGCCCGGCCGCGCCCTACACCGCCAAGCGCAACGCCGGCTACAGCGGCCTGCATGCGCTGCACTACAGCAGCGAGGGCGGCAGCGCGCGGCGCGAACTGTTCAGGACCGACCTGCCGATCGAGGCCGATACCACGCTGTCGTGGCTGGTGCTGCCGGAAATCGTCGGCGGCGACAGCGTGGCCTCGACGTATGTCTCGCTGGACCTGCTGCTGGACGACGGCAGCCGCGTATCGGCCGGTGCAGCGCGCGACCAGCATGGCGTGGCGATCGGCGCGCGTGCGCAGGGCGAGTCGAAGACGCTGTACCCGCAGCAGTGGGCACGCAAGGCGGTGCGGCTGGGCGAGGTGCCCGCACTGAAAGGCCGCCGCGTGGTGGCGATCGAGCTGGAGGTGGCCAGTGCCGAAGGTGCACCGGTCTCCGGCTGGATCGACGACGTACGCCTGGACGCAGTGCCGAGGCAGCAGCCACAGCGCGTCTCCGACTGGGTGCTGACCACCCGCGGCACCCAGGCCAATGGCACCTTCTCGCGCGGCAACAATTTCCCGGCCACGGCGGTGCCGCACGGGTTCAACTTCTGGACCCCGGTGACCGACGCCGGCGCGCTGAACTGGCTGTACCGCTGGAACGAGCAGAACGATGCACAGAACCGCCCGCAGCTGCAGGCGCTTGCACTGAGCCACCAGCCCAGCCCGTGGATGGGTGACCGCCAGACCTTCCAGGTGATGCCTTCGGCCAGCCGTGGCGTGCCGGACGCCGACCGCCGCAAGCGTGCGCTGTCGTTCGACCGCCGCCATGAAAGCGCGCGCCCGTATCGCTATGACGTGCGCTTCGACAATGGCATCGCTGCTGCCATCGCGCCGACCGATCATGCCGCGCTGTTCCGTTTCGAGTTTCCCGAGGGTGGCGATGCCAACCTGCTGTTCGACAATGTCGATGCGCGCGGTGGCCTGAGCCTGGACCCGGCGACGCAGACCCTCAGCGGCTACACCGATACGCGCAGCGGCCTGTCCAACGGCGCCAGCCGCATGTACGTGGTGGCCAGCTTCGACAGGCCCTGGCGCAGCAGCGGTCGCATCGACACCGGGCGCCCGACCGGCTACATCAAGTTCGATGCCGGCAGCGACCGGCGGGTGACGATGCGCATCGCCACCTCGCTGATCTCGGTGGAGCAGGCGCGGCACAACCTGGCGCTGGAAATCGCTTCAACCGACACGCTGGAGAGCGTGGCCGGACGCGCGCAGGATGCGTGGGACGCACGCCTGGCCCGCTTCGACATCGGCGATGCCAGCGACGACCAGAAGACCACGCTGTACTCCAGCCTGTACCGGCTGTACCTGTATCCCAATTCCGGGCATGAGAACGCCGGCAGCGCGGCCGCGCCGGACTGGCGTTACGCCAACCAGGCCAGCGCCAGCGACGACAACACCGAGGGCAGCGCGAACCGCAGCTTCACCGGCGTGCGCGATGGCAAGGTGTTCGTCAACAACGGCTTCTGGGACACCTTCCGCACCACCTGGCCGGCGTATGCCCTGTTCACGCCCGACGATGCCGGGCAGATGGTGCAGGGCTTCATCGAGCAGTACCGCGCCGGCGGCTGGATCGCGCGCTGGTCGTCGCCGGGCTACGCCGACCTGATGGTCGGCACCAGCTCGGACGTGGCCTTCGCCGATGCCTGGCTGAAGGGCATCGGTGGCTTCGATCCGGCCGAAGCCTACGCCGCCGCGCTGAAGAACGCGACCGTGGTCCCGCCCGATCGCCATGTCGGCCGCAAGGGCATGGACCGTTCGACCTTCCGTGGCTACGCCAGCGCGGACGTGCACGAAGGCATGTCGTGGACGATGGAAGGCGCGCTCAATGACTTCGGTATCGCCAACATGGCCGATGCGCTGGCCAGGCGCGCGGCCACGCCGGCCGCACGCGAGCGCTACCGCACCGAGGCTGAGTACTTCCGCTATCGCGCCGCCAGCTACGCGACGATGTTCGATCCGGCCGCCGGCTTCTTCCAGGGCCGCAACGCCGATGGCCAGTGGCGCGTGGACGCCAAGGACTACGACCCGCGCGTGTGGGGCCATGACTACACCGAATCCAACGGCTGGACCTTCGCCTTCACCGCCGCCCACGATGGCGAAGGCCTGGCCGCGCTGTACGGTGGCCGCGACAAGCTGGCGGCGAAGCTGGATACCTTCTTTGCCACGCCGGAAACCGCCGACCCCGCGTTCGCCGGGTCCTACGGCGGCACCATCCACGAAATGACCGAAGCGCGCGATGTGCGCATGGGCATGTACGCGCACAGCAACCAGCCGGCGCACCACATTCCGTGGATGTACCTGTACGCCGGGCAGCCATGGAAGACCCAGCAGCACGTGCGCGAGATCCTGTCGCGGCTGTACGTCGGCAGCGAGATCGGCCAGGGCTACCCGGGCGACGAGGACAACGGCGAGACCTCGGCGTGGTACGTGCTGGCGTCGCTGGGCCTGTACCCGCTGCGCATGGGCGCCCCGGAGTACGTGATCGGATCGCCGGTCTTCCGCCACGCGCGGGTGGAGCTGCAGGGCGGCGCGGTGCTGACCGTGAACGCGGCCAACAACTCGCGCGAGAACGTCTACGTGCAGTCACTGAAGATCAACGGCAGGCCGTGGACGAAGACCTGGGTGCCGCACGAGCTGATCGCCAAGGGCGCGACGCTGGACTTCGAGATGGGCCCGCAACCGTCGCGCTGGGGCAGCGGCGCCGATGACGTGCCGCGCTCGTTGACCGCGCGCGGCCAGCGCCCGCAACTGCTGCACGACCTGCTCGGCAGCGGCGCGAAGGCGGCGTTGGCCGATGGCCGCGCGCTGCCGGCGCTGGTCGATGACGATGCGGCCACCAGCGTGGGCCTGGGTGGCGGCGCAACGATCACGCTGACCGGCCTGGGCGACGGCACGCCGACGATGTACACCCTCACCAGCGGTGACGGCCGCATCCAGGGCGGTGAATGGACGCTGGAAGCGCGCAACGGCAACGGCCGCTGGACCGTGCTCGACCAGCGCAGCGGCGAAGCCTTCGAGTCTGCCCGCCAGACCCGTCCGTTCCGCATCGCCCGGCCAGGCCGCTACGACGCGTACCGGCTGCGCCTGGACGCACCCGGCCGGCTGCCGCTGGCGGAGATCGAACTGTTGGCGCCCAGCGCCGTACAATGAACCCCATGCGCTACCGTCTGTTGCCCCTGGCCCTTGTTGCCTTTTCCTTCCCCAGCTTCGGCCAGACCCAGGCCTTCGACGCGCAGCTGACCCGCGACGGTGTCACGCTGAACTACCAGGACGCCCGGGGTGCCCTGGCCGCGCCGCAGCGCAAGCGGATCATCGATACGTTCTACTTCGCCTACCTGCGCGAACGTGCGGACTTCCACCCGGCCGCGCCGGCGATGGTGCGCATCGTGATCGATCCGGCCTACACCGGCATCGCCTTCGTCGGTGACAAGGACCAGGCGGCGACGATCACCATCAACCCCGGCTGGTTGGCGCAGCATCCCAACGACATCGACCTGGTCACCCATGAAGCCATGCACATCGTGCAGGGCTACCCGGGCTATGGCGATGCGCGGGTGCCGGGCTGGCTGGTGGAAGGCATCGCCGACTACGCGCGCGACCGCTACGGCATGGACAACGCCGCTGCCGGATGGGCACTGCCGGGCAAGGTCGAGAAAGGGCAGAACTTCGACAGCGGCTACCGGGTCACCGGCGCGTTCCTGAAGTGGGCCGACGCCGAACACCCGGGCCTGGTGCTGGCACTGGACACGGCCCTGCGCGACGGTCGCTATGCACCGGCACTGTGGCAGAAGCACACCGGCAAGGCGCTGCCGGCGCTGTGGGCGCAGTACGCCAAGCCGCGTTCGGATGCACCGCCGCCGGCGCCTGCACGCCGCGGCAAGCGGCGCTGACGCCCACGTACCACCGGTTCGCCGGGCATTGCCCGGCGCCGTCGTCTACGCCTCAGCGCGACTGCACGAAACCGGCGTACAGCGCGAACAGCTGCTGGAAGTACCGCCGCGTCAGTCGATTGCGCATGACACCCTCGCCCATGAGAAGTTGGTCGGGCCCAGGGTGGGAAGGCCGGTCCGGTCCCTTCCCACGGCCGGGCCGCGTGGGCGTATTGGGCCGCAACGGCGTTGCAGGGAAATGACCGGGCGGCGTAGCGCGTGTGGCACAGATCGGGGTAGAGCCGGCCGCTGGCCGGCTGCCGTCGCGTGCCTGGACATCATTGCGGTTGCCCGCCAGCGGCCGGCACTACCCGTTTCCGCTTTGTGCAAACAGAAACGCGCCCCGTAGGGCGCGTTTCTGCGATCAAACCGGAAAGAAGGCTTATGCCTTCTTTTCCGCTTCCAGCTGCTTCCTGATCTGCGCATCGACTGCGGCAATCGCAGTCATGTTCAGGATCCGGCGCGAGGTCGCGCTGGTGGTCAGGATGTGCACCGGCTTGTTCACGCCCATCAGGATCGGGCCGATCGCCACGCCATCGGTGAACACGCGCACCAGGTTGTAGGCGATGTTGGCCGCTTCCAGGTTCGGCAGCACGAACAGGTTGGCGCGGCCCTGCAGGGTCGAGCCCGGCAGCAGCTTCTGGCGCAGCGCTTCATCCCACGCGGTGTCACCCTGCATTTCGCCATCCACGTTCAGACGCGGGTTGCGCTTGAGCAGCAGTTCACGCACCTGGCGCATCTTCAGCGCATCCTTCGAATCATGGCTGCCGAAGTTGGAGTGCGACAGCAGCGCCACCTTCGGCTCGATGCCGAACAGCTTCATGCGGTAGGCCGCCTGCAGGGTCGCTTCGCACAGCTGCTCGGCGGTGGGGTCTTCCTGCACGTGGGTATCGACGAAGAAGAACACGCCCTGCTGGTTGATCACGCCGGTCATCGCCGAGGTCGAGGTGACCTTCGGCTCCAGCGGCAACACGCTGCGCACGTAGCCCAGCTTCTTGTGGAAGCGGCCGACGATGCCGGTCAGCATCGCATCGGCTTCGCCACGGGCGACCATCACTGCGGCGATCAGGGTCGGGCGCGAACGCATCAGGTTCTTCGCCGCGGCCACGGTCACGCCGCGGCGGCCGGTCAGGCCGTGGTAGTACTGCCAGTATTCGTTGAAACGCGGGTCATCGTTGATGTTGGTGACTTCAACGTTCTCGCCGATCTTCAGGCGCAGGCCGAGGCGCTCGATGCGCGACTCGATCACTTCCGGGCGGCCGATCAGGATCGGGTGCGCCAGGCCGTCATCGACCACGTTCTGCACCGCCTGCAGCACCACTTCCTCTTCGCCTTCGGCGTACACCACGCGCTGCTTGTCGCTGCGCGCGCGGTCGTAGACCGGCTTCATCATCAGGCTGGTGCGGTAGACGAACTGGGCCAGCTTGTCGCGGTAGGCGCCCATGTCGTCGATCGGGCGCGAGGCCACGCCCGAGTCCATCGCGGCCTGGGCCACGGCGGCCGACAGTTCCACCAGCAGGCGGCGGTCGAACGGGCGCGGGATCAGGTATTCACGGCCGAAGCTCGGCGTCTCGCCACCGTAGGCCGAGCCCATGTCGGTGGCGGCACGGCGGGCCAGCGCGGCGATCGCACGCACGCAGGCGATCTTCATTTCCTCGTTGATCGCGGTGGCGCCCACGTCCAGCGCGCCACGGAACAGGTACGGGAAGCACAGCACGTTGTTGACCTGGTTCGGGTAATCCGAACGGCCAGTGCCGATGATCGCGTCCGGACGCGCGGCGCGCGCCACCTCCGGCATGATTTCCGGGGTCGGGTTGGCCAGGGCGAAGATCACCGGGTCCGGCGCCATGGTCTTGACCATGTCGGCGGTCAGGATGCCCGGCGCCGACAGGCCCAGGAAGATGTCCGCGCCGTCGACGATCTCGGCCAGGGTGCGCTTGTCGGTGTCGCGCGCATAGCGCTGCTTTTCCGGGTCCAGGTCGGTACGGCCGGTGTGGATCACGCCCTCGCGGTCGAAGGCCAGGATGTTCTCCGGCTTCAGGCCCAGCTGCACCAGCATGTTCACGCAGGAAATGCCGGCCGCGCCCATGCCCGTGGTCGCCAGCTTCACTTCCTCGATCTTCTTGCCGGTGATCGCCATCGCGTTGAGCACCGCCGCGCCGACGATGATCGCCGTGCCGTGCTGGTCGTCATGGAACACCGGGATCTTCATGCGCTCGCGCAGCTTGCGCTCGACCACGAAGCACTCCGGCGCCTTGATGTCTTCCAGGTTGATGCCGCCGAAGGTCGGCTCCAGCGAGGCGATGATGTCGACCAGCTTGTCCGGGTCGGTTTCATCCACTTCGATGTCGAACACATCGATGCCGGCGAACTTCTGGAACAGCACGCCCTTGCCTTCCATCACCGGCTTGCCGGCCAGCGCGCCGATGTTGCCCAGGCCCAGCACCGCGGTGCCGTTGGAGATCACCGCCACCAGGTTGCCGCGGGCGGTCAGCTCGCTGGCCTGCTGCGGGTCGGCCTTGATCGCTTCACAGGCATACGCCACGCCCGGCGAATACGCCAGCGACAGGTCGCGCTGGGTCAGCATGGGCTTGGTAGCGGAAACCTTGATCTTTCCCGGCGGGGACATCCGGTGGTAATCGAGGGCGGCCTGTTTGAAATCTTCGTTGGACATCGATGTGGGTTACATGAATGGGCAGAAGGGACAGGGGATCATACCCCCGTTGGAGCGTCTGGACCTGTCGCTATCCTGTCGCAACCATGCTGCGACCGCACAATTCCGTGCCGTATGCGACCGGAGCCCAGACCAGCATCGGCGCTGCCCATGACAGCCATGGGACGCCCTGAAACGCCGCGGGGCCGCCCCACTGTCGTGGCCGGCCCCGCGGTACCACACACCTGGATCAGCCCTTGGCCGGCAGCGCCTCGGGCAGTGCATCGACCGGCGGCGGCAGCTCGCTTTCGCGGCCATCCAGCGCCAGCTGCAGGCGGTTGCGGTCCAGCGCGCCTTCCCAGCGCGAGACCACCACGGTGGCCACGGCATTGCCGATGAAGTTGGTGAGCGAGCGGCATTCGCTCATGAAGCGGTCCACGCCCAGGATCAGCGCCATGCCGGCCACCGGCACTTCCGGCACCACCGCCAGGGTGGCGGCCAGGGTGATGAAGCCGGCACCGGTGACGCCGGCCGCGCCCTTGGAGCTGAGCATGGCGACCAGCAGCAGGGCGATCTGGTGGCCCAGGGTCAGTTCGGTATTGGTGGCCTGGGCGATGAACAGCGCCGCCAGGGTCATGTAGATGTTGGTACCGTCCAGGTTGAACGAGTAACCGGTCGGCACCACCAGGCCCACCACCGACTTGCTGCAGCCGGCGCGTTCCATCTTCTCCATCAGCGACGGCAGCGCCGACTCCGAGGAGGAGGTGCCCAGCACAAGCAGCAGTTCGGCCTTCAGGTAACGGGCCAGCTTGAACACCGAGAATCCGCACAGGCGGCAGACCAGGCCCAGGATCACCGCCACGAACAGGAACGCGGTGAGGTAGAACGAGCCCACCAGCCAGGCCAGGTTGATCAGCGAACCGACGCCGTACTTGCCGATGGTGAAGGCGATCGCACCAAAGGCGCCGATCGGGGCCGCCTTCATCAGGATGTGCACCAGCTTGAACACCGGGGCGACCAGCGCCTCCAGGAAGTTGAGCACCGGCTTGCCCTTCTCGCCCACCATCGCCAGCGCGATGCCGAACAGCACGGCCACGAACAGCACCTGCAGGATGTTGCCGTCGACGAAGGCGCTGAGCAGCGTCTTCGGGATGATGTCCATCAGGAACCCGACCAGGGTCAGGTCGTGCGACTTCTCGACGTAGCTGTGCACCGCGGTCTGGTCCAGCTCGGCCGGGTTGATGTTCATGCCGGCGCCGGGCTGCACCACGTGCGCCACGATCATGCCGACGATCAGCGCCAGCGTGGAGAAGAACAGGAAGTACGCCATCGCCTTGGCGAACACCCGGCCCACCGTGCGCAGGTGGGTCATGCTGGCGATGCCGGTGACGATGGTGAGGAAGATCACCGGCGCGATGATCATCTTCACCAGGTTGATGAAGGCATCACCCAGCGGCTTCATCTTTTCGCCGATCAGCGGTTCGTAATGGCCGAGGATGGCGCCCAGGACGATCGCCACGATCACCTGGAAGTACAGCTGGCGATAGATCGGCAACGGCTTTGCAGGCGCCGGGGCTGCGGTCGGGATGTGCATGGCGGACTCCGGAAGGGGCGTTTTCAGGCACGTACGGCCCCGGGACTGCACGGGAACCGTTACCGTGGAAACTGATCGCAGCGCCTGCACGGCACGCGCAACGCTGAGACCAATGGACGCCTTTGTACGCGCCGGGCACGCCAGCGCAGATAACCTATTGGTACTAGCCCCCCGGTTCAGGTGGCACGGGTGCCTACACTGGCGCCGCACCGCCCGATCCCGGGGAGCCTGGTGGCCCGGGCTGAACCGCTGGGCATGTCTTTGCGAAAGTTCCGGCCCTCGCGGCCGTTGATGTCCTGTCCACCTGCAATCCGAGAGAGCCGCACCCAACATGCGCCCGAATCCCACCCTGCTGGCCCTGTCGCTGGCCGCCCTTCCCGCCTTCGCCTCCGCTGCCGACTTCGACAACTGGCCGACCAAGTACACCTTCGGCGATGGCACCGAGCTGGCGGCCACCGCCAACATCGCCTACGACTACAACGACTTCTCCTCGGCCAGTGGCCTGGAAGACGACGATGCCGTGCGCCGCAAGGAATTCGGCGCGACGCTGAAAAAGAAGGGCGTCTACGACGCGATGGTGTACTACGACTTCCAGGCCGACACCTGGCTGGACGTGTTCGTGCGCTTCGAAAGCAAGGCCTTGTTCGGCCGTGACGTCGGCCGCTTCCGCTTCGGCTACATGAAGACCCCGGTTGGCCTGGATGCGAACACCTCCTCGCGTGCCGGCAGCTTCCTGGAGACCTCGCTGCCGGTGCAGGCCTTCTATGAAGGCCGCCGTACCGGTGTGGAGTGGGTGCTGGAACGGCCGCAGTACCTGCTGCAGGCCGGCGCCTATGGTGGCAAGGACCTGCAGGGCGACAATCCCGGCACGACCCAGGCCGTGCGTGCGGTGTGGACGCCGGTCAAGGCACCGGGTGATGTGATCCACCTGGGCCTGGCCTACTCGCAGGAAAACCCGCGTGGCTACAGCGATGGCCGCGACGTGCACCATGAGGCCAGCGCGCGCCTGCGTGCGCGCCCGGAAGCCGGCCTGACCGACATCCGCTACGTCGACTCCGGCGCGCTGGTCACCGCCGACCAGATCCGCCGCACCGGCCTGGAAGGCATCTGGATCCGTGGCCCGTTCTCGCTGCAGGCCGAAGCGCTGCGCGCCACGGTCACCCGCCATGACGGCAAGCCGGACTACACCGGCAGCGGCCAGTACGCGATGGCCAGCTGGGTGCTGACCGGCGAGTCGCGCCCGTACAACGCTGGCGCGGTGGCCAACATCAAGCCGGCGCACAACTACGGCGCGGTCGAACTGCTGGCCCGATACAGCCGTCTCGACCTGGACGATGGCAGCATCCTCGGCGGCCGCCAGCACGACCTGACGCTGGGCGCGAACTGGTACCTGACCAGCCACTTCAAGTTCCAGGCCAACTACGTGAAGGTCGACGCCAGCCGTCGTGGCGTGCACAGCACGCCGGAGATCTTCGAACTGCGCGCGCAGATGCACTTCTGACCCCTTCCACGTCAGACCCCGGCGGGCGTGCACGCCACGCCCGCCGGCCCTGCGTAGACTGCCGCCATGTACTGGCTCAGACGCCACCGGATGCTGCTGCTGACCCTGCTGGTGATGGTCGGTGGCACCCTGCTGTGCGCGATTGCAGCCGGCCACTATGCGTGGCGCCAGGCGCTGGCCAGTGAAAGCGCCCAGGTGCAGCGCCAGCTGCAGCTGTATGGCCAGGGCCTGCAACAGCGCATCGACCGTTTCGGCACCCTGCCGCAGGTGCTCGCGCTGGATCCGGACCTGCTGCAGGCGCTGCGCGTGCCCCCTTCCCCCGCCGAACGGCAGCGGCTGAACCTCAAGCTGCAGCGCGCCAACGAAGTCACCCGCACGTCCACACTGACCCTGGTCGGCCACGACGGCGTGGCGGTGGCCGCCAGCAACTGGGACCAGCCGACCAGCAACGTTGGCGAGAACTACAGCTACCGGCCCTATTACCGCCAGGCCCTGGCCCAGGGCCGTGGACGCTTCTACGGCATCGGCATGACCACCGGCGTGCCCGGCTACTACCTGTCCCAGGCGATCGAGGAAGGCGGCAAGCGGCTCGGGGTGGTGGTGATCAAGGTCGAACTGTCCGCACTGGAGCAGGAATGGTTGAGCAGTCCGGACGTGGTGCTGGCCAGCGACGACCACGACGTGGTCTTCCTCGCCAACCGTGACAACTGGCGCTACCGGCTGCTGCGCCCGCTCGGGGACATCGAGCGCCGCGAAATGCTCGACAGCCGCCAGTACGCCGATCGATCACTGCAACCGCTGCGCGCGCGCACCGAAGACCTGCTGGCCGACGGCGGACGCATGGTGCGGCTGCTGGACCCGGCGCTGGCGCAGCCCATGCTGTGGCAGACCCTGCCGCTGCCCGTCGAAGGCTGGAACCTGCACCTGCTGCACGATGCAGGGGCGGCCAGCGGTGCAGGACGCGATGCCGCGCTGGCCGGCGGCGCAGCCTGGCTTGCGCTGGGCTTCCTGACGCTGTTCGTGCAGCAGCGACGGCGCCTGGCCAAGCATCGCCTGCGCAGCCGCCGCGAGCTGGAAACCCTGCTCAAGCAACATGCACAGGAACTGCGCACCGCGCAGGACGGCCTGCTGCAGGCGGCCACCGAGGCCGACAGCGGCCTCAGCCGCAGCCTCGAACACCTGCCGCAGGGCGTGGTGGTGATCGACCGGGAACTGCGCCTGGTCGCGTGGAACTCGCGCTATCTGGAACTGTTCCGGTTCCCGCCGGAGCTGGTGCGGGTCGGCCGCCCGATCGAGGAACTGTTCCGCTTCAACGCCCGTCGCGGCCTGCTCGGCCCCGGCCCGGTGGACGAAGCCATCGAGCGCCGCCTGAATCACCTGCGCAGCGGCCGCCCACACATGCGCGAGAGCGAAAAAGACGACGGCACGGTGCTGGAAATCCGTGGCAACCCGCTGCCCGACGGCGGCTTCGTCACCAGCTATGCCGACATCACCAGCTACAAGAACGCCGCGCGTGAACTGCGCTCGCTGGCCGATGCGCTGGAACACCGCATCGCCGAGCGCACCCGCGACCTGGACGAAGCTCGCCGCGAGGCCGAGCAGGCCAACCGCTACAAGACGCGATTCGTCGCCTCGGCCGTGCACGACCTGCTGCAGCCGCTCAATGCAGCGCGCATGTTCGTCTCGGTACTGCGCGGCAAGCTGGGCGACCCGGCGCAGCAGCAGACCGCCGACCATATCGACGCTGCGTTGGCCGCGCAGGATGCGATCCTCAACAGCCTGCTGGATATCTCGCGCCTGGAATCAGGATCGCTGCAGGTCCGCGTGCGCGCGTTCGCGATTTCACCGCTGCTGGAAACCCTGGCACGCGAGTTCGGTATCGCTGCTCAGAGCCGCGGCCTGCAACTGGACTGGGTGGACACCCGCGCGGTGGTGGTCAGCGATGAAGCGCTGCTGCGCCGCATCCTGCAGAACTTCCTCTCCAACGCGCTGCGCTACACGCCACGTGGGCGCGTGCTGATCGGCTGCCGTCGCGCAGGCGACCAGCTGCGCATCGAAGTGCACGACCAAGGGCCCGGCATTCCGGAAAGCCTGCAGGGAGAGATCTTCGAAGAGTTCCGTCGCCTGAATGATGGCGTGGAACAGGAACGTGGCGCCGGCCTGGGCCTGGCCATCGTCGAACGCATCGGCCGCCTGCTCGGCCACCGCATCAGCCTGCGCTCGACCCTGGGTAGGGGCAGCGTGTTCGCCGTGAGCGTGGCACTCGGGCGCGCCGACGATCTGGTGGCAACCACCGCAGCGCCGGTCGTGGCGAGCGAACCCGCCGACGACAGCCCGCTGCGCCAATGCCGGGTGTGGAGCATCGACGACGATCCCCACGTCTGTGCAGCGACCCGCGCGTTGCTGGAACGCTGGGGTTGCCAGGTGGAGCTCGCCGACGGCCCGCAGGGCGCCCTGGAAATCGCCAGCGCCTTGAACGTGCCGCAGTTGCTGCTGCTGGACGTGCGCATGGGGCAATGGCACGGGCCGGACCTGTATGAAGCGCTGTGCACGCTGTGGAAGGCACGGCCGCCGGTGATCCTGGTGACCGCCGAGCGTGATGAGGCCCTGAAGGCGCATGCCGCCGAACACGGCTGGGGCTTCCTGCACAAGCCCGTGCGACCGCCCGCGTTGCGGGCCCTGATGACGCAGTTGCTGTTGCGGCATCGGGGATAGGACGACTCCGCCGCGCGCGCCGCCGTGCCACGGCGCGAGAGGCGGTGCCCTTCGCAGATTCCCTACCGAACCCCAGACGTCTTCGCACACCATCTCTGGGTGGGAAGGAACGGAATGCCCCGCGTCGATAGGCAGGCAAGGGGAGATTCCGAGCAGAGAAAGGGCAGTCTCCTGACTGACCAGCGCCACCGAGGAACGGAAGATTCCCGCATTCGGCTGATCGACAGACCGTACTGGCGAGAGCCACAGCCTACGGCCGAGGATTCCGCATGCCCTGCCCTTACCCATCCATCGCGCTCCTCCGAGGCCGCCATCAGATCACAGCGCTGCTCTTCTGCCTGTGCTGCGCGGGATGCATCGCTGACAGACCTTCAGCGCCCGACATCAAACGCCTGTCAGAGGAGGCGGCATCCAGCTCCGAGGTGCAGGACCTGACCCGCCACTATCGGTCAGCACTTGAACGTGCGATGGCTCAGGAAGGTGTACTTGAAGGTTTTTCATGCGGCCTGAGCATCTGCATCGGTCTCGTCCGGAGCGGAAGCCTCGCCGGTCATGAAACTTGGAGCCGCAGGTTTGCGTTGGATGCGGCCGCCCCCACCTACAGCTACGCTGACGCGTCTGAGGATTCCAGGATGGGATACGAGAACAGATTCATCTTTTCGACCGATCCGGCACTGCGCGCGATCAGCGGCAACTGACACGCCGCATTCCGTTTTCGCCCCGGCGCCGTTCATTCAACCACTCCGAAGGTTCCGGACACCACTGCGGGGCCGTGCGGCCCACCTGGGTCAGCCGTCCATCCCTGCCCGCGCGTCGCCTTCCGGTTCCAGCGCCTTCACCAGCACCGCCGCCTGCGTGCGGCTATGGCATTCGAGTTTCTTCAGGATGGCAGTGACGTGCACCTTCACCGTGTTCTCGGCCAGGCCCAGCTCGTAGGCGATCTGCTTGTTGAGCAGGCCATCGGCCAGGCACAGCAGCACGCGGAACTGCTGCGGGGTCAGCTGGGCCAGGCGGCTGGCCAGCAACGCGTCGGCCTCCGATCGCTCGGCGGCCATCGCCGGGAACCACAGGCCGCCGTCGAGCACTGCCTGCACGGCCTCGCCGATGGTTTCGGCCGGGGCCGACTTCGGGATGAAACCGGCCGCGCCGAACTGCTGGGCGCGGCGGATCACCCGCGGGTGGTCGTTGGACGAGAGGATCACCACCGGGATATCCGGATGCGAGCCACGCACGTGCAGCAGCGCGGAAAAGCCATGGGCGCCAGGCATGGTCAGGTCGAGCAGCACCAGGTCCACGTCCGGCTGTGCGTCGAGCGCCTCGGCCAACGCATCGGCACTGGCCACCTCGCGCACCTGCGCCAGCGGCAGGCTCTGCCGCAGTGACTGCACCACCGCCGAACGCAGCAGCGGGTGGTCATCGGCGATCAGGATGGTGTATTCGCTCATGCCGCCATTGTACGGGCAGGTCGCCGCGTCAGCGCCCGGCCGGCTCGACGCTGCTGCGCCAGGCATCGAGGAACTGGCGGCGCTTGAGCGCATCCAGGTACACCAGCAGGCCTGGGCCCAGCTGGATCGGGCGGCGGCTGCGCCCAGGCGCATGGTCGCCACGCGCATTACCGGTCACGATCGGCATCAGGCGCGCTTCCCGCGACAGCACCTGCTGGCCACGCGGCGACAGCAGGTAGTCGAGGAAACGCCGCGCCTCCTCCGGATGCGGGCCGGTACGCGGAATCACCGCGGTGCGCAGCACCACCAGCGTGTAGTCCTCGGGTTCGATGATGCCCAGGGGCGCGCCTGCGTCGATGCGGGCCTGTGCGTAGGAGCCAAGCACGTTGTAGGCCAGCGACAGCTGGCCGCTGGCCACCCTGTCCAGCAGCACGCCGGTGCGCTCCTCGCGCACCACATCGTTGTCGCCGAGTGCGCCCAGCAGCGCACCGGCAATGCTGCCGCGCTGCGCATCCTGTGTCGCCAGCAGGTAGCCGACACTGCTGCGCTCGATGTCATAGGTGCCGACCTTGCCGCGCAGCGGTGCGCCCTCGGCGCGCAGCCGGTCGAGCAGCTGGCGGCGCGTGTGCGGTACCTGCGCCGCAGGCAGCGCGCGGGTGTTGTACACCATCACCACCGGCTCATAGCTGATCCCGAACGCCTCGCTGCGCCACTGCGCCCAGGCCGGCAACGCGGCGGTCTGCGCCGAGCGGTGCGGCAGCGCGTGGCCATCGTTGACCAGCTTGGTCTGCAGGTCCATGCCGCTGGAGATCAGCAGGTCCGGCGAGGCCGGTCCCGTACGGTCGTGCAGGTACCGCGCGTACAGGTCCTGGGTGATGATGTCCTCGTACACCACCTCGGTCCCGGGGTGCAGGCGCTGGTAGTCGGCGATGACCACTGCGAACACTTCGATATCGGTCGTACCGTGGATGCGCAGCTGCGCGGTGGTCCTTGCCTGTGCCGGGAAGCGGCGCACCTCACCCGGCGCGGCCAGCACCGGCAGGGCCAGCAGCAGGGCAACGGCGATGGCGAACAGGCGGATCATGCGCGGCTCCGGGGCAGGCGGATGGTGGCGATCAGTCCACCCTGCGGGCGGTTGCTGAGGTCGATGCGGCCGCCATGGCTGTCGACCACGCGCTTGACGATGGCCAGGCCAAGCCCGGCACCGCCGGACGGCGCGCCCTCGCCACGCGCGAAGCGCTCGAACACGCGCTCGGCATCAGCCGCGGCGATGCCAGCGCCATGGTCGGCGATGGTCAGCACGGCCTGCCCGCCCTCGACGGTCAACGCGATCTGCAACGGGCCGTCACCGCCATACTTCAGTGCGTTGTCCACCAGGTTCTTGATCGCCTCGCGCAGCAGCAGCGCATCACCGTGCACCTGCACCGGCTCGGCGGTCATCGCCAACTGCACGCGCGGTGCCGGGCCAGCCTGCGGCAGTGCTTCATGCAACGCCTGGTGCACTGTCTCGGCCAGGTCCACCGCCGCAAAGCGCTGCAGGTGCGAACGATGGATCACGCTGGCATCGCTGAGCAGCTGGTTGAGCAGGCGGCTCATGTGCGTGGCGTTGCGCTCGATCGCCTGCAGGCTGCGCCGCATGTCCTCTGGATCATCGTCATCCAGCGCCAGCTGCGCCTGCGCGCGCAGCGCGGCCAGCGGCGTGCGCATCTGGTGTGCGGCCTCGGCCATGAAGGCGCGCAGTGTCTCGTTGCTGCTGGACAGGCGTTCCATGAAGCGGTTCAACGCGGCCACCATCTGGTCCATCTCGCGCGGCACGCGGGCGTCCAGCGGCTTCAGGTCGGAGGGCTCGCGGCGCGATAGCTCGCGCTCCACCCGCACCAGCGGCCGGAATGCGCGATGCACGCCGAACGCCACCAGTGCCAGCAGCAGCCCGGACAGCACGCCGATCGCCAGCAACGCGCGGTTGACCATGTCCTGCGCGACGGCTTCACGCGCGCGCCGGGTCTGGCCGACCTGCACCTGTACCTCGCCCTGCGCCGAGGCTGCGGCGAAGCTGCGGCCGACCACCACGAAGCGCACGGTTTCACCGCTGTAAGCTGCATCGAACAGCTGCGGCTGCGTACCGGGCCGGCGCGGCGGCGCCGGCAGGTCGCCGTAGCCGGTGATCAGCGTGCCGCGGCTGTCGGCGACCCGATAGAACACGCGGTCTTCCGGGGCCATTGCCAGCAGGTCCAACGCTGCGTACGGCAGGTCGACCTGCCAGTGGCCATCGACCAGGGCCACCGAATCGGCGATGGACAGTGCCGAGGACACCAGCAGGTGATCGTAGGATCGGTTGGCGGCACGCTGGCCATAATCGCGTGCGGCAAACAGCAGCGCCACCGCGAACACGGCCAGCAGCGCGCCGAGGTAGAGCAGCAGGGTACGCCGCAACGACCCCGGCGCAACGTTGGCGGCGCGCGTGTCAGCCGTCTGCATCGGCAACGCCATCACTGGCTTCCAGCAGATACCCCACGCCGCGCACGGTGGTAATGCGCAGCGGCGCGCCTGCCAGCTTCCTGCGCAGCCGCCCCACATACAGCTCGATCGCATTCGGTCCGGCCTCGTCGTCGAAGCCGAACAGGCCGTTGCCGATCTCGTCCTTGCCCACCACCTGGCCGAGGCGCCCCACCAGGATCTCCAGCAGGCGGTACTCGCGGTTGGGCAGTTCGATCGGCTCACCGTCGAGGCTGACCCGGTGCGCCGCATTGTCGAACTGGAAGCCGCCGATCTGCACCACTTCGCTGGCCTGGCCACGCGCGCGCCGCAGCAGCACGCGGCAGCGCGCTTCGAACTCGCGGAAATCGAAGGGCTTTCCCAGGTAGTCGTCGGCGCCGACATCCAGCGCCTGCACGCGATCCTCGATGCCGTCACGCGCGGTCAGCATCAGCACCGGCGTGCTGTCGCCACGCTCGCGCATGCCGGCCAGCACGCGCAGGCCGTCGAGCTTGGGCAGGCCGATATCCAGCACCACCAGGTCGAAGTTCTGGTAGCGCAGCACGCTGGCCGCGGCCAGTCCGTCGGCCTGCCAGTCCACCGCGTGCCCACTGCGGCGCATCCGGCGGATGATCGCATCGGCCAGGTCCGGATTGTCTTCGACCAGCAGCAGGCGCATGGGCACAGGTGTGGGAGGGGAAACGAATGCTACCGCATGCCGGCATCGCGCTTGCCGGGCGTGGCCCAGTGAGCGCAGCGGCCGGTTTTACGCTGCACCGCACAAACCGTTGACAGGACGATGACAGCTTGCCCGACCCAGACTGCGGCCGCGCACCGTCCGGTGCCCACGATTGCCGCGCGCCTGGCGCGCACCTGGGAGGGTTTGTGGAATTCACGTTTGCCTGGCGGCGTCCTGTCGCCATGATGGCGCTGGCTGCCCTGTCGGCGCCGGCCTTCGCTGCCGAAGACGACCGTCCGGTCACCGCCACCCTCGGTGGCCGCCTGCACCTGGACTTTGCCAGCTTCGACAACGACAACCGCGGTACCCCGAACAAGGACGACACCGAGATCCGCCGTGCCTGGGTCGATGTGTCGGGCAAGTTCTTCGTGGTCGACTACAAGCTGGAAGCCGACTTCTCCGGCGACCGCGTCGAGGCCAAGGACGTGTACCTGGCCCGCAGCTTCGGCAAGGCTGGCAAGCTGACCGTGGGCCAGTTCAAGCAGTACTTCTCGCTGGATGACCGTACCAGTTCCAACTACGGCACCTTCCTGGAGCGCGGCAACGCCGGCACCACGCTGGCACCGCTGTACCGCCTGGGTGCCTCGTGGCAGGCCAACCCCGGCGACTTCACCTGGGCAGCCAGCGTCTACAGCCTGGAGAGCATCGACGCCTGGCAGGTGAAGGGCCGTGCGGCCGGTGGCCGCGTCACCTGGTCGCCCTCGCCCAGCGACGGGGACGTACTGCACCTGGGCCTGTCGCTGGCCCGCGAGGCGTATGACAACCCCGGCGCCAACGGCGTGCCCGGCCTGCGCATCCGTCCGCGCCCGGCCGGGCACCTGTCCGACGAGAGCCGCCTGACCCTGGTCGACTTCTCCGCCGGCCGCGATACCGACGTCAACAAGTGGTCGCTGGAATACGCGCAGGTGCGCGGCCCGCTGTCGTGGCAGGGCGAGTTCAGCGGCGCCACCTTCGATGACGGCGCCCAGCGCGGCGACGTGATGGCCGCCTACGGCATGCTCAGCTGGTTCGTCACCGGCGAAAGCCGCGCCTATGACCGCAAGACCGGCCGCTTCGCGCGGGTGAAGGACATCCGCCACAAGGCCGGGGCCTTCGAAGTGGCGCTGCGCTACGACCAGATGTGGGGCGCACAGCACCTCGACGGCGCGCCGGACCTGCGCCGTGGCAGCACTGAGGCGTGGACGCTGGGTGGCAACTGGTACCTGCGCGACAACCTGCGCTTCATGCTCAACGTGATCGAAAGCCGCAACCGCGACCGCCTGGCCGGGGTCACGGTGGACCGCACGCGCGCGGTCACCGGCCGCCTGCAGTACGACTTCTAGGCCTGACATTCCGGGCGCGCGGCGCCCGGCCCCTTCCACTCCCCACGTCCTGTTTTCGCAAGGAGTCCGCAGATGATGCTGAGCATCCTCGGCTTTGGCATGGTCATTACGTTCATGTACTTGATCATGAGCAAGCGCCTGTCGCCGCTCGTCGCCCTGATCACCATTCCCATCCTGTTCGCGCTGATCGGTGGCTTCGGTGCCGGCATCGACGAGATGATGCTGGAGGGCATCAAGAAGATCGCGCCGACCGGCGTGATGCTGATGTTCGCCATCCTCTACTTCGGGGTGATGATCGACGCTGGCCTGTTCGATCCCCTGGTGCGGGTGATCCTGCGCTTCGTCAAGGGCGACCCGATGAAGATCGTGCTTGGCACCGCGGTGCTGGCGATGCTGATCTCGCTCGATGGCGACGGTTCGACCACCTACATGATCACCGTCTCGGCGATGCTGCCGCTGTACCAGCGGCTGGGCATGAACGCACTGAACATGACCTGCGTGACCATCCTCGCCGGCGGCGTGATGAACCTGACCCCGTGGGGCGGCCCGACCGCACGCGCGGCCACCGCGCTGCACGTGGACCCGGCCGATGTGTTCGTGCCGCTGATCCCGTCGATGGTGATCGCCTGTGCCGGCGTACTGCTGCTGGCCTGGTACCTGGGTCTGAAGGAACGTCGTCGCCTCGGCGTGGTGACCCTGCCCAAGGGCGGCAGCTGGATGGACAACAGCGTGTCCGATGACAGCAATCCGCTGCCGACCGTGGAAGACGCCGAAGACATCAAGCGCCCGAAGCTGCTGTGGGTCAACCTGGCGCTGACCGTGGCGCTGATGACCGCGCTGATCATCGGCGTGCTGCCGATGCCGGTGCTGTTCATGGTCGGCTTTGCCATCGCACTGGTGATCAACTACCCGAACCTGGCCGAGCAGCGTCGCCGCGTGGTCAACCATGCCGGCAACGTGCTGTCGGTGGTGTCGCTGATCTTCGCCGCAGGCATCTTCACCGGCATCCTCAACAACACCGGCATGGTCGAAGCGATGTCGCACAGCTTCCTGGCGGTGATTCCGGAATCGTGGGGCCCGTACCTGGCGGTGATCACCGCGGTGGCGTCGATGCCGTTCACCTTCTTCATGTCCAACGACGCGTTCTACTTCGGCGTGCTGCCGATCCTGTCCGAGGCCGCCGGCAACTACGGCATCACCCCGGTGGAAATGGCGCGCGCCTCGCTGGCCGGCCAGCCGGTGCACCTGCTCAGCCCGCTGGTGCCGTCCACCTACCTGCTGGTGGGCCTGGCCAAGGTCGAATTCGCCGACCACCAGAAGTTCACCCTGAAGTGGGCCATCGCCATCTCGATGCTGCTGATGATCGGCAGCCTGCTGTTCGGCCTGTATCCCCTCGCCGCCTGACCCTTTGCCAAGGAGCCTTCTGCAATGACGCTTCGAATCGCTTACGTCACCAGTGGAATGGGCAGTGTCGGCACTGCCATCTGCCAGAGCCTGGCCCGCAGCGGCCACACCGTGGTTGCCGGCTGCGCGCCGAACTCGCCGCGCAAGGCCAACTGGCTGCGCGAGCAGCGCGAACAGGGCTTCGACTTCATCGCCTCCGAAGGCAACGCGACCGACTGGGCCTCGACCAGCGCGGCGTTCGCCAAGGTCCGCGCCGAAGTCGGTGAGGTCGATGTACTGGTCAACAACTCCGGCGGCAGCCGCGACCTGCTGTTCCGGCAGATGACGGTGGAGGACTGGAACGCGGTGATCGCCTCCAACCTCAATGCGCTGTTCAACCTGACCAAGCAGGTAGTCGACGGCATGGCCACGCGCGGCTGGGGCCGCATCATCAACATCGGCTCGGTCAGCGCCCACAAGGGCCAGATCGGCCAGGTGAACTACGCCACCGCCAAGGCCGCGATGCATGGCTTCAGCCGTGCGCTGGCCGCCGAAGTGGCTTCGCGCGGCGTCACCGTCAACACGCTGTCGCCTGGCTACATCGCCAGCCAGGCGATCAGCAGCTTCCCGCCGGATGTACTGGACCGGCTGGCAGCCTCGGTGCCGGTACGCCGCCTGGGTCGCCCCGAAGAAGTGGCCGGCCTGTGCGCGTGGCTGGCCTCGGATGAAGCCTCGTACGTGACCGGCGCCGACTATCCGGTCAACGGTGGCCTGTACATGGGGTGAGCCCTCCTCCAGGCAGCGCGTGGACCGCCTCCCCCACGGAGTGCGCGGGGCCGGTGAACCTTCGCTTGCGAAGGGAATCCGGCCCCTTTTTCATCCGGCTGCCGGACCTGCGCGGGGGCCCTGCACCGTTCGTTGGTTTTCCGTAAAGAAGGTTTCATGTTCCGTTCGCATAGTGGCCCTGCACCGCGCACGCGTGCCGGTGATCACTCCCCATGCAACGGACAACCATGCAGACCCGACACCTGACGATCGCCGTAGCGATCGCGCTCTCCGCCGCTGCCAGCGCCCATGCCGCCACCACCGCCGATACCGGCGCCAGCACCGATGCCGCGCTGAGCGCGCAGACGCTGGATACCGTCTCTGTGATCGGCCAGGGCGAGACCCGCCAGGTGCAGCGCATCACTGCCGTGGACAAGCAGGTGCTGCCGCCGGGCACCAGTGGCCAGAAGATCCTCGACCGCCTGCCGGGCGTGTCGGTGCAGTCCAACGATGCCTTCGGTGCCAACGAGGAATCGCAGACCATCAGCCTGCGTGGCTTCGACAAGAGCCGCCTCGGCTACACGCTGGACGGCATCCCGCTGGGCGACAACAGCTACGGCAACTACAACGGGCTGAGCATCGCCCGCGCGGTCATCGCCGAGAACCTGGCCGGCGCCGAACTGTCGCAGGGCATCGGTTCGCTGGGCGTGGCCTCGACCAGTAACCTCGGCGGCACCATCCAGTATTTCTCGATGGACCCGTCCACCGAGTTCGGTGGCCGCGCCAGCGTCACCGTCGGCGACAACAACCAGCGCCGTGGCTACCTGCGCGTGGACACCGGCGACCTCAACGGCTTCTCGGCCTACGTGTCCGGCGTGCACCAGGACCAGGACATGTGGGCCGCGCCGTACCAGAACCAGACCACCCGCCAGTTCAATGCCAAGGCAGTGTGGAATGTCGGCGACCACCGTTTCGGTGCGTTCGTGGCGACCTCGCGCGCCAGCCAGGCCAACTACGCCTACCTGTCCAAGGACATGCTGGCCCGCGGACTGGGCTATGACTGGAACATCTACGCACCGGACTGGGATCGCGCCGTCGCCGCCGCGTACTGCGCGCCGGGCACCTACAACAAGGCGCGCTGCAAGTTCAGCGGCGGCGTCAACAGCATCGACGATGCGTACTACCAGAGCCGTGCGCTGCGTGACGACAACCTGTACTCGATCGATGCCGACCTGCGCCTGGGCGAGCAGGGTCGCCTGAAGCTGCTGGCCTACCACCACGACAACCGTGGCCAGGGCCACTGGTGGGCGCCGGGCCAGCCGTCCTACCCGGGCACCGACAGGATGCTGCCGATCTCGATCCGCAGCACCAACTACACGATCAACCGCGATGGCCTGACGGCCGCGCTGTCGTGGACGGTGGGCATCCACGAGCTGGAAGCCGGCCTGTGGTACGAGCAGAACGACCATAACGTGTCGCGCAACTTCTACTACATCAGCGGCCCGTTCCTGGACGACCTGTACCTGAAGAACCCCGACCGCCTGCTGTTCAACCAGGACTTCGACATCCGCACGCGCCAGTTCTACGTGCAGGACCGCATGCGCTTCCTGGACCAGCGCCTGACCGTGGACGTGGGCATCAAGAGCCCCAACACCCGCATGCGCGCCACCGCGCAGCCCGGTGTCGAGACCCGCATCGCCTCGGGCACGCTGACCGCCAAGGAATCGGTGCTGCCGCAGGTGGGCGTGGGTTTCAAGCTCAACGCCAACAATGAGCTGTTCGCCTCCTACGCCGAGAACATCGCCGCCTTCGTTGGCGGTGGCAGCGGCGGTCCGCTGCAGGTGTCGCCGGAATCGTTCGCGGCCAGCGCCGGGCTGGAGCCGGAGAAGTCCAAGAGCCTGGAAGCCGGCTTCCGTACCTTCGGCGAGAAGTACCAGGCGTCGATCGCCGCATACAACGTCACGTTCGACAACCGCCTGCTGTCGCTGAACCCGTGCTCGAGCATCGAGGTCGGCACGCGCCCGGAGTGCGTGACGCGCTTCATCAACGTCGGTTCGGTGAAGAGCCATGGCGCGGAACTGACCTTCATCCTCAAGCCGATCGATGGCCTGCAGTGGTACAACGCGCTGTCCTGGAACAAGACCACCTACGAGGACGACTATCTGTCCGGCGGTGCGGTGGTGCCGGTGGCCGGCAAGATCACCGTGGACACGCCGCAGCGCATGGCCTCCAGCGAGATCAGCTGGAACCGCGATGGCTTCTTCGCCAGCCTGCGTGCCAAGTACACCGGCAAGCGCTACTACACCTACACCAACGACCAGTCGGTGCCGGGCGTGACCACCTTCGACGCCGGTGCCGGCTACGACTTCGGCCCCGGGCTGGGCCTGCGCAACGTGCGGGTGTCGTTGAACGCGACCAATCTGACCAACAAGCGCTACGCGGGCCAGCTGAGCTCGTTCGCACCGACCGACCCGAACGGCACGCGCTATGCGATCCACGCGAGCGCACCGCGGCAACTGTTCATGACGGTGGCGGCGGAGTTCTAAGTCGAAAGCGTTGCTCCGCGGCGTCTTGATTATCATCGCGGGGCAGAGCCGGATGGGCCGGCGCAGGACACGCCGTAAACCCATCCATGGGGGCTCGATGGCGCCATCCATGGCGCCAACGGTCCTGCGCCGGCCCATCCGACCCTGCTCGACGGCTTCCCGCGCCACGGTGCGGAAGGCAAGGAAGAGCAAAAGCAAAGAGCCGGGCATTGCCCGGCTCTTTGCTTTTCAAGCGCAATCCCTTCGGCGCGGTGATGTGCTGCCGCCCGCGCGGGAAACTGTCTGGCGGCGGTGGGGCACCCTGGCCAGGACCGTGAGGCGCATGGATGCGCCGATCGAGCCCCCATGGATGGGTTTACGGCGTGTCCTGGCCAGGGTGCCCCACCGCCGCCCAGCGATATCCATCGAGGCGCCAGCGCATCATCCCGCCAACGCATTTCATTCCGGCGCCAGCTGGTCCATCCGTATGCGGTTGGCAAACAGCGAGAACGCCAGCATCCCGGCCAGGCCGTTTGCCCGGCTCACCCAGTGCGGCAGCCAGCGCGGCGGCTTCAACACCCCCGCCTCGAACAACGGCGCGAACGCGATCGCATCGGCCAGGCTCATCTTGCCGGCGAACAACCAGCGGCAGACCTGCAGGCGATCCTCGGCCAGCATGTGGCGGAAGAAGGTATGCACCGACACCAGCCCGCGCAGGTACACCGTATCCTTGGTGAACGCCAGGCCGCCGCTGGGCGGCACCCCGCGGAACACGCGCTGTGCCGAGGCGAAACTCTCCTCCGGGTTCTGCCCGGCATCGCAGAAGTAGCGGAACACTTCGATGAAGTCGGCGCCTTCGCGTGCCATCGCGATCGCTTCGGTGCGCAGGCTGATCCGCTTCAGGCGCTCGATGTCGATGCTGCCGGTGATCTGCTCGGCGAACGTGGCCAGCCCTTCCTGGGTCGCCGTCACCCGTGGCGAGGACAACGCCAGGCTCGGCAGTACCGGCTGGCCGCGGCCATTCAATGCGGTCAGCGAGTGCACCAGCGCTTCATGGTGGAACAGCTGCGCGCGGTCGTAGGCGCTGAAGCGCGCGCTGGTGCGCAGGCGGATGCGGGTCGGGCCGGCGGCGGCCTTGGAAACGAGTTCCGGGTCCAGCTGCACCTGGATGATGCGCGATTCGAAGAACGCATCCAGATCGTTCTGCAGCTGCAGTTGCAGGGCAATGGCCGAGACCGGCACCTGCTCTTCGGGCGCCAGCAGCTCGTGGTCCAGTTCGGCGGCGATCTGGATGAAGTGGCGCGCCGCGTCGCGCGTACTCGGGCCATTGCCCGGCAGCGGCTGCTCGGGGGCACCGAACAGCTGCACCGAACAGGTATCGACAGCGGCAGTGCCCAGCCCTTCCAGCAGCTGCGCGGCCAGGTCCCAGCTCTGCGCCGACTGCTGCACATAGTGGCCCAGCGGGTGGCTGTCATCGCAGTCGGCAGCGATCGCGGCCAGCGCACGGCGCTCTTCGCTGAAGTCGAGCCGGGGGTAATCCACTTTCGGCAGCACCGGCTGGCCGCGCGCCACGCTGTCCAGAAACGGTGCCTGCACCGTGGCCGGCCAGCTGGTCAGCCCCAGCAGGCGGATGCCGCCCACGGCCTCGACCAGGCGCGCATCGAGCGCTGCATGGTGGGCCACCTCACGGTCCAGCGTCGCGGTCGGTTCCATGCGCGGACTATAACGCCCTGCCCGCGCGTTGGTAGGTGCCAACCGTGGTTGGCACCCACCCGAAGCAGGCAGACGCAGATTCATTGCAGGGGTCAGAACCCATTACGGTGCAATGGGATCCGACCCCGCGACACCGATCAACGCCGGCGCGGTTTGCCTGCCGGGCGGAACTGCTGGCCCTTGCCCTTCCTGCCGCCGCGCTCCTGCGCGGTTTCGGCCTGGCGTACCGCCAGCTTGGCGGCAGCGGCCGCCACTTCTTCCTTCAGCTTGAAGTAGTTCAGCAGCCGGCTCTCTTCGATCTCGCCGGCCTCGATCGCCGCCCGTACCGCACAGCCCGGTTCCTGGTGATGCGAGCAGTCGCGGAACCGGCACTGCTCGGCCAGCGCTTCAATATCGGCGAAGCCCCCTTCGGACAGCGTCTCTTCGCCGGTCGGCTTCAGCTCGCGCATGCCCGGCGTATCGATCAGGCAGGCGCCGGTCGGCAGCGGCATCAGCGCACGGTGCGTGGTGGTGTGGCGACCGCGCGAATCATTGGCACGCACCGCATTGGTCTTCATGCGCTGCTCGCCGAGCAGGGTGTTGGTCAACGTGGATTTGCCGGCACCGGAGGAACCGACCAGCACCACGGTGCGGCCCGGGCCCAGCCATGGCTGCAGCACCGCCACGCTGTCGGCATCCAGCCCGTTGATCGCATGCAGCGCGATGCCCTGCATTTCCAGCTCTTCCAGCACCGCCAGCGCATCCTCGCTGTACTCGGTCTGGTCAGCCTTGGTCAGCACCACCACCGGTTCGGCACCGCCACCGCCGACCAGCAGCAGGTAGCGCTCGATGCGGCGCGGATTGAAGTCGGCATCCAGGCCGCAGACGATGAACACCGTATCGATGTTGGCCGCGATCACCTGCTGGTGGTAGTGCTCGCCGGCGGCGCCACGCTTGATCGCGGTACGGCGCGGCAGCAGCGCAACGATGCGGATGCCGTCGAGCAGCACCCAGTCGCCCACTGCAGGCCGCTCGTGGCTGGGGAAGCGTGGGCGCTGCCATTCCGGCAGCGATTCGGCCTTGATCGACGCATCCGGGCCATCGGCCACCACGTAGTGGGTGCGGTGCTGTTCGATCACCCGGGCCGGGCGGGCCTGCGGGTGCGTGGCCATCACGGCCTGCCAGTCGGCCTGCTGCGCCGGGCCCGGCCAGGGCCAACCGATGGTCTGCAGGGCGATGAAATCGGGGGTCTGGGTCATCGCCGCCATTCTACCTGTGCCAGCCCCCTGCCAGCCCAGCAATGACAAGCCCGGAGCCCTTGCCATGCGCTGCAGCAATTCCGGTAGGATGGAAACCCCACGCCACTGACGGCCCAGCCCCATGTCCACCCCCTCGCCCAAGCCCCTGGCCATCCGCGAGCGCCTTTCCGAAGTGCGCTACGAAATCCGCGGAGAACTGGCGCGGCGAGCCCGGGAGCTGGAAGCGCAGGGCCGCAAGCTGATCAAGCTCAACATCGGCAACCCGGGCAACTTCGGTTTCCGTGCGCCCGAACACCTGCAGCGCGCGATCGCCGATGACATGGGCCGCACCGACCCGTACACCCACCAGCAGGGCCTGCCGGTGGCGCGCGAAGCCATCGCCGCGTACTACGCCCGCCGTGGCGCGCCGGATGCGCATCCTGACCGTGTGTTCGTCGGCAACGGCGTCAGTGAACTGATCGACCTGTCGCTGCGCGCCCTGCTCAACCCGGGCGACGAAGTGCTGGTGCCCTCACCCGACTACCCGCTGTGGTCGGCCTCGACCATCCTCAACGATGGCCGCCCGGTCTACTACCGCTGCGCCGCCGAGAACGGCTTCCAGCCGGACCCGAGCGAGATCGAGACGCTGGTGTCCTCGCGCACCCGCGCCATCGTGCTGATCAACCCGAACAACCCCAGCGGCGCCAGCTACCCGCGCGAACTGCTGGAGCGCGTGGTCGAGATCGCGCGCCGCCACAACCTGCTGCTGCTGGTCGATGAGATCTACGACCAGATCCTGTACGACGATGCGGTGTTCCAGCCGGTCGCGCCGCTGGCCGGCGACCATCCGTGCCTGACCTTCAGTGGCCTGAGCAAGGTGCACCGCGCCTGTGGCTGGCGCGTGGGCTGGGCCCACCTCAGTGGCGATGATGCGCGCCTGGGCGATTTCCGCGCTGCACTGGACCTGCTGGGCGCACTGCGCCTGTGCGCCAACGTGCCGGGCCAGTACGCCATCGAGGCCGCAGTGAACGGCCCGGACACCATCTCCGAACTGTGCACCCCGGGCGGGCGGCTGTATGAAACGCGCCGCGCCGTGATCGAGGCCTGCGCAGCCAGCGAACACCTGTCGCTGGTCGCGCCGGCCGGTGCGCTGTACGCATTCCCGGCCGTGGTCGGTGCCGCCGCCAAGGGCTTCGACGACCACAATTTCGCACTGGACCTGATGAACAACGAAGGCGTGCTGGTGGTGCCGGGTTCCAGCTTCAATGTGCCGTACCGCCATCATTTCCGCGTGACCCTGCTGCCGGAAGCGTCGGTGATGCGCGATGTGTTTGCCCGCATCGACCGCGTGCTGGCCCGCCGTGCCGAGGACGCGACCAAGGTCGTGCCGCTGAAGCCGCGCCGCTCGGTGGCCTGAGCCGTGGCGCTGTCCTACCTGGCGCTGGGCGACTCGTACACCATCGGTGAAGCGGTTGCGGTCGAAGGCCGCTGGCCGCACCAGCTGGCCGCCGCACTGCGTGCGCAGGATGTGGCGCTGGCGGACCCGCAGACCATCGCCACCACCGGCTGGACCACCGACGAGCTGGACGCCGGCATCGATGCGGCCGCGCCGCAGGGCCCGTTCGATTTCGTCAGCCTGCTGATCGGCGTCAACAACCAGTACCGCGGCCGCCCGCTTGACGAGTACCGCGTGCAGTTCCAGCCCCTGCTGCAGCGGGCGATCGGCTTGGCCGGTGGTCGTCCCGGGCGCGTGCTGGTGCTGTCCTTCCCCGATTGGGGCGCAACCCCGTTCGGTATCGGCAGCGGCCGTGACCTGGCCGCGATCGAGATCGAGACCGACGAATTCAACGCGGCCGCCGAAGTGATCTGCACCCAGCAGGGCGTGGCCTTCGTCGACATCACCGACATCAGCCGTGACCAGGGAGGCAATCCGGCGATGATCGCCGACGATGGCCTGCACCCGTCGGCCCGGATGTACGCACTGTGGAGCGCTCGCGCACTGCCGGTCGCCGCGCACCTGCTTGGCGGAACGGACTGAGGCGATGGACGGCACGCCACGGAACGGCTCGCCCCTGCCCTGCACTCCCCTGGCCGCACCGCAGGCCCGTGCGATCGCCGAGGCATTCCGCCCCGCGCACGCCTGGGCCAGCCGCCGCGACTACTACTACACCCGCAGCAAGCTGGGCAGCGACCCGCTGTATGACGGCGTGCTGCAGCACCTGCCTGGCGACGGGCAACCGGTGCTGGACCTGGGCTGCGGGCTGGGCCTGTTCGCCCACGTGCTGCGCCAGCGCGGCGGCTCCCAGCCCTACCTGGGCGTGGACGTGGACGCCGGCAAGATTGCCCGTGCGCAGCGTGCCGCCGCCGGCCTGCCCGCTGTGCGTTTCGACTGCCTGGACGTGCAGGCACCGCTGCCTGCGCAGGCCGGGCACGTGCTGCTGCTGGATGTGCTGCAGTACCTGGATGCGGGCCCACAGCAGGCGCTGCTGCGCGCGGCCAGTGCCCGGGTCGCCCGCGGTGGTCGCCTGCTGCTGCGCACGCCGCTGGCCACCGGCGATGGCCGCGACCGCACCACGCGGGTGGCGGACCGGCTGGCTTGGCTGGTCGGCTGGATGGGCACGCGACCGCGCCATTACCCCGACCCGCAGGTGCTGCAGGCGACACTGGCCGAGGCCGGATTGACGGTGACGGCACCGCGCGCCCTGCACGGGCGCACGCCGTTCAACAGCTGGTTGCTGGTGGCCGAACGCACCGCGTCGTAGCGCCGAGCGCAGCATGTGGCGGCGCTGCACTACAGGATGATCGCCAACCCTTGCAGCGCCGAGCCCATGCTCGGCTGCTCTATATCACCAGGCTGGCGTTACGGGACCGGCAGCCGCGCCTTCAGCCCACGCTCGTCCAGCACCTGCAGCACGCGCTCGATGATCGCCAGGTTGTGGCCGTGGGCGGCGCCCTCATGCAACAGCACGATGGCGCCCGGCCGCAGGTCCGGCAACAGCCGTGACAGCACGCCCTCCGGCGTGCAGCCGACACCGTCGTAGCCACGGGCGCTCCAGCCCACGCGCACCAGTCCCAGCGCCTTCAGCACCGGCGCCACGAACGGATTGGTCATGCCGACCACCGAGCGGTACCAGCGCACCGGGCGACCACCCACCGCCTGCAGCGCATGCTGGCAGCCCTCGATCTCGGCACGCATCGCTGCCGGGCCCAGCCGCCAGAAGCGCGCCTGTGGATGACTGTGGCTGTGGTTGCCCAGGTCGTGGCCGCGGCGCAGGATCTCCTGCACCAGTTCCGGCTGCGCCAGCGCGCGCTCGCCCACCAGGAAGAAGGTGGCGCGGGCCTGGTGCTGGTCCAGCAGGTCGAGCACGGCGCGGGTTTCCGGGCCGGGACCGTCATCGATGGTCAACCAGACGCTGTTGCCGGCCTCCGGCAACCGGCTCAGCACCGGCGCGTAGAAGCGGCTGTTGGGCAGGAACACCGGCACCAGGAACAGTGCGTGGCTGGCCACCATCACGGGCAGCCCCCAGCGCCAGCCGGCCAGGGCCCAGACCAGGATCACCGCCAGCTGCGACGCTACCAGCCAGGGCAGCCAGCGCCAGGGCCGGGTCGGGATGCGATGCAATGTTCCTGCGTTGCTCATCCCCCATGATGCCATGAGGGGTAGAATTGATGATTCGAATTCCCGGAACCCCGACGTCCATGTCCCTCGATCCCGCCCTGCGTTCGCGCATCGAATCCATCCTCAACGCCAACCGCGTCGTGCTGTTCATGAAGGGCCAGCCGTCGATGCCGCAGTGTGGTTTCTCGGCCAAGGCCGTGGGCGCCCTGCAGGACCTCGGCGTCGAGTTCGCCCACGTCAACGTGCTGGCCGACCAGGAAATCCGTGAAGGCATCAAGGCCTATGGCGACTGGCCGACCATCCCGCAGCTGTACATCGACGGCGAACTGGTCGGTGGCAGCGACATCGTGCTGCAGATGGCCGCCAGCGGCGAGCTGAGCAGCGTGCTCGGCTTGGCCGCTCCGGATCGCACCCCGCCGAGCATCACCGTCACCCCGGCCGCCGTGGAAATGCTCAAGGGCGCGCTGGCCGATGCCCCGGGCGCTGCGCTGCAGCTGACCATCGACGCGCGCTTCCAGCCGAACTTCCAGCTGGCCCCGCACGACGAAGGCGCCATTGCCGCCGAGTCCAACGGCCTGCGCGTGCAGTTCGACCTGGCCAGCGCCCGTCGCGCCAACGGCATCACCATCGACTGGGTGGACGACATCCGCGGCAAGGGTCTGGCCATCGACAACCCGAATGCGCCCAAGCCGGTGCAGGAAATCAGCGTGCGCGATGCCGACGACCTGGTGCGCGCCGGCACCATCACCCTGGTGGACGTGCGCCCGGCCGATGAGCGCGAGATCGCTGCCGTGGGCGTGCCGTTCAAGACCTTCGACGGCAACGGCCGCGCCGCGCTGGAGGCCCTGCCCAAGGACACCGCGCTGGCCTTCCTGTGCCACCACGGTGGCCGTAGCGCGCAGGCCGCCGAGCAGTTCCGCGCCCTGGGCTTCACCAAGGTGTTCAACGTCACCGGCGGCATCAACGCCTGGTCGGAAGACGTCGACAACGGCGTGCCGAAGTACTGATTGAAGGCCCGGGGTCAGAGCCCTTTCCTGCGGAAAGGCGATCTGACCCCTAAAAAGGGGACGGAGGGGATTAAGTCGTTTGTGGCATAAACGACTTAATCCCCTCCGTCCCCTTTTTTCAGCCGGCGAATCCGCCCTCGGCCAGGTAGTCCAGTTCCTCCGGCGAGGGGATACGCCCCAGCACGGCGTTGCGGTGCGGGAAGCGACCGAAGCGGCGGATGATGTCGCGGTGCAGCTCGGCGTACTGCAGGTATTCCTTGTCGCCCAGCACGTCGAACATCGCCACCGAGCGGTCCTGGTCCAGCGGGTCCTCGGAGTGCTCGAACGGCAGGTAGATGAAGGCGCGCAGCTTCGGCACCAGCTGCAGGTCCAGGCCTTCCTCGATGGCGCGCATGGCGTAGTGCCGGGCCAGGCCATCGGTGGCGTAGGAGTGGGCGGTACCGCGGAAGCAGTTGCGCGGGAACTGGTCCAACAGCAGCATCAGCGCCAGCGCGCCCTCGGCACTGCCCAGCCAATGCTCGCGTGCGCGCGATGCCGCAGCGTAATGCTCATCCAGGAACAACTGGCGGAACTGCGCGTCGAACGCGTCGTCGCGGGCGAACCACTTCGCAGGGCCCGCCTCTTTCCAGAATTCCACCACGTGCGCGGCAACGTCCATTACCTACTCCCCAGGGCCGGCGCGCCGCGCCAGGCCATCATCATCATTCGTCGAAGCGCAGGTGGCGGACCGACTTGCCGTTGCGCCGGATAAGCTTAAGCGCCTCGATACCGATCTGGATATGGTTTTCCACGAACTGGGAGCTGACCTTGGCGTCGGAGGCCTCGGTCTTGACCCCGTCGGGGATCATCGGCTGGTCCGACACCAGCAGCAGTGCGCCGCTGGGAATGTGGTTGGCGAAGCCAGCGGCGAACACGGTGGCGGTTTCCATGTCGATGGCCATGCAGCGCATCGCCCGCAGCCGCTCCTTGAAGGCCTCGTCGTGCTCCCAGACCCGGCGGTTGGTGGTGTAGACGGTACCGGTCCAGTAGTCGTGGCCAAGGTCGCGGATCATGGTCGAGACCGCACGCTGCAGCGCGAAGGCCGGCAGCGCCGGCACTTCCGGCGGCAGGTAGTCACCTGAAGTACCCTCGCCGCGGATCGCCGCGATCGGCAGCACCAGGTCACCCAGCTGGTTCTTGCGCTTCAGGCCACCGCACTTGCCCAGGAACAGCACCGCCTTGGGCATCACCGCCGACAGCAGGTCCATGATGATCGCGGCATTGGGGCTGCCCATGCCGAAGTTGATCATGGTGATGCCATCGATGGTGGCACTGGCCATCGGCCGGTCCAGGCCGATGACCGGGGCCCCGGTCAGCGCGGAGAAGGTGTGCAGGTAGCCGCCGAAATTGGTCAGCAGGATGTGCTGGCCGAACTGGTCCAGCGGCACGCCGGTGTAACGCGGCAGCCAGTTGTCGACGATTTCCTGCTTGCTCTTCATGGGCAGTCCGGTACGGCGGGGGACCGCATAGTTTCAGCCACCCGGCCGGTGCCGTCGAGCGACCGTCGGCAGGCCTGTGAAGAAGGTCACTTGGCAAGCCCGCCATCGCCCGGCTAGCGTCGGCGGCTGGATCACGCTGCGAGGGGAACTGCATGGCATCACCGTTGTTGCGCACCAGCCTGGGGCTGGCGCTGCTCTCACTGGCAACCGCACCCGCGACAGGCGCCTCGCGCTTCGTCGCCGATCCCTACCCCAGCACCTACCAGGCGCATCCCGATGCGCCGGTGCTGATCCAGAACGCCACCGTGCTGACCGGCACCGGCCAGCGCCTGGACAACGCCGACGTGCTGCTGCGCGAGGGCCGGATCGCCGCCGTGGGCCGCCAGCTGCAGGCCGACGCCGGTGTCACCCGCATCGATGCGCAGGGCAAGTGGGTCACCCCCGGCCTGATCGACGTGCACTCGCACCTGGGCGTATACCCCAGCCCGGGCGTCGGCGCGCACAGCGACGGCAACGAGATGACCGCGCCGGTCACCGCCAACGTCTGGGCCGAGCACTCGGTCTGGCCGCAGGACCCGGGCTTTGCCACCGCGCTGGCCGGCGGCGTGACCAGCATGCAGGTGCTGCCGGGTTCGGCCAACCTGGTCGGTGGCCGCGGCGTGACCCTGAAGAACGTCCCCGCCATCACCTACCAGGCGATGAAGTTTCCCGGCGCACCGTGGGGACTGAAGATGGCCTGTGGCGAGAACCCCAAGCGGGTCTACGGCGAAGGCAAGGGCGTGACCCCGGCCACGCGGATGGGCAACGTCGCCGGCTATCGTGCCGCCTTCATCGATGCCGCCGACTACATCGCCAAGAACAAACCGAAGCCGGCCAAGCGCAAGGGCTGGTTCGGCAGCGACAAGGGCGACAGCGCCGGTGATGCCGGCGGCAAGCGTGATCTCAAGCTGGACACGCTGGCCGGCGCGATCGAAGGCGACATCCGCGTGCACATCCACTGCTACCGCGCCGACGAGATGGCCACCATGCTCGACCTGGCCAAGGAATTCGGCTTCAAGGTGGCAGCCTTCCACCACGGCGTGGAGGCCTACAAGCTGGCCGACCGGCTGGCCGCCGACGGCGTCTGCGGTGCGCTGTGGGCCGACTGGTGGGGCTTCAAGATGGAAGCCTTCGATGGTATCCCGGAGAACATCGCACTGGTCGACCGGCCGAAGAACAGCTGCGCCATCGTCCATTCCGATTCGCCCGAAGGCATCCAGCGGCTGAACCAGGAAGCGGCCAAGGTGATCGCGGCCGCGCGCCGTGCGCACATGCCGGAGATCGCCCCCGAACACGCCATCACCTGGATGACCGCCAACGCCGCCAAGGCGCTGGGCATCGAAGGCCAGACCGGCACCCTGGAGGCCGGCAAGATGGCCGACGTGGTGGTGTGGAACGGCAACCCCTTCAGCTCCTACGCGCTGGCGGAGCAGGTCTTCATCGACGGCCGCCGGCTGTACGACCGCAGCGTACCTGCGGCCACGCCACGTTCCGATTTCCAGCTTGGCCAGGAGGTGCACTGATGGTGGCGCTCAAGCAGTTGGCGCAGTCTGCGGCGAAGGGCCGCCGGGCATGGCTCGGCGCGACGGTCATGGTGCTGGCCTGCCTTTCCGCATCCGCACAGGCGCAGGACCTGCTGGTGCGCAACGCGACCGTGCATACGGCCAGCGCGCGCGGCAGCCTGCAGGGCGCGGACGTACTGGTGCAGGGCGGCATCATCCGCGCGGTCGGCCGCGGCCTGTCCGCCCCGGCCGGCACAACCGTGGTCGACGCCGATGGGCGCCCGCTGACGCCGGCGCTGTTCGGGGGCATCACCGAGATCGGCATCGAAGAAGTCTCCGGCGAAGCGAGCACGGTCGACAGCACGCTGAAGATCGGCGAACAACCGTTGCGCCCCGAATTCGATGTCACCCTGGCCTACAACCCGGCCTCGGTGCTGATCCCGGTGGCGCGCCTGGATGGCATCGGATTCACTGCGCTGGGGGCCGCCACCGGTGGCGGCTTCGTTGCTGGCCAGGGCGGTGTGATGCGGCTGGACGGCAGCGCCGACCCGCTCGGACCGCGCGCGCTGTTCCTGCGCCTGGGGTCGGCTGCGGTGGAGTTGACCGGACACTCGCGCGCTGCGCAGTGGATGCTGCTGCAGCAGATGGTGGACGAGGCGCGCGGCCAGGTTGCCGCCGACTCGCCGCACGCGCTGCTGACGCCGGCCGGGCGCCGCACCCTGGGCCGTTACCTGGCCGGCCAGGGCCGCATCGTGGTGGAGGTGGACCGCGCCGCGGACATCCGCCAACTGCTGCGTTGGGCGTCCCGCGAAAAGGTGAAGATCGCCATTGCCGGTGGCAGCGAAGCCTGGCAGCTGGCACCGGAGCTGGCAGCCGCGCAGGTGCCGGTATTCGTCGACGTGCTGTCCAACCTGCCGGCCAGCTTCGACCAGATCGGCGCTACGCTGGAAAACGCGGCACGCCTGCAACGGGCCGGCGTGGCCGTGTCGTTCGTGCAGCGTGGTGACGCTTCGCACAACGCACGCAAGATGCGCCAGCTGGCCGGAAATGCCGTGGCCAACGGCTTGCCCTGGGCCGACGGCCTGGCCGGGCTGACCCGGGTGCCGGCGCAGGCGTTCGGCGTGGCCGACCAGATCGGCAGCATCGAGCCGGGCAAGCGTGCCGACCTGGTGCTGTGGGAGGGCGACCCGCTGGACGTGGCGCACTATGCCGAACAGGTCTGGCTGGGCGGCCGGGCGATGCCGATGCGCTCGCGCCAGACCGAACTGCGTGACCGCTACCTGCAGCGCAACGCGCAGCCCTGACCGCATTGAAGGACACCACCATGGCCACCCTGCGCTGGTATTTCGACTTCGTTTCGCCGTACTCCTACCTGCATTGGCAGAAGCTGAAGCAGCTGCCCCAGTTCGCGCGGATCCAGCCGGTGCCGATCGCCTTTGGCGCCGTGCTGCACCACCTGGGCAATCTCGGGCCGGCCGAGATTCCGGCCAAGCGCCGCTTCATGTACCGCCAGCTGCTGTGGACGGCGCAGGCCGAGGGCACGCCGCTGCACTTCCCGCCGGGCCATCCGTTCAACCCGCTATCCGCCCTGCGGCTGTGCCTGGCTGCTGGCGCCGGCACGCAAGCGGTGGACGTACTGTTCGACTGGATCTGGCGCGAGGGGCACGCGGGCGACAGTGCCGAGGCCCTGCGCGAACCGGGTGCGCGGCTGGGGATCGAGGATGTCGCCAATGCCATCGCCGCGCCGGCGGTCAAGGAGCAGCTGCGCCGCAACACCGAGGCCGCCATTGCCGCCGGCGTGTTCGGCGTCCCCACCCTGGCCATCGATGGCGAGTTGTTCTGGGGCAACGATGCCCACCCGCTGATGGCGGCGGTGCTGGCCGACCCGGACCTGCTGCAGCAGCCCGAATGGCAGCGCCTGGCCGAGCTTCCGGTGGCGGTGCAGCGCAGTCGCTGAACAGGGCGTGGCGCATTTGCCGCGCGCGCCACGCCAGATTTTGAGATAGATTTCACGTTTCCGAACCTACAACCGCCCTGGAGGGGGAGCCGCGGATGCGCATCGGAATCGTCGTCGACTCGGCCTGTGACCTGCCGCAGGACTTCATTGCCGAGCACAACATCGTGCTGCTGCCGATCACCGTGCGGATCGGCGAAGCCGTGCTGGCCGATCATCGCGATGAGCAGGCCACCCTGAGCTTCCTGCACGCGCACGTGGCCGAGCACGGCGCCGAGGCGGAGACCATTCCCTTCAGCGTCAACCAGATCCGCGATCTGTTCCTGCAGCAACTGGTGATCGACTACGACCACGTGTTCTGCATGACCATCACCAAGACCCGCAGCCCGATCCACGACAACGCGCTGCAGGCCAGCTTCGCCATCCTCAACGACTACAAGCCGGTGCGGCAGGCGGCCGGCCACAACTCGCCGTTCGCGCTGCGCGTGCTCGACACCCAGAACCTGTTCGCCGCGCAGGCGGTGACTGCGGTGGAAGCGGTACGCCTGCGCGCCAGTGGCGCCAGCGTGCAGCAGATCCGCGAACGCCTGGAAGAACTGGCCGGCAACGTGCACGGCTACATGGTCACCCGCGACCTGTACTACATGCGCGCACGTGCGCGGCACAAGGGTGACCGCAGTGTCGGCCTGCTCAGCGCGGCGCTGGGCAGCGCGCTGGACATCAAGCCGGTGCTGCACGGTTACCGCGGCGAGACCGGGCCGGTGGCCAAGATCAAGGGTTTCGACAACGCCGTGCAGAAGCTGTTTGCGGTGGTCGGCCAGCGCGTGCGCGCCGGGCTGATGACACCGACGGTGTGCATCAGCTACGGCGGTGAACTGGACGAACTGCGCGCCCTGCCCGGCTACGCCCAGATGAAGGACGTCTGCGCCGGCCACGGCGTAACCGTGTACGAAACGGTGATGAGCCTGACCGGCATGGTCAACGTCGGCAAGGGCGCGGTCACCGTGGGCTTTGCCGATGGACCGCATCGGTTTGAATGAAGGCCAACCGCGGCGGAACTCTGCACATCGATTCCACCGCGGTTGTGCCAGCCTTGCCGCACTTCTAGGAGAACACCATGCCTGCGCAGTACCACATCAGCCTGCCCGACCCGTCCAAGGCACGCGGCAACGACCCTGACCTGTCCTTCCATTCGCAGGGCGCCGCCGGCTTCGCCGAGGAGCTGCAGGATGCCCTGCGCAGCGGCACGTTGTTTGAACGCTGGAAGGCCAAGCAGCCCGACCCGGATGCAGTGGAGCCGCAGTGGGGCGCAACCGATCCCGAGGCCACCGTGACCGGTGAGCAGAAGGACCTGCGCATCAACCTGGTGGCCACCACCCGCATCGACAGCGATGTGTTCAAGCAGCGCCTGCGCCTGCTGGCCGGCAGCCACTGGGAACTGCGCGACGTGCGTTGAGGCCATGCCGTGGTAGTGCCGGCCGCTGGCCGGCAACCGCGGCGTCCGAGGAGGTGCCGGCCAGCGGCCGGCACTAAGGGCTGGTCCGCTCAACAGTCCATGGTTCCGTGCGCGTTGCCCTCGTCATCCAGCACGTGCGCATGCAGGACCACCTGGTTGCGGCCGGCACGCTTGGCGGCATACAGGCCGGCATCGGCGTCGGCCAGCAGCTGATCGGCGCTGGCCATCGCTGGCGGATGCAAATAGCCCACGCCGATGCTGATGCTGACCGACCCTTCCGGCAGCGGCAGCGCCGCCACCGCCTCGCGCAGGCGCTCGGCCAGTGCCAGCACGCCCGACAGCGCGCTTCCGGGCACAATCACCGCGAATTCCTCGCCGCCGTAGCGCGCAACACGGTCACCGGCGCGGCCGGCGCTCGCCTTCAGGACCGCTGCCACGGCCTGCAGGCAGCGGTCGCCGGCGGGATGGCCGTGGCGGTCGTTGAAGGCCTTGAAATGATCGATATCCAACAGCAGCAGGCCCAGCTCGGTGCCACTGCGCCGTGCGCGGTTCCACTCGGCCAGCAGCAGCGCGTCGAACTCGCGCCGGTTGGCCACGCCGGTCAGGCCATCCTGGCGCGCCAACTGGTCCAGCGAGGCCTGCCGTTCCATCAGGTCCACCTGCAGCAGGATGCTGCGCAGGCCGAACCCCAGCGTCGCCACCACGAACCCGCTCACGGCCAGGGGCCGGGCGTGGTCGACCACCAGCGTGCCTACCACCAGCAGCAGCAGCGGCAGGATCATCGGGCCCGCCGCCTGCACCGTGCGCGCCATCCGCGAATGCGGCGCCAGGACCCGCGCCGGTGCCTGGCTGAGTGCGAGCAGCGCCAGCAGCAGGAACGGCAGATCGATCAGCAGGTCGGCATAGGCACCGAACGCATCGCCGGAGGTGTAGTGGTTGATGTAGTACGCCACCAACAGGTAGGTCACCGCATACATCGCCAGCGCGCGGAAAAAGGTGCGCCGCTCGGGAACGTCGCCGGCCAGCCAGCGCACCACCGCGAACACAGCGATGCACAGGTTCTGGATATCGAACATGCGTTGCATGTTGGCCAGCGCGTGGTCGTCGATGTCAACGCGGGCGGCAAACGACTGCGCGTGCACGAAGAACAGCACGCCCAACAGCGCCGCCATCGCCGCATCGATCAGGCTGATGCTGACCCGTTCCCGGCGCGCCCGGGCCAGGATAAACACCAGGGGCACACCGTAAAGCACGTAAAGGAACAGGCTTGCGCGCGGGGTGAAATCGGCACGCCCGGCGCCTAGGGCGTCAATCATGTTGAACGCCATGCCGCCGGCCCACAGCAGCAGGGCCAGCGCCGTGGCGCGCCACCCCAGTGCCGCGCGGTCGCGGCGGGCCCGCCACAGGCAGGCGATCGCAGCCAGCAGCGGGGCGCCGGTCAGGAAAACGAAGGAACCCGCCCCGGCGGGACCGGGCCACAGGGCCAGCACCAGCCCATGGCACAGCACATACAGCAGCGCCAGCACTACCGGCATGCCTTCCCCCATCCGCAAGGCCGTATGGGCGCACGATAGCGCGCCGGCACGCCACAGCGGCGTGATCCACTGCGGCAAAACAACACGCCGCGCGCACCGCCACGGTAGTGCCGGCCGCTGGCCGGCATCCGAGGGAATCACGGGGCGGCAGGTTGCCGGCCAGCGGCCGGCACTACCGGAAAACCCTCAGGCGTGCAGCGTGTGGGCGTGGTGGGGCTGGCACGCCACAGCGGCGTGATCCACTGCGGCAAAACAACACGCCGCGTGCACCGCCAGGTTCGTGCCGGCTGCTGGCCGGCATCCGTGGGAATCACGCGGCGGCAGGTTGCCGGCCAGCGGCCGGCACTACCGGAAAGGCCTCAGGCGTACAGCGCGTGGGCGTGGTGGGGCCGGTACGCCACAGCGGCGTGATCCACTGCGGCGAAACGACGCTCCGCGTGCACCGCCACGGTAGTGCCGGCCGCTGGCCGGCATCCGTGGGAATCACGCGGCGGCGGGTTGCCGGCCAGCGGCCGGCACTACCGAAAGCCCTCAGGCGTACAGCGTGTGGGTGTGATGGGTCGGCACGCCACGGCGGCGTGATCCACTGAGGCAAAACAACACGCCGCACGCACCGCCAGGGTAGTGCCGGCCGCTGGCCGGCATTCGAGGGAATCACGCGGCGGCAGGTTGCCGGCCAGCGGCCGGCACTACCGGAAAGGCCTCAGGCGTACAGCGCGTGGGTGTGGTGGGCCGGTACGCCACGGCGGCGTGATCCACTGCGGCAAAACAACACGCCGCACGCACCGCCACGGTAGTGCCGGCCGCTGGCCGGCATCCGGGGGAATCACGCGGCGGCAGGTTGCCGGCCAGCGGCCGGCACTACCGGAAAACCCTCAGGCGTACAGCGTGTGGGTGTGGTGGGCCGGTACGCCACAGCGGCGTGATCCACTGCGGCGAAACGACGCTCCGCGTGCACCGCCACGGTAGTGCCGGCCGCTGGCCGGCATCCGTGGGAATCACGCGGCGGCAGGTTGCCGGCCAGCGGCCGGCACTACCGGAAAGGCCTCAGGCGTACAGCGTGTGGGTGCGATGGGCCGGCACGCCACAACTGCGTGATCCACTGCGGCAAAACAACACGCCGCGGGCACCGCCACGGTAGTGCCGGCCGCTGGCCGGCATCCGTGGGAATCACGCGGCGGCAGGTTGCCGGCCAGCGGCCGGCACTACCGGCAAGGCGTCAGCCGTGCAGGGCGCGGGCGTGGTGGGCGATGTGCTCGCCGATGAAGCTGGCGATGAAGTAGTAGCTGTGGTCGTAGCCCGGCTGCAGGCGCAGGGTCAGCGGATGGCCGGCCGACGCGCAGGCCTCCTGCAGGCGCTGCGGCTGCAGCTGGGTCTGCAGGAATTCGTCCGCCTCACCCTGGTCGACCAACAACGGCAGCCGCTCGCTGGCCGCGGCAATCAGTGCGCAGGCGTCCCATTGCGCCCAGTCGGCCGGGTTGTCACCCAGATAGGCAGTGAACGCCTTCTGCCCCCACGGGACATGGCTGGGCGCGACGATCGGCGAGAACGCCGATACGCTGCGGTAGCGCCCCGGATTGCGCAGCGCGATCACCAACGCACCGTGGCCGCCCATCGAGTGACCGCTGATGGCGCGTGCGCCGGTCGCCGGGAACTCCGCTTCGATCAGCGCCGGCAGCTCGTGCACTACGTAGTCATGCATGCGGTAGTGCTTCGCCCAGGGCGCGCGGGCGGCGTTGAGGTAGAACCCCGCGCCCTTGCCGAGGTCGTAGCCTTCGGCATCGGCCACGTCATCACCGCGCGGGCTGGTATCTGGCGCGACGATGATCACGCCGTGTTCGGCCGCATAACGCTGCGCGCCCGCCTTGGTGATGAAATTCTGCTCGGTGCAGGTCAGCCCACTCAGCCAGTACAGCACCGGCAGCGTCTGCGTTTCCGCCTGCGGCGGTAGGTACACGGCGAACTGCATGTCGCAGCCCAGCGTGGTCGAATGATGGCGGTAGACGTCCTGCCAGCCACCGAAACAGGCGCGGTGTTCAATGCGTTCCATCAGGCTCTCCTGCGCACCGGCCTCAGCCGGCGCGTCGATTGATCAGTTCATCCAGCTGCGAAAGCAGGTGCAGAAGCGGCTCGACACCGGGCTGGCCGTCGAGGTTGCGGTACGCCGCCACCGCCACGTCGCTGCGCGGTGGCCACTGGCCGTCGGCGCGGGCTTCGTGCAGGCGCGGCAGGAACACCTGTGCCAGCCAGTGCTCGAACGGCATCTCGTCGATACCGAAAGGTGAATCCACCGCACGCGGTGGCCCCACGTCGCCGTCGACCCAGCCCAGCGCGCGCAGCGCCTGCTCGATCGGGTCGACCAGGGCCGCGCGCGGGTCTTCCGCACGCGGCCGGCGCAGGGCATCCAGCCAGCCCATGACGCGGCTCAGTAATGGACCACCGAACGGATCGACTTGCCTTCATGCATCAGGTCGAAGGCATCGTTGATCTTGTCCAGTTCCATGGTGTGGGTGACGAACGGCGCCAGTTCGATATCACCCTTCATCGCGTCTTCGACCATGCCCGGCAGCTGGCTGCGGCCCTTCACGCCGCCGAAGGCAGTGCCCATCCACTTGCGGCCGGTCACCAGCTGGAACGGGCGGGTGGAGATCTCCTGCCCGGCACCGGCCACGCCGATCACCACGCTCTGGCCCCAGCCACGGTGCGCGCATTCCAGCGCCGCGCGCATCACGTTGACGTTGCCGATGCACTCGAAGCTGTGGTCTACGCCCCAGGTGGTCATTTCAACGATGACCTGCTGGATCGGCGTGTCGAAGTCCTTCGGGTTGATGCAGTCGGTGGCGCCGAATTCGCGCGCCAGTTCGAACTTGGACGGATTGGTGTCCACCGCGATGATGCGGCCGGCCTTGGCCTGGCGCGCACCCTGGATCACCGCCAGGCCGATGCCCCCCAGGCCGAACACCGCTACGCTGTCGCCCTCCTGCACCTTGGCGGTGTTATGCACCGCGCCGATGCCGGTGGTGACGCCGCAGCCGAGCAGGCAGACGTGCTCCGGGTTGGCGTCCGGGTTGATCTTGGCCAGCGAGACTTCGGCCACCACGGTGTACTCGCTGAAGGTCGAGCAACCCATGTAGTGGTACAGCGGCTCGCCGTTGTAGCTGAAGCGGCTGGTGCCATCGGGCATCACGCCCTTGCCCTGGGTGGCGCGCACCGACACGCACAGGTTGGTCTTGCCGCTCTTGCAGAACAGGCACTCGCCGCACTCGGCGGTGTACAGCGGAATCACGTGGTCGCCCGGCTTGACGCTGGTCACGCCCTCGCCCACTTCAACCACGATGCCGGCGCCTTCATGGCCCAGCACCACCGGGAACAGGCCTTCCGGGTCATCGCCGGACAGCGTGAACGCATCGGTGTGGCAGACACCGGTATGGGTGATCTTCACCAGCACTTCGCCCTTCTTCGGCGGGGCGACGTCGATCTCGACGATCTGCAGCGGCTGGCCGGGACCAAAGGCGACGGCGGCACGGGACTTCATGGTGGCTTCTCCAAGGGCAGGCAGTAACAGGATGGGCGGCGCACTGTTGCGCCGTCGTTTATTTCAGGTACGAGCGGATCAACGCGCTCATGTCGCGCACGCGTTCGGCGCGTTGTGCGTCGGAGGCGGCGGGCTGGCCGAACTCCTCGCGCAGATGGGCTTCCATCACCTCGGACATCAGGCCGTTGACCGCGCCACGGATGGCGGCGATCTGCTGCAGCACCGGCCCGCAGTCGGCGCCAGCTTCGAGCGCGCGATCCAGCGCATCGCACTGGCCGCGGATGCGGCGCACGCGGGCCAGGACCTTCTTCTTCTCTTCGGGGGAGTGCGGCATGGCGGGCCACTTCGGAACTATACTGGGGGATAGTATACACGGCCACCCTGCCAGTGTCACCGACGCGCCCTGCCGTCATCGTGATCCGCCGGCAGAGCCGGGCTAAAGAACGCCGCCACGCAGCCGCTACCCGGTGCCTGATGGCGAATGAGTCGCCGGCAATGACACGGAGTTCTGATGATGGTGCGCCTCCTGCTGCCCGCCTGCCTGGCCATGGCCTTGGCATTCCCCGCACTGGCCGAGCAGGCCCCCACTGACGCGACGGCCCAGGTGGATCTGCAGCAACCGGCGCGCATCCGCCTGTTCAGTGCCAATGGCCAGTATCTGGCGATGCGCAAGAACCACACGCGCAGCGGCGCCGAAGCCGAGGTGGTCAGGGTGGAGAGCAAGGCGTCCAAGGGTGTGTTCAGCACGCTCGCCTCGTTGGCCACCGGCAATGAAAGCACCTCGATCGGCATGCCCGAGTCATTCGCCACCGGTACGCTGGGCGGTATCCGCAAGCCCTTCTATCGCGAATTCGCACTGGTGCCGGGCCAGCTGGTCAATGTGATGGCCAACTTCGAGGGCAATCGCCGCTGCGTTCCCGCGGGCGAAAGGGTTCGCGACCTGCGCTTCACGCTGCCGCCCTCGCTCCTGCTGACGCCGGAACCCGGCCTGGACTACGAAGTATCGTTCGGTACCGACGGCAGCAGTTGCGGCATGAACGCCAGGCTGCTGCTGGCCGACGGGCGCTCAGTGCCACTCCCCACCGAGTTGCAGCGGCAACGCTCACCAAAGACGTACAAGGTGGAAGGAACGCATCTGTATACCTTCCTGTTCCGCCCGGGCAGCGTGTACTACCGCCCGGTCGGCGAGGCGGAGGACCTGCAGCTGCGCATCGACGATGCCGAACATGCCGACGCATTCGAAACGGCGATGCGCGAGATCGCCTCGCGGCCCGGCACCCAGATGTGCATCGTGCTGCCGGACTTCTTCTACAAGAGCCCGCTGAAAGACCGGCTTGACCGCGTCCTGGACGAGCAGGACAAGAATTTTCCGGCCATCCTCGAACCGATCGAAGGACTGCGCAAAGTCCGCCAGCTTGAGGACCATGTGCCCACCACCTTCCTGGATGCTGCCGCGTACTGCCAGTTGGCAGGGATGATGGCGTTCCCGCCCCGCAACACGCTCGATGGCGCACCCGACGTGGCAGCCCCGGCTCAGTCAAACAATCCCTGAGCCGCCAGCCGCGCCAGCTCATCCACCACATAACGCACCTTCGGCCGCAGGTGGCGGGTTGGCGGCCACAGCGCATGGATGTCGATATGCCGCTGCATGTGCGCATCCAGCACCGATTGCAGCGCGCCGGATTCCAGGTGCCGGCGCACCAGTGACTCCGGCATCTGGCAGATACCCAGCCCAGCAATGGCGCCGTCGATCACTGCATCGCCGTCGTTGAGCTGGTAGGCCGCATTCGGGATGAACGTTCCTTCGGCATCATCACTGCCAATCCGCCACGCCACCGGTTGCCCGTGGCGGAAGCCGACGATGCTGCGGTGCTGTGCCAGTTCCTCCACGGTCGCAGGCACACCATGCGCCTGCAGGTACTCCGGCGATGCACAGGTGACCAGGCGCTGGCGACCCAGCCGGCGCGCGACCAGGTGCTCTGCGTGGTGCAGCCCACCGAAACGGATCAGCAGGTCGATGCCCTCTTCGACCGGATCGACGAAGTGATCGGTGAAGGTCATCGTCAGCTGCAGGTCCGGGTACTGCCGGCACAACCGCAGCAGCACCGGCAGCACCACCAGCCGCCCGAACGAGGACGGCATGTCGATGCGCAGCCGCCCGCTGGGCAGGCCGGCCGAACCCAGGCAGGCCTCGGCGGCGGAGATTTCTTCCAGCGCCGCCGCACACGACGCGTAGTACGCCTCGCCGTCGGTGGTCAGCGCGATGCGCCGCGTGGTGCGGTGGAACAGGCGCACCCCCAGCCGCGTTTCCAGCCGGGCGATGGCCTTGCCCACCGCTGAGCGTGAGACGCCCAGTGCATCGGCCGCTTCGGTGAAGCTGCCCGAGCGGGCCGCAGTAACGAAGGTCACCAGGCCATTCAATGATTCCAGCGGCAGCATTCTTTCCCCCACATTGGGGACAAATAGTCCCACACTCAGGGAGATCGAAGCGCTTTATGCGCCCGCATGTCAACTCCATCCTGTGGGCATCGCGCCGCTGGCGCTCCTCCCCCGCACCGAGATGACCGACATGACCGCCACCCTGTTCCGCTCCTTCGACCTGTCAGGCACCCTCCTGCGCAACCGCATCGTGATGGCCCCGATGACCCGTGCCCGCAACCCCGGCTCGGTCGCCAATGCGCTCACCGCGCAGTACTACCGGCAACGCGCCAGCGCTGGGCTGATCATCAGTGAAGGCACCCCGGTCTCGCCGCAGGGCCAGGGGTACATCGACGTGCCGGGCATCTGGTCGGCCGAGCAGGTGGCGGGCTGGAAGCAGGTGACCGAGGCCGTGCATGCCGAACAGGGCACGATCTTCGCCCAGCTCTGGCATGTGGGCCGCATGTCGCATTCCTCGCTGCAGCCCGATGGCGGACAACCGGTCAGCGCTGGCACTCGCCCGGTCGCCAGCGCACCGAAGAACACCTCGTTCGTCTACCTGGACGACGGCAGCCGCGGCCATGCCGATCCCACTCCGGCGCGTGCGCTGGCCACCGAAGAGATCCCCGGCATCGTCGACGACTTCGTGCGCGGCGCGGAGAACGCCATCGCGGCCGGCTTCGACGGCATCGAGCTGCATGCTGCCAACGGCTATCTGTTCGAACAGTTCCTCAACCCGCTCATCAACCAGCGCGAAGACCGCTATGGCGGTTCACTGCCCAATCGTGCGCGCCTGATCCTGGACACCGTCGATGCGATGGCGCAGCGCATCGGTGCCCACCGTATCGGCGTGCGCCTGGCACCGAACAACCTCACCTTCGACATGCCGTTCTACCCCGACAACGAAGCCACCTATCTGTACCTGGCCGGGGAACTGGGCAAACGCGGCCTGGCCTACGCGCATCTCAACGACAACCTGCAGGCGGGCCAGTCGGTGCTGGGCGAGGCCTTCCTGCAGCAGTTCAAGCAGGCCTACGGCGGCACCCTGATCCTGGCCGGTGGCATGACCCGCGAACGCGCGCTGCAGCGGGTCGAGGCAGGCACCATCGACCTGGCCGCGTTCGGCCAACCGTTCATCGCCAACCCGGACCTGGTCGAGCGCCTGCAGCGCAACGTCGCGCTGGCCACTCCGGACCGCACCACCTATTACGGGGGCGGCGAAGCGGGTTACCTCGACTACCCGGCCGCCGGCTGATCCCGCACGGGGTCGGATCCCCGCCACAGGGGGGGCTCCGACCCTTGGATCAGGCGTCCTCGCGCACGTAGGCGAACGAATGGTCCAACCGCTCGAAGCCGATCACTTCAGCGACGATGGCCTGCGCATCCTCGTCGCTGATACGTCCCTCGGCAATAGCGTCAACACGGGCGAACAGCCGCTGCAACGCCGCGTACTGGTCATCGCGCAGGAACGGTTGATGACTGTGCAGCCAGCGCTGCAGATTGCTGGCCAGCTCGCCATGCGAAAGCAGCGTGTACGGCGCTTGGTAGTCGGCAACTGCTTCGACCATCTTGCGGAACAGGAAGTCCTGGTAGCTGGCGGCCAGCACATCGGCACGATCATCGTCATGCCACACCAGCACGACCGGCGGTTCAGCAACACCGGGCGCGTTGCTCCAGAAGCAGTAGCTGTCGCCGCCACCCGTCCGCGCAAACGGCAGCAGCTGCAGGTCCGTGCGCAGGGGGTTGTAATGATCCTCGGCGGTCAGTTCCTGCCACGCCTCGCGCAGTTCATCGTGTTCCAGCGGTTCGTATTCCTGGGCGTACAGCAGCACCGGCGGATCCGCCTGCAGCGTCGGGAACACCACCTTGGACCATTCCGGATGTGGGGCACCCCAGCTCAACCGACCCGCTGCATGCAACTGCTTGAACAGGGGCGGGAAGGACTGGCCGGTGGCCCGTTCGATGTCAGATAGCGTGCTCATGGATGTCCTTGTCGATAGAGACCGCCCAGCTTGCCCGAATGCGCGCAGCAGATGAACCGGCGGCAGCACGCGGCAGGACTAGACTGCGACCACCGGATGCCGCCCATCGCTGCCATGAACGCCCCTGCCTACAGCTTCATCGTCAACCTCGACGTGCCCGACCTGGCCGCCGCCGAAACCTTCTACGTGGCCGCGTTTGGACTGCGCATCGGCCGCCGTCTCGGCCCGGGGGCCGTGGAATTGCTCGGTGGGCCAACACCGCTCTACCTGCTGCAGAACGAGGCTGGCAGCGCCACCACCGAAGACGGCGACGTGCGCGACTACGAGCGCCACTGGACCCCGCTGCACCTGGACTGGGTGGTGGATGACATCGACGCCGCGCTGGCACGTGCAGTCGCAGCCGGGGCGACACTCGAGCACTCCGTGCGCGAGCGTCGCTGGGGACGCATCGCCGTGCTGGCCGATCCATTCGGCCACGGCTTCTGCCTGATCCAGTTCAGTGGCGAAGGCTACGACGCGCTGGTGACATGAGCGATTGGGGTGGGTGCCGGCCGTGGGTCGGCACTGCATCCCTTACCGCCACTACGCCCGCAGCATATCCACGAACGCCCGCAGCGCGCCCGGCATCTGCCGCTGCTTCGGGTAGTACAGCGCGAAGCCGGCGAACGGTTCGCTCCAGTCTTCCAGCACTGCCACCATCTGCCCCGAGTCGATGTACGGCCTTGCCGTGTCTTCCAGCACGTACGCCAGGCCGATGCCATCCAGAACAGCGCGCACGATCGTGCCCTGCTCGCACAGGGTCAGCCGCCCCGGTACATCGATCTCCAGCGCCTGCCCACCGCGCTCGAACTGCCACTTGTACAGGTGCCCGCTGGCGAAGCGGAAGCGGATGCATTCGTGTGCGGCCAGGTCGCGCGGATGCTGTGGCGCCGGGCGCCGCCGCAGGTAGTCCGGCGAGCCGACAATCAAGCCACGCAGCGGTGGGCCCATCGGCACCGCCACCATGTCCTCGGGTACGAACTCGTGCAGGCGCACGCCGGCGTCGTACCCTTCGGCGACGATATCGACCAGGCCATCGTTCTCGGTCAGCTCCACGCGCACGTCGGGATGGGCGTGCAGGAAGCGCGCCAGCCGCGGCCCCAACTGGGTCGGCACCGCCGCGCGGGTGGCGTTGATGCGCAGCAGGCCGGCCGGGGCGGCGCGGAAGTGGTTCATTTCTTCCAGTGCGTCGTGCACCTGCCCCAACGCCGGCTGCAGGCGCTCCAGCAGGCGCTGCCCGGCTTCGGTCAGGGCCACGCTGCGGGTGGTGCGATGGAACAGGCCCACGCCCAGCCGCTCTTCCAGCGCGCGGATCGCATAGCTCACCGCCGAGGTCGACAATGCCAGTTCGGCACCGGCGCGGCGGAAGCTGCGATGGCGGGCGACTGCGGCGAACGCGGCCAGATGCGTCAGGTTGTCAGTGGCCATTGTGCAGTTTCACTTGATGAATCATGCCGATATCCGCGCTTCTTGCCACTGGGCATGGGGCGTATTGTAAAGCGCCTTTCGATAAACCCTGCCAAGGATTCCCCATGTCCCTCGCCCGTGGTTACGCCGCCCATTCACATACCGCCCCGCTGGTGCCCTACGCGTTCGAACGTCGCGCGGTCGGCCCGGACGACGTGCGCATCGAGATCCTCTACAGCGGCATCTGCCATTCCGACCTGCACCAGGCCCGCGATGACTGGGGTGGCTCGATCTACCCGATGGTGCCGGGCCACGAGATCATCGGCCGGGTGACCGAAGTCGGCAGCAAAGTCACCCGCTTCAAGGTCGGCGACCACGCCGGCGTCGGCTGCATGGTCGATTCCTGCCGCCACTGCGACGCCTGCCAGCACGACCTGGAGCAGTACTGCGCCGAGGGTGCGACCTGGACCTACAACGGCCGTGAACGCGAAACCGGCGCGCCGACCTACGGCGGCTATTCCGACCACGTGGTGGTCGAGCAGCGCTTCGTGGTGAAGGTGTCCGACACCCTCGACCTGAAGGCGGCCGCACCGCTGCTGTGCGCCGGCATCACCACCTGGTCGCCGCTGCGCCACTGGAAGGTCGGTCCGGGGCAGAAGGTGGGCGTGATCGGTCTCGGTGGCCTCGGCCACATGGGCGTGAAGTTCGCCAAGGCACTGGGCGCACACGTGGTGATGATCACCACCACGCCGGAAAAGGGTGCCGATGCCAAGCGCCTGGGCGCCGATGAGGTACTGGTCTCGCGCGATGCCGCGCAGATGAAGGCGCACGCCGGCAGCTTCGACTTCCTGCTCAACACCATCCCGGTCGGCCATGACACCAACCCGTACATGGGCCTGCTCAAGCGCGAGGCCACCATGTGCCTGGTCGGCGTACTGACCGAACTGGACCCGCCGCTGACCGGTGGCAGCGTGATCTTCGGCCGCAAGCACCTGACCGGCTCGGCGATCGGCGGCATGGCCGAAACCCAGGAAATGATGGACTTCTGCGCCGAGCACGGCATCGTCAGCGATGTCGAGATCATCGACATCAAGAACGTCAACGAGGCCTGGGAACGCATGGCGAAGAACGATGTGCGCTACCGCTTCGTGATCGACATGGCGACGATGAAGGACGCCGCCTGATCCAACGCAGATGTGGAAATGAAAAACCCCGGCAATGCCGGGGTTTTTCTTCTGGTAGTGCCGGCCGCTGGCCGGCAACCCCGCATGACGATCAGTACGCGAATTCGCGGAACACCGGATCGACGTCGCCGTGCCAGCGGCCATGGAACAGCGCCAGCTTGCGCTCGGCCGGGGTCAGGCCGGACTCGACGATCTCCTGCAGCACGTCCAGGAACTTGCTCTCGTCCTGGCCGTCGGCATTGCGCGCTGCGCGGCGCCTGAGGCCTTCCACCGAAATCTTCACCGCTTCCCGGGCCAGGTCGCGAACCGTGCCATTGCGGAACGGCAGGTTCATCGCATGCTTGGGCACGCCATCGCGCAGCGCATGGCGCTCGGCCAGGGTGAAGTCATGCACCAGGTCCCAGGCAGCATCGAGTGCGGTGTCGTCGTACAGCAGGCCGACCCAGAACGCGGGCAGCGCACACAGGCGGCTCCACGGGCCGCCATCGGCGCCACGCATTTCCAGGTACTTCTTCAGGCGCACTTCGGGGAACGCGGTGGTCATGTGGTCCGACCAGTCGCGCAGGGTCGGCAGCGCACCCGGCAACACCGGCAGCCTGCCCTGCATGAAGTCGCGGAAGCTCTGCCCGCTGGCGTCGTGGTAGATGCCATCGCGGTAGGAGAAATACATCGGCACGTCGAGCAGGTAGTCGACATAGCGCTCGTAACCGAAGCCATCCTCGAACACGAAGTCGAGCATGCCGGTGCGGTCGGCGTCGGTGTCGGTCCAGATGTGCGAGCGGTAGCTCAGGTAGCCGTTCGGCTTGCCTTCGGTGAACGGCGAATCGGCGAACAGCGCGGTGGCGATCGGCTGCAGCGCCAGCGACACGCGGAACTTCTTCACCATGTCCGCTTCGGTGGCGTAGTCCAGGTTCACCTGCACGGTGCAGGTGCGGGTCATCATGTCCAGGCCCAGCGAGCCGACCTTGGGCATGTACGAGCGCATGATCTTGTAGCGCCCCTTCGGCATCCACGGCATTTCATCGCGCTTCCACTTCGGCTGGAAGCCCATGCCGAGGAAACCCAGCTGCAGTTCGCCGGCCACCTGTGCCACTTCGTTGAGGTGGGTGCCGGTCTCCACGCAGGTCTGGTGGATGGTCTCCAGCGCCGCGCCGGACAGTTCCAGCTGTCCGGCCGGTTCCAGCGTCACCGAGGCACCGTCGCGCAGCAGCGCGATCGTGTTGCCGTTTTCCTGCACCGGCTCCCAGCCGAAGCGGACCAAACCGTTGAGCAACGCTTCGATGCCGCGCTCGCCCTCGAACGTCGGCGGGCGCAGGTCATCCAGGCGGAACCCGAACTTCTCGTGCTCGGTGCCGATGCGCCACTGCGCGCGGGGCTTCTCGCCGGAGGCGATCACCTCCACCAGCTGCGAGCGGTCGGTAATGGGGGTATCGGCGACGTGGCTGGGGCTCGACAAGGGGAAGGCTCGCTGGACGGTGGCGGGGGATGTGGGGCTCGCGGCCTTCCATCGCAAGGGCGCACTATAGCGTGGCACCCCGTTGCGTCATGCGACGGTGACGGGTTTCAGCATCCTACCGACGCCCTCTTGACCCTCGTACACTCAGCGCATGAGCCGCCATTCGCGACACCCCGAACTGCACCGCTCCGAGCGCGTCGGCTGGCTGCGTGCCGCCGTGCTGGGCGCCAACGATGGCATCGTCTCGGTGGCCGGCCTGGTGGTCGGCGTGGCGGCCAGCGGCGCCTCCGCTGCCACCCTCCTCGCCACCGGCGTGGCCGGCACCGTGGCCGGCGCGATGTCGATGGCCGCCGGCGAGTATGTCTCGGTGCAGACCCAGGCCGACACCGAAGCGGCCGACCTGGCCATGGAAACACGCGAACTGCGCGAAGACCCGCACAGCGAGCTGGAGGAACTGGCTGCGATCTACCGCCACCGCGGCCTGGAGCCTGCATTGGCCCGGCAGGTGGCCGAACAGCTGACCGCCCACGATGCACTGGGTGCCCACGCCCGCGATGAGCTGGGCATCACCGACACCCTGCGCGCGCGCCCGCTGCAGGCGGCGCTGGCCTCGGCCGGTGCGTTCACCTGCGGAGCAGCGCTGCCGGTGCTGACCGCCCTACTGGCGCCGGTCGACAAGGTCGCATTGATGACCACTGCCAGCACCCTGCTCGGCCTGTGCCTGACCGGCGCGGTGGCAGCCCGGGCCGGAGGTGCACCGCCTGTGCGCGGCGCGATCCGGGTGATGTTCTGGGGCGCGTTGGCGATGGCTGCGGCGGCCGGCGTCGGTCGCCTGTTCGGTGCCCAGGTGTCATGACCGGCATGCTCCCACCGGCCACCGCAGTGCTGGCCGAGATGGCCAGTCTGGCCGGCTGCGGGCGCGCCGAGGGCTACGCCTGCATCACCGCGCGCCGCGAGCATGGCGCCAGTTCGGTAGAGGTTCCGCAGCCGCAGTTCGCGATCCTGCTGGAAGGCCGCAAGCAGGTGCGCACTGCACACCAGTCGCTGACGTTCGTTCCCGGCGACATCCTGCTGCTGACCCAGCGGTGCCGCATCGACGTGGTCAACACCCCTGATCCCTGCAGCGGCCGCTACCTCAGTGCCATCGTGCCGCTCTGCGCCGAAGTGCTGGCGGCGGCGCGTACGCTCTGGAACGAAGAGCTTCCTGCCCCGGGCCCGGCGATGGCGCGGCTGCCGTTGATCGAACATGCCGTGGTGCTGCGCCAGTGGCGGCAATCACTGCAGGACGGGCGTTACAGCGAAGCGCGACTGGCCCTGGCCTCGCTGGTGCTGACCCTGTGCCGCCAAGGTCATGGCAACCTGCTGCTGCCGCAGGCGCCGAGCCTGAGCGAACAGATCCGCGACCGCATCGCCGCCGAACCGGCACGCGACTGGCAATCACGTGATGTGGAAGCGCAGTTCGCGCTGAGCGGCGCCACCCTGCGCCGCCGCCTCGCCGCCGAAGCCACCAGCCTGCGCCAGCTGCTCACCGAGGCGCGGTTGGCGCATGGCATGCAGCTGCTCTACACCACCGACCTGCCACTGAAGACCGTCGCCGCACGCGCGGGTTACCGGTCTGCGGCGAGTTTCAGCAAGCGCTTCGCCGAGCAGTACGGACTGGCTCCGACCGACATTTGAGGGCGTTCGGCAGGGCTGCGCCCTGCACCCGCCGAAGCGAGTGCAAGAGCCGGAGCAACAGCAACAGCGTGCTATCCGTGGGATGGCGGGGCGGTGTCGGAGTGCGGGGACGCCGTGAACCCATCCCTGGGGGCTTGGCAGCCGCATCCATGCGGCTGACACCCCGCACTCCGACACCGCCCCACCTCTGACAGATCTTCGCGACTGTTGGTAGGTGTCGACCTTGGTCGACACATCTGTCAGATATCGAAATCGATCTGGGATCAGATCCGTTTTCCTGCGGAAAACGGATCTGACCCCAAGAGCATTTCCAACAGATCGCGGAAAACTGTCGAAGGCGGGGTGGGTCCGGTTGCGGGAGTGTCCGCGGCATGGATGCCGCGGCCAAGCCCCCATGGACGGGTTTACGGCGTCTCCCGCAACCGGACCCACCCCGCCATCCCACAGGAAACCAGCTTTTGCTTCGGCCGCTGCCGTTGCCGTTGCTGTTGCCTCTGCGGGTGCAGGGCGCAGCCCTGCAGACAACACCCCTTCCCTGAGCATTCCGCGCAGCGGATTGAGCGCCGCGCACACGCCCGTCACGGCACGCTGGCACCACGGAATCACCCGTTCACCGAGAACCGCCATGACCCTGCACCCCCTGCCGCTGCGCGGCGCCCTGCTGCTGGTCCTGTCCTCCCTGCCGCTGGCTGCGCTGGCCGAAGCCACCTCGCCCGCGCCCACCCAGCAGGTACCCGGCGTCTACCACCAGCGCGTCGGCACCTTGCAGGTCACCGCGCTGTTCGATGGCGTGGTCGCGCTGGGTCGTCAGGAAGTGGTGGATGTGCCAGCGACGCTGGTCAGCCGCCTGCTGGAAGGCCGCTACGTACCGGAAGACAAGAAAGGCCTGCAGACCGCGATCAACGCTTTCCTGGTGCGCCAGGGTAACCACCTGACCCTGGTCGACACCGGTACCGCGCAGTGCTTCGGCCCCGGCCTGGGCCAGGTGCTGGGCAATCTGCGTGCCTCCGGCGTGGACCCGTCCGAGGTGGATGAGGTGCTGCTGACCCACGCCCATCCGGACCACCTGTGCGGCGTACTCGACGCACAGGGCAAGCCGGCCTACCCGAATGCCACGGTGTGGCTGTCCAAGGCGGATGCCGATTACTGGCTCAACCCGGCCAGCGAGGCCACCGCGCCGAAGGGCGTGCGCTTCGCCTTCCCGCTGGCACGCAACGCGGTGGCGCCGTATCAGGCCAGCGGCCACCTGCGCACCTTCAGCCCCGGCGATGCCCTGCCCGGTGGCGCGGTAGCGATGGATACCCATGGCCATACCCCCGGCCATGTCTCTTACCGGTTCGACAGCCAGGGCCAGTCACTGCTGGTGTGGGGCGATGTGCTGCACTTCCACGCGGTGCAATTCGCGCACCCAGAGGCGGCGTTCGAGGCCGACTCGGACCGCAAGGCGGCCATCGCCAGCCGCCGGAGCCTGCTGCAGCAGGCCACCGCCCGCGGCTGGTGGGTGGCCGGTGCACACCTGCCGTTCCCGGGCCTGGGCCACGTGCGCAGCGAAGGCCAGGCGTATGCGTGGGTGCCGGCGGAGTATTCGCCGTTGTGAGGGTGTGCCGACCAAGGTCGGCACCCACCCGATCGGGTAGCGCCCGGCTGCCAGCCGGGCGACCGGAGAGCCTTATTCCAGCCCCAGCCAGCCGCCGATCACGCCGCGGGCTTCGTCCACGCCGGTGCGGTCTTCGCCGGAGAACACCTGCACGCTGACGCTGTCGCCATAGGCCGAGTGCAGCTCCTTGCGCACCTTCTGCAGGGTCTGCATCTGCTGGCTGCGGCTGAGCTTGTCGGCCTTGGTCAGCAGCGCGTGCGCCGGCAGGCCGCGCTGCACGGCATAGGCCAGCATCTGCCGGTCGTAGTCCTTCAGCGGATGGCGGATGTCCATCACCACCACCAGCCCCTTCAGGGCCTCTCGGGTGCGGAAATACCTGTCGATGAAGGCCTGCCAGTGCGCCTGCAGGTCCAGCGGCACCTTGGCGTAGCCATAGCCGGGCAGATCGACCAGGTGCGCGTCCGGAGTGATCTGGAAGAACACCAGCTGCTGGGTGCGGCCGGGGGTCTTGGAGACACGGGCCAGGGCGTTCTGGCGGGTCAGCGCGTTGAGCGCACTGGACTTGCCGGCGTTGGAGCGGCCGGCGAAGGCCACTTCGGCCCCTTCATCGGGCGGCAGCTGCCGCACGTTGTGGGCCGAGAGGTGGTAACGGGCGCGTTCGATGAGCAATGACATATGCCTAGGATCGCATGTTGCGGCGCCGCGCGCCCGTGCCGGCGGCCCGTGCCGGCATTTTTGCTGCACTGCTGCGTTGACCGTGCGCGGAAACGGCGTTGATAATCCGGGCGATGCCGGCCGCCATCGCCCCGCCCGGTCCATACGGAGCTTCAGCATGCGCCACGCTCGCGTTCTTGCCGTATCCGCCCTTGCCACTGCCGTAGTCGTTGCCGCCGCTGCGTTCGCGCAGACCACGTTGACTCCGCTGCCCGACAACGGGCCGATCCGCACCGCGTCGCTGGAGGTGGACTTCAGCAAGACCCACTGGGGTGATGCCAAGGCCGGCCAGACCAAGGCGACGGCCTGTGCGGCCTGCCATGGCGCCGACGGCAATTCCACGGTGGAGATGTATCCGTCCATCGCTGGCCAGAGCGAACGCTACGTGGCCCAGCAGATGGCCCTGATCGCCAATGGCCAGCGCAGCTCCGGCGCCGCGGTGGCGATGGTGCCGTTCGTGCAGAACCTCACCCCGCAGGACATGCGCGATATCGGCGCCTACTTCGCCACGCAGAAGGCCAACGCGGGCATCGCCGACGACACGGCGGTCACCGACGGCCCCTACAAGGGCATGAAGTTCTACGAGATCGGCCAGCAGCTCTACCGCGGTGGCGATGCCAAGCGTGGGCTGCCGGCCTGCATGGCCTGCCACGGCCCCAGCGGTGCCGGCAATCCCGGCCCGGCCTATCCGCACCTGGGTGGGCAGCACGCCAGCTATGTCGCGCGCCGCCTGCAGGAGTACCAGGCCGGCCAGACCAACGAGACCGACAAGGCGCACTTCCAGATCATGGCCACGGTCGCGCAGAAGCTCAGCGAGCAGGAGGTGCAGGCCCTGTCGAGCTACCTGCAGGGCCTGCACAACAAGGCCGACGATGTGGCCGCTGCAGCCACGCCGACGCAACCGGCTGCCGCCCCCTGAGCACCACTGGTCGGCCGGGGCCGCGACGTCGGCCCACGGCTGCGGTATGTTTCCTTCACGCCGGCGGCTGCGCCGGCGTTGCTTTTTTCAACGGAGATGCGTGTCAATGAGGTTGATTTCCCGCCTGCTGTTGTCCGTGCTGGTGCTGCTGCCGCTGGCAGCCTGCGCCGCCACCCCCGCCAATGCCCCGCTGGTCGAGGGCAAAGACTACGAGCGCATCGCCCAGCCGGGCCCGTTCCAGCCGCTGGCCGGCAAGATCGAGGTGGTCGAAGTCTTCGGCTACACCTGCCCGCACTGCGCCCATTTCGAACCGCAGCTGGAAGCCTGGGCGGCCAAGCTGCCGGCCGACGTGCGCTTCACGCCGGTCCCGGCGGCCTTCGGTGGCGCCTGGGATGCCTGGGCACTGGCCTACTACGCCGCCGACGAAGTCGGCGTGGCCAAGCGCAGCCACGCTGCCGTGTTCAAGGCCCTGCACGAGCAGGGATCGCTGCCGATGCAGAACGTCTCGGCCGATGAGCTCGCCACGTTCTACAAGGCCTACGGCGTGACCCCGGAGCGCTACCTCCAGGCGCTGCGCGGCGATGCCGTGCAGAAGAGGGTCGAGGCCGCGCGCGCGTTCGCCCAGCGCACCAAGGTGCCGGGCACCCCGGCCATCATCATCAACGGCCAGTACCTGGTGCGCGGCAACAGCTTCGACGACCAGCTGCGCATCGCCTCGGCGCTGATCGCCCAGGCCCGCGCCGCCCGCGGCCGCTGAACCAACGCCCACCCTCGACACGGCGCTGTCGCCGCCGCATGTCATCATTTCCCCCTGGCTGGCGCCTGGCGCCGGCCCCACCTTTCCAGATGCTGGAGACGTTTCCATGAAGATCCGTTACGCCCTCGCCCTCGCAGCGCTGCTGCCGATCCTGGCTGCCTGCAAGGCTGATGACGGCAGCACCAACACCACCGCGGCCCCGGCCGCACCGGCCGCCGCCCCGGCCCCCCCCGAACCGGCCGCTGCGCCGGCGGCGGGCAGCGAAGGCGCCGCGCCGGCTGCCGCCGAAGGCGACAAGGCCCCGGCCGAAGCGACTCCGGCCGCCGCGCCGGCCCCGACCACCGCCGCGCTGACCGGCCCGGCCCCGGTGGAAGGCGCCGATTACCAGGTGATCCCGAACGGCCAGCCGTTCCAGCCGGCCGCCGGCAAGATCGAAGTGACCGAGATCTTCGGCTACGTCTGCCCGGCCTGCGCCGCGTTCCAGCCGCTGGTCGGCCCGTGGAAGGCCGGCCTGCCGAGCGACGTCAACTTCGTCTACGTGCCGGCCATGTTCGGCGGCACCTGGGATGACTATGCCCGTGCGTTCTACGCCGCGCAGACCCTGGGCGTGCAGGAAAAGACCCACGAAGCGCTGTATGCCGCCATCCACTCGCAGAAGACCCTGAAGGGCGAGCGCGGCCGTGATTCGGTGGAGGACATCGCCAAGTTCTACGCCGCCTATGGCGTGGATCCGAAGCAGTTCGCCGCCACCATGGGCAGCTTCGCAGTGAACGCCAAGACCAACTCGGCCAAGCAGTTCGCCCAGCGCAGCCAGATCAGCGGCACCCCGTCGATCATCGTCAACGGCAAGTACCTGGTGAAGGGCAAGAGCTTCCCGGACATGCTGCGCATCGCCGACCACCTGATCGCCCGCGAACGCGGTGCGGCCCAGGCTCACTGATCCAAGAGACGCATTTCCCGGCCGTGAATTCCCCCCGTACACGGACCCTGCGCTTGCTGACGGCCAACATCCAGGCCGGCTCAAGTACCCGCCGCTACAGCGACTATGTGACCCGCAGCTGGTCACATGCGCTGCCGGCGGGTCGCAAGCGCAGCAGCCTGGACGCGATCGCCACCCTGGCGCGCGACCATGACATCGTCGGCCTGCAGGAGGCCGACCCGGGCAGCCTGCGCTCGGGCTTCACCAACCAGACCCACTACCTGGCCCAGCGCGCCGGCTTCAACTACTGGAGCCACCAGCCGAACCGGCGCATGGGCGGCGTGGCGTCCAGTGCCAATGGCCTGCTGAGCAAGCTGGAGCCGGTGGAAGTGCAGGACCATGCCCTGCCCGGCCGCATCGGCGGGCGCGGCGTGCTGCTGGCCAAGTTCGGCGACGGTACCGATGGCCTGGCGGTGGCGGTGGCGCATCTGTCATTGGGCGCGGGCTCGCGGATGTCGCAGCTGGGCTTCATCGCCGAGCTGCTGTCCGACCACCCCAACGCGGTGCTGATGGGCGACTTCAACTGCCTGGCCGAACGCCCGGAAATGCAGGTGCTGTACCAGAAGACCCGGCTGCAGCCGCCCGGCTGCATCGTGCCGACCTTCCCCAGCTGGCGCCCCGATCGCGCCATCGACCACATCCTGGTCAGCAGCGGACTGCTGACCCGCACCGTGGAAGCCGTACCGGCCGCGTTCTCCGATCACCTCGCCTTGGCGATGCAGATCGACGTCCCGACCGACGCCCTGCGCTGAACCGCCGCCCTGGTAGGTGCGGACCGTTGGTCCGCACGCTTCGCGCCGGCCGCCGCCCGGCCCCCCCTAAATCAGGGCATAAATGACTTAATCCCCTCCGTCCCCTTTTTCAGGCGGTGACGGGTGCCTTCAGGCGCCGCGCGGTCATCGTGCTGCCCACCGAGGCCAGCACCGTGCAGCCGATCGCCAGCCACTGCAGCCCATGCAGGTGCTCGTGCAGCAGCAGCATCGCCCACAGTGCGGCCACCGCCGGCTCCATGCTGATCAGGATGCCGAACGTCTCCTTCGGCAGGCGCTTGAGCGCCATCATTTCCAGCGACATCGGGATCGCGCTGGAGACCAGCGCCACCAGCAGGCCGGCGGCCAGGATCTTCGGGTCCAGCAGCGCCGCGCCGGCGTGCACCATGCCCACCGGCACCACCACCAGCGACGCCGCCAGCAGCCCCAGCGACACCGAATGCCCGGCGTGCAGGTGGCCGGCACGCTTGCCGAACACGATGTACAGGCCCCAGCACGCCGCAGCGCCCATCGCATACAGCACGCCGGCCGGATCCAGCGCCGGGCCGCCGCCGATCGGCAGCAGCAACAGCAACCCCACCGCCGCACAGCCCACCCAGAGGAAATCGATCGGTCGTCGTGACGACAGCATCGCCACCGTCAGCGGCCCGGTGAACTCGATGGCCACCGCGATGCCGAAGGGAATCGTACGCAGGGCCATGTAGAACAGCAGGTTCATCAGGCCCAGGGTGAGCCCGTAGCGCAGGATGGTGATCGCATCCGCGCGGCCGGTCTTCCAGCGCCACGGCCGCCAGAACAGCAGCAGCAACAGGGCCGAGAAGCCCACGCGCAGCGCGCTGGTGCCCTGCGCGCCGATCAGCGGGAACAGGTTTTTTGCATAGGAGGTGCCGATGGCCAGGGAGGTGACCGAGCCAAGCACCGCCAGCGCCGGCAACATCGGCGCGAGTCGTGGGGTCTGCATGGGCAAAGTCTATTGCGCCGGCGCCGAGCACTTGGCTCAATTGACGGCCCGTTCGTGCAACTTCTGCTCGCCATGGCCACCGCCCCCGTGCTCGACAGCTTCGACCGCGCCATCCTCGACCTGCTGCAGCGGGACAACACCCTGCCGCAACGCGAAATCGCCGAGGCTGTGCACCTGTCCGCGCCGGCCGTGCAGCGCCGCATCAAGCGCCTGCAGGACGGCGGCGTGATCGCCGCCAACGTGGCGGTGGTCGACGCGGCCAGGGTCGGGCGACCGCTGACCATCATCGTCGAGGTGCGCGTGGTCAGCGAGCAGCGCGGCCGCGTGGCACCGTTCAAGCGCCGCGTGCAGGACGACCCGGCGGTGCAGCAGTGCTACTCGATCACCGGCGATGGCGATTTCCTGCTGCTGGTGTCGGCCGCGTCGATGGAAGAGTACGAGGCAATCACCGAGCGGCTGTTCGGCGCAGATGACAACATCGAGCGCTTCCGCACATCGGTGGCGCTGGGCACGTTGAAGCGCAGTTTCGAGGTGCCGCTGGCATGACATCCGCTGATTCCCCCTCCGCGGCCCGCCGCCTGCGCCGCTGGCTGCTGCGCGGCCTGTGGCTGGCCGTGGCCCTTGTTGCGGTGATGGCGGTGTGGAACAGCCCGTGGGCGGCCGCACCGAAGATGCTGTGGACACTCTCGCGGATGCCGCCGGCCACCGGACTGCCGGTGCCCGTGGACGGCGTCAGACCCGGGCAGATCGCCGATACGTTCGGCGCACCGCGCGGTCGCGACCGCTCCCACGCCGGCATCGACATCTTCGCCAGGCGTGGCACCCCGGTGCGCAGCGCCACGCCTGGCGTCATCGCCGACGTCCGTGAGGGTGGCCTCGGCGGGCGCCAGGTGTGGGTGATCGGGCCCGGTCGCGAACGCTACTACTACGCGCATCTCGAAGACTGGGCGGAGGGCCTGGCGCGCGGCCAGGTGGTCCGGGCCGGCGACCTGCTCGGCCACGTCGGCGACAGCGGCAATGCCAAGGGCACGCCCCCGCACCTGCACTGGGGCATCTACGGCACCGACGGTGCCCGCGATCCGCTGCCACTGCTGCGCTGACCCCAACTGTTGCGTCGGGCCCTGCCCAAGCGCCTTCCTCGTTCAGGATTTGTAAATAGGAATAGTTCGTATTAACATTTCTTTCGTTTCCGGTGGTGCCAGGACGGCCTGCCCGCCCTTCCCCTACCCGTAGCGCCTCGCCTCCTGGATGCCGGCCGAGCGCGCGTGCTCGCCCAGGACCTCCATGACCCGTTCCGCCCTCCGTATCCCGCAGCCGCAGCGGCTGTCCGTTGCCGTGCTCGCCGTGCTCTGCAGCGTGGCCCCGGCCGCCTTCGCCGACACCGCCGCCGACCCGACCACGCTGGACAAGGTCGTGGTCAAAGGCGAACGCGCCGAAGGCTATTCGGTGCGCCGCACCTCGGCCGGTACCCGCTTCGACCTGGCGCCGCGCGAGATCCCGCAGTCGCTCAGCATCATCAGCCACCAGCGCATCGAAGATCAGAAGCTGGACGACATCATCGACGTGCTGGCCAACACCACCGGCGTGACCAGCACCCAGTCCGACAGCGAGCGCACCGAGTTCTACGCGCGTGGCTTCTACATCGATGCCTACCAGTTCGATGGCCTGCCCACGCAGATGGTGCAGAACTGGAGCTACGGTGACTCCGGGCTGGACCTGGCGCTGTATGACCGTGTGGAAGTGGTGCGAGGTGCCACCGGCCTGCTCAGCGGCGCCGGCAACCCGTCCGCGTCGGTGAACCTGATCCGCAAGCACGCCGACAGCGCCGAGCTGGCCGGCAGCGTGTCGGTGAACGTGGGCAGCTGGGGCCGCACCCGCACCACCGTGGATGTGGGCAGCGCGCTCAATGCCAGCGGCAGCGTGCGTGGGCGCGTGATCGGCAGCTATCTGGATACCGATGGCCAGATGGACCGCTACAACCAGCGCAAGACGCTGGGCTACGCCGTCATTGATGCCGACCTGACTCCGGACACCCAGCTGAGCGTGGGCTACGACTACCAGCAGAAGCGCGCCAATGGTGCGACCTGGGGCGGTTTCCCGATGTGGTACGCCGATGGCAGCCCGACCAACTACCCGACCTCGTTCAATCCGTCGCCGGACTGGACCTACTGGGACACTACCAGCAAGCGTGCGTTCGCCACCCTGCAGCACGCCTTCAGCAACGGCTGGAAGTTCAGGATCGGCGCCACCCACGACCGCACCAACGCCGACGACAAGCTGTTCTATCCGTCCTACACCGCGTTCGACAAGGCCACCGGCACCGGCGTCACGCCGATGGCCGGCTTCTACAACACCGAGCGCAAGGTCGATGGCATCGATGGCTACATCGACGGCCCGTTCCAGCTGTTCGGCCGCGAGCACCAGTTCATGGCCGGCCTGAGCTACAACAAACGCGAATTCGCCAACTACGGTGACTTCCAGACGGGTGGCCCCGGCACCGGCTGGAATCCCTTCAGCTCCTATCTCGACTGGACCGGCAACATCGCCCAGCCGAACTGGAACCCGCTGGCGCTGGCCAGCCAGGGCACCATCACCCAGAAGGCCGGCTATGCCGCCACCCGTCTGTCGCTGGCTGATCCGCTGAAGCTGATCCTCGGCGCACGCTACACCGACTGGAAGAGCGAGGGTGAAGGCGCCGACCGCGCGCACAAGGTGACCACGCCGTACGCTGGCCTGGTCTTCGACATCAACGGGACGTACTCGACCTACGCCAGCTACACCGAGATTTTCCAGCCGCAGACGCTGAAGGACCGCAATGGCAGCTACCTCGATCCGGTCGATGGCAAGAGCTACGAGGTGGGCGTCAAGGGCGCGTGGTTCGACAACCGCCTGAACGCCTCGCTGGCCGTGTTCCGCATCGAACAGGACAACGTCGGCCAGGCCACCGGTGAGCCGGTGCAGGGCAGCCAGAACGAGTTCGCCTATCGCGCTGCACGCGGCACCGTCAGCCGTGGCTTCGAGTTCGAGGTGAACGGCGAACTCGCCCCGGGCTGGAACGCGACCTTCGGTGCGTCGCGCTATGTGGCCAAGGACATCAACGGCGCCGACATCAACACCAACCTGCCGCAGACCGCGCTGAAACTGTTCACCAGCTACACCCCGCAGTCGCTGCAGGCACTGACCGTCGGCGGCGGCGCCAACTGGCAGAACCGCATCTACTACCCGGTGCCAGCCTATGGCCGCATCGAACAAAGCGGCTACGCGCTGGTCAGTGCCTTCCTGCGCTACCGCATCTCGCCGGAGTTCAGCGTGCAGGCCAACCTCAACAACCTGCTGGACAAGAAGTACCTGTCGCAGGTCAACGGCTACGGTGCCTACGGCGATGGCCGCAATGGCTCGCTGACGTTCACCTGGGCGTTCTGATCAGACGCGGGGTACGACCACCCCGCGCCTGTTGAGCCGAGCGCGGGCTCGGCTCTACGCCCGCAAGGCAGCGCCGGAACTGACCGGCGCTGCCACCGTCACATCAGAACCGCAGGTCCGCGCGCAGGTACCAGTAGCGGCCACGCGGGATGTCGTAGGTCGAGGCGTCATACCCGTTCAACGAACACGACAGGCAGATCGGCGGATCCTTGTCGAACACGTTGTTCAGGCCCGCGGTCAGCTGCAGCCCCTTCATCCAGTCGATCTTGTAGCCCACCTGCACGTCGTGGAAGGTGGTGGCCGAGAGCGTGTTGGTACCGGCCGCCTCGTTGCTGCAGACCGGGAATGCCACCGCATCGCCACAGTTCTCGGTCAGCTCGGAGATGTGCCGCACCGTCCAGTTCGCACTCCAGCGGTCCAGCGTCCAGCCGATGCTGGCGTTGCTGGTCCACTCTGGAATGGAACTGTCGGCCACTTCCACGCCCGGCTTCTGCGGCTGCTTCTGCCCGGCCGCGCCGGTGGCTTCGTAACGACCGACGAAGGTGTTCTTCCAGGCCAGCTTGAACTGGCCGACCGAGGTCTGCGGCAAGGTCCAGAACAGGTCCACGTCCCAGCCATCGGTCTTGATCGAGCCCAGGTTGGTCAGGCGGTTGTTGAAGCTGCTGACCGCGCCGGTGCTGGCGCGGGTGATGCCACCGCAATACAGCGGGTCAAGCGTGTCCACGCACAGGTCCAGCTGGGTCTGGGCGTTGATGGCCTGGATCGCACCATCGATGGCATGGCGGTAGAAGGTCACTTCCACATCGAAGCGCTCCGACCAGGACGCGTTGTTGCCGAACCACGGACTCCACACGAAGCCGGCGCTGAAGCTGCGCGAGCGCTCCGGTTCCAGCTCGCGGTTACCGCCGGTGGTCACCGAGATCTGCGAGTTGGCCTGCTGGAAGCCGGCCGGGACGCCCAGCGCGGCGCAGTTGGCGGCGCTGCCGCGCGGCGGCGTACCGCCGAGGCCCACCGAGCACGGATCGAACAGCTGCAGGTCGGCGCGTGCGGCCGAGCCGTACAGCTCGCCGATCGATGGCGCCCGGAAGCCCTCGGCGTAGGTGGTGCGCAGCACGAAGTCGTCGGTCACCTGCCAGCGCAGGCCGTACTTCGGGGTGAACTCGCCACCGAAGGTGGAGTAGTCCGAGTAGCGGCCGGCCAGGCTCAGGTCCAGCTTCTTGCCCAGCGGCGAGTCGGCGAAGATCGGAACGCTCAACTCCAGATACGCTTCGTTGACGTCATACGAACCGGACGTCGGCTGCGACGGCACACCGTTGTAGTGGCCGATCACCGTCAGCGGGTCGGGCTGGTACCAGCCCTTGTACTTGCGATATTCGTAGCCGCTGGCGAACGATACCGGACCCGCCGGCAGGGTGAACAGGTCGCTGGACAGGTTGGCGGTGAACAGGCTCAGCTCGTTCTGGCTGCGGTCGCGCACCACCGGCTGGATCCACTTCAGCATGTCCGGGGTGATCGAGCCGGCGCCACCGAAGATGTTCAGCGGCACGCAGCCCGGGGTTGCCGCACACACCGCCGGATCGCCCAATGCCAGGTTGACGTTGTAGATGTTGTAGCTGCCGTAGTTGGTCTGTTCGGCCTTGTTCTTGCTGTACATGCCGTTGACGTCCCAGTACCAGCTGCGGTCGGCGGCATGGAAGTTGCCGACCAGGCCGGTGGCCACGTAGGTGGTGTTGACCTCCTGCTTGAACACGCGTGCCCCGCCCTCCACCGGACGGCGGCCGATCAGGCTCATGTTGTCGCCGGACACCAGATCGAAACCGAACGGGTTGTACGGGTTCAGGCGCGAGACCACGATGTTGTCGGCCAGCGGGTTGCCGGTGGCGCCGTCAGGACCGAAGAACAGCGGCTCCGGTCCGGCCTGGTTGGTCGACTCGCGGCGGTTGCCCAGCGCCTTGATGTACCACTGCACGTTGTCGGTGATGTCGAAACGGAACTGGCCGAACAGGCCTTTGCGCTCCGACGGCGTGAGTACCATGTTGTATTCGGCGAAGTTGAAGCGGTCGGCGGTGGTAAAGCAATGGTAGTCATCGCTGCGGTTGCAGCCGGCGCTGCCGTCGTACCGTGGATTGCTGACACCGCTGTTGGGCACGATGTTCTGCACCGCGCCGGTGTTCGGATCGGTGAACATGAAGCGGCCCTGCGGGATGCCACCGCTGCCGAAAGCCAGGCCGGTGCCGGGAATCGGGAAGCGCGACTGTTCGCGGTCCTTGGCGAACACCGGATCCTGCTTGGTCCAGCTGGCGCCCAGGAACAGGCTGAAGCGGTCGCCGCTCTTGCCCCAGGCCAGATCCACGCCCTTCTGCGTGCCGTCGCCCTTGCTGTACTCACCATAGTTCAGCGTCACCTGGCCGCCGTCGAAGTCGCGGCGGGTGATGATGTTGACCACGCCGGCGATGGCATCGGAGCCGTACAGCGACGATGCGCCGTCTTCCAGCACCTCGATGCGTTCGACGATGGCCAGCGGGATGGTGTTGAGGTCGGTGGCGGCACCCACACCCGATGCGGACGACTCGTTGACCCAGCGGATGCCGTCGACCAGCACCAGCACGCGCTTGGCACCGAGGTGGCGCAGGTCGACCTGCGCCGAGCCGGCACCCACGCCGCTGCCATCTGGCGGGAAGCCGAAGTTGCCGGACGAATTGAACTTGGCATTGAGCGCCGAACCCGAGCCGGTCAGTTGCTGCAGCACCTCGCTGATCGAGTTCAGGCCGGTGCGTTCGATGTCACCGCGGGTCAGGGTCTGGATCGGGACCTGGCCCTCGACTTCAGCGCGCTTGATGCGGGTACCGGTGACTTCCACCGCATCCAGGTTGGTGGTGGATTGTGCAGCGGCACCCAACGGGGCCAGGGCCATCACGCACAGCGCGACGGCAACCGCCAACGGGCGGTGGTGCAGGTGATTCATTCGCTCTCTCTCCAAAGGAATGTCGGGACATGGACTGCCGCGCTCCCCCCTGCATGGCGGCAGCGTCTCCTTTGTAAACAAGTGGTAAAAATCGCGACGTGACCGGCGACACCTTTTCACGCAACCCTGACGAATGAACCATCGGCATCCGCAATTGGTTCAATATCTAGGAATTATTTTAAATTCCAGACTTTTGCCAGCTTGAATCACGAATCGGGCAGAGACTGGGACCTCCGACGCTCAAAGCGAGGTCCAATCGTGAAAGCAACTACTGCCAGACTGCAAGCAGCGATCATCGCACTTGTCTTCTTTTCATTTGCAGGTGAATCCGAAGCAGGCGGCCTCATCGAATGCAACAATTGCGTATCGCCCAAATCCGTCGCTCTACAGTCTGGATCTGGACTCACAGTGATAATTGACTTCGAAAAAGCACAACTGACTGCATTCGATGTTGAATATGATCGGGAAATGAGAAAATGGAGAGCCCTTCCAACCCCCGTACCCAGCCAGATCCAAATGGCATTTCTCCGGATTGTGGAAAGCGTATCTGGCGTTAGTGATCAGCCGAGCCACGCTTTTCCAGATGCGGGGGGAGGCGCAATGGTTCCCCTCCACCCCGACAATCCGGGGAATTCCAATGGGATGCGATTTCCAGAGTCATACAAATCGTCCGACGCGTTCGAGATCGTCAGCTCGGCGACCATGAGGACGCGACTAGGCCAGTATTTGGCCCTAGAAATCGCAGGGGCCAATACAAGCAACCCAGCGTGGAACAGCTTCGCGCTTTCCATACAGCAATTTTCGCTCAACTGGGCAAGCATAAAAGGGGGCGGATCAGTCAATATAGTAATTACTTGGAGAGACGGATCAAAAACCCTCTATCGAATCACCCCTGATAACGTAGCAGAGGCCAAATACCAGAAAGGTGAGAGCCGGGACGGCACTGGAAACAAGGTCCCAGATGAGACCATTGCAGACCCTGTCACGGCTCCTTCTTACGCTGGACAGTACTACTTCCGCCACGGCGGCGACGTCGACAAATGGGTCCGCACTGCTCAGATGTATGGTGTGCCGGTCCAACGCGGGTCCAGCAGTCGGATTTCCTGCAGCTGGGACGGCCGCACAGTCTATTGCCAGCAATACTGACTAAAGGTGCAAGCTGTTGAGGCACACCGCCCCCCAACAGCGCCCCATCCATCTCACCGCACGAAGGCAATCCGCTCCATGCCGGTCGCCTCGGCCGCAGCCAATATCCGCGCCATGCCTTCGTACTCGGCCGCCGGATCGGTGGCGATGCGCAGCTCCGGCAGGTTGCCGGCATGTTCGCCCACCTGTGCCTGCAGGCGCGCCTGCAGCTCACTGATCGCCATCGGCTGGCCATTCCAGCTGAGCTGGTTGCCAGCGTCCAGGCGCAGCTCGATCGGCGGGGGCGGTTCGGGACGGTCAACCACGCGATCGGTGGTCTGTGGCAACTGCACGGCGATTGGCCGGGCCACGATCGGCGCAGTCACGATGAAGATGATCAACAGCACCAGCATGACATCCACCAGTGGCGTGACATTGATGTCCGCCAGCGGGCCGCTTCTTCCTGCGCTACTGAACGCCATGTGCCGCTCCCTGCAGCCGGGCCGTTCGCCCAAGGCCGACGTTACGACGACTGTCACCCGCTGCGGCAGGGGCTTCTACGGATTCATTCAGCTGTCGTTGCCGACGCCCGGCGTGCACGCAATGCGAAACTGAATTCAGCCACTGCCCGCTATGCTGCATGCCATGACCCGACGATCTCCGACCGCCCTGTCCCTGCTGCCCTTGGCCACCACGCTGCTGATCGGCTGCGCCAATGCCCAGTCCCTCGACGCCCAGAACGCGCAGTTGAAAGCCGCGATCGCGGCCGCCGAACGCGGCCAGTTCGATCCTGGCCAGGCCGCTGCGCTCAGTCGCCACCCGGCGTACGGTTGGCTGGAGTACGCCAACCTGCGCCGCAACATCGACACCGTCGATACCGCGCAGGCACAGGCCTTCCTCAAGCGCTATGAGGGCCAGGCCGTGGCCAGCACGTTCCGCAGCGTGTGGCTGCCCTCGCTCGCCCGCCGCCAGGACTGGCCGACCCTGCTGGCCAACTGGGCGCCCACCGACAACGCCGGCCTGCGCTGTGCGCAACTGACCGCGCGCCAGGTGACCGGCAAAGTCGATCCGCAGTGGATCAGCGAAGCTCAGGAGCTGTGGCGCAAGAACGGCAAGCCGCTGCCGGACAGCTGCGATGCGGTGTTCACCGTGCTGCAGGCCCAAGGCGGCCTGAGCGACGCCCTGCGCTGGGAACGGATCGATGCCGCCGCCGACGCGCAGCAGCCCGCCGTGATGCGCAGCGCGGCCCGCGGCCTGCCTGCCAGCGATCTGGCACTGGCCAACACTTACGCCGCCTTCGTCGACAAGCCCAATGCCAGCGCCATGAACTGGCCGCGCAACGAGCGCAGCCGGCGCATCGCCACCGATGGCCTAGCCAAGCTGGCCAAGGCCGACCCGGCCGCCACCGAACAGCAGCTGCCGCAGTACGCGCAGGCACTGGGGCTGAGTGCCGACCAGCAGGGCCAGGTGCTGTACCAGATCGCGCTGTGGACGGTGGCGTCCTACCTGCCCGATTCGGCACGCCGCCTCAACGCGGTGCCGGAGTCGGCCTATGACGAACGCCTGCACGAGTGGCGCGTGCGCGAAGCGATGTCGCGCGGCGACTGGCCGGCGGCGCTGACCGCCATCCGCAAGATGGGCAGCAAGCAGCGCAGCGACCCGCGCTGGCGCTACTTCGAAGGCCGCATGCTGGAGAAGACCGGCCAGGCCCAGCAGGCGCAGCCGCTGTTCCGCGAAGCCGCACGCGCACCGACCTTCCACGGTTTCCTTGCCGCCGACAAGCTGCAGCAGGGCTATACCCTGTGCCCGTGGAAGCCCAACGACAGCGCGCAGGCACAGGCCGTGATCGCGCGCGACCCGGCCATCCAGCGGGCGATGGCGCTGTACCAGATCGACCGCGCCGGTTGGGCCGTGGCCGAATGGAACAGCGCGCTGTCGCGCTTCGACGACACCCAGCGCCGCCTCGCCGTGCGCGTGGCGCAGGACAACGGCTGGTTCGACCGTGCCGTGTTCGCGCTCGGCAAGCAGCCGCAGGAACAGCGCCTGTACGACCTGCGCTTCCCGCTGCACCACGACGCCACCATCCGCCGCGAGTCGGCACGCAACGCGATCGATCCGGCCTGGGTGGCGGCGGAGATCCGCGCCGAGAGCACGTTCACCCCGCGCGCGCGCTCGCCTGCCAACGCCATGGGCCTGATGCAGGTGCTGCCGGCCACCGGTGCCAGCGTGGCCAAGTCGATCGGCCTGACCGGCTACGGCGGCGCCGACAGCCTGTACGACCCGGACACCAACATCGCGATCGGCACCGCCTACCTGCGCCAGCTGATGAACAAGTACGACGGCCTGCCGTACGTGACCATCGCCGCGTACAACGCGGGGCCGACGCCGACGGCACGCTGGCAGGGCCAACGCCCGGGCTTCGATCCGGATCTGTGGATCGAGACCATCAGCTACAAGGAAACCCGCGAGTACGTCGCCCGCGTGCTGGCCTTCAGCGTGATCTACGACTGGCGCCTCAACGGTGATGCACTGCCGCTGAGCGACCGCCTGATGGGCCGCCTGGTGGACAAGCGCAAGCGCTTCAGCTGCGCGGCCGACGCCGAGCAGGGCGGCGATTGATCGCAACACGGTACTGCCGACCGCTGGCCGGCATTCCCCCGTGTCCACGCCCTGGAGAGTGAAACGATGAGCCTGCTGGCCTGGGTCAGGCTGGCCGCTGTATCCGTAGTGCCGGCCGCTGGCCGGCAGCTTCGGGGTGACTGCGGTTGCCGGCCAGCGGCCGGCACTACCGGTGCATCTGCACCGGGCATGCGATGATTCCCGCCATGAAGATCTATCTTGTCGGCGGCGCCGTGCGTGACCGCCTGCTGCAGCGACCTGCCGGCGACCATGACTGGGTGGTGGTCGGTGCCACGCCCGCGCAGATGGAAGCGCAGGGCTACACCGCCGTCGGCCGCGATTTCCCGGTGTTCCTGCACCCGAAGACCGGCGAGGAATACGCGCTGGCGCGCACCGAGCGCAAATCCGGCCGTGGCTACCGCGGCTTCGTGGTCGATGCCGACCCAGCAGTGACGCTGGAAGAGGACCTGCAGCGCCGTGACTTCACCATCAACGCGATTGCCTGCGACGAAGACACCGGCACGCTGGTCGATCCCTACGGCGGTGTGCGCGATATCGAGCAACGCGTGCTGCGCCATGTCGGCCCTGCGTTCGTGGAAGATCCGCTGCGCGTGCTGCGCGCGGCGCGCTTCATGGCGCGCTTCGCGCCACTGGGCTTCACCGTCGCCGAAGAGACCATGGCACTGATGCGCGAGGTCGCCGCCAGTGGCGAGCTGGACGCGCTGGTGCCCGAGCGCGTCTGGCAGGAGCTGCGCAAGGCGCTGGTCAGTGAGCGGCCCTCTGCGTTCCTGCGCACATTGCACGATGCGCATGCACTGGGCCCGATCCTGCCCGAGCTGGAAGCGCTGTATGGCGTGCCGCAACGTGCCGAATTCCACCCCGAGGTCGATACCGGCATCCACCAGGAAATGGTCAGCGACATGGCTGCCAGGCTGGCGCCGGGCGATGACCTGGTCGGCTTCGCGGCCCTCACCCACGACCTCGGCAAGGGCCTGACCCCGCCGGAGAAATGGCCGCGCCACATCATGCACGAGCAGCGCGGCATCAAGCCGCTGAAGGCACTATGCGCGCGGTTGAAGATTCCCGCCGAACACCAGCAGCTGGCTGAAGCGGTGTGTCGCGAGCACTTGAACGTGCACCGCATCGACGAACTGCGCGATGCCACCGTGCTGGAACTGCTGGGCCGCTGCGATGCGCTGCGCCGGCCGGAACGCGTGGCCCGCATCGCACTGTGCTGCGAGGCCGACAAGCGCGGCCGGCTCGGCTTCGAGGATGCCGACTACCCCCAGGGCGAAACGCTCAAGCGCCTGCACCAGGCGGCGCTGTCAGTGCAGGCGCGGGATCTGGATACCACGCACCTGAAGGGCCCGGCCATCGGCGAAGCGCTGGCCAAGGCGCGCGTAAAAGCCATCGCCGCCGCCCGCTGATCCGCAACCGCCGTGGCGGCCGCGCACCGACTCCCACGGGTAGTGCCGGCCGCTGGCCGGCACCCCTATATCACTGGCTTCAGTGCGCCATCCCACGGGTAATCGCCGCCGCACGCTGCTTCAGCTGGGCCACGGCATCGGGAATCATCTCCATGCCCACGTCCAGGCCCGGGTTCAGCACCAGGCCGACGCCGTCGCCGATACCGGCCAGCAGCGCATGCACTGCGATCGGCATGGCATGCGCAAACTGCGGCAGCTGCTCGTGCCACAGGCCGGCACGCTCGGGCGCGGTGAACACCGCGAACATCGGCTCGCCGCTCTCGCTGGTCAGCACCAGCGGCGAGATGCTTTCGTCCCAGGCGCCATCCTCACCAATGGCCTTGTCCAGCAGCACGAACGCCGTCGAGGTCAGCAGGCCATCGAGGAACTGCGCTGCGGTCAGCGTGCCGTCCTGGGCCTGCAGCAGGCGCACCTCGAGGTCGTTGAGGGGTTCGAACGGGGTGTCGTGGTCCATGGTCGGTTCCGGTACGTGGTTGCAGGCTGCAACTTTAGCAGGCCGGGCACGAGGCACGGCAGCGCCTCGGCAGGGACACCGGCTTCAGCGGCCGATGAGGCTTTCCGCGGGAATGCCCAGGTTGCGGTGAAGCTTCCGGATCATTTCCAGAGTCAGACCGCGCTTGCGATTCAACACCTCATAGACACGGTTGAGCTGGCCGATGGACGGCACCAGATCCTTCACGGTCAGACCGCCCTGCTCCATGCGGAAGCGGATTGCGTCGATGGGATCTGGCGGTTCGATCGGGTAGTGCTTCGCTTCGTAGGCTTCAACCAGCGTTACGAGAATTTCGAATCGATCGCCCTCCTCGCTGCCCGGCTCCGGCTCGTTGTCCACATAGGCCGAAATCTCGCGCAGCGCATTTTCGTAGTCGTTTTCCGTACGGATGGGCTGGATGTTCATAGAAGCTCCACAGTGTCGGCGTCGATCCGGTCGTACTCGGCGTGGGTGCCAATGAACTTGATGTAGACCACCTGAAACCTGTAACTCACAGCGACGATGAGCCGGTAGCTGTTGCCCTTTATGTTGAACACCACACGACTGTTCGCCACGAAACTTGCGCTTGCATAACGTTGGCGTACGTCGTGCGGCGTGTCCCATACGGCGTGCCTGACTTCGTCGTACCAGGACCTCAGCACTGCTTCCGAATCAGGGTGACGTTCCCAGAATCGTTTCAGCGTCGCCAAAGCAACCACCTTCATCCGCACATCCTAGTCCCAATATGGGACATAAGCAACCGTTTCATCTTCATCAGCGGCCGATATAGCCGTGCCGCCACAGCCAGCCCAGCGCGGCCAACCCGGCCACGCCCACCAGCATCAACGGCAGGCCGAAGCGGTGCCGCCACGGGATCGGCACCCCGCCCAGCTGCTGGTCCATGGTCTCGGTATCCAGCACCCAGCCGTGCTCGCACCGGGTACAGGCCAGCTCGTAGCGGCGCTGGTAGGTGAACCCGAACAGCAGGTCGATGCGCGCCATCTTGTAGCGCAGCTGCGGCGCGAACTCGGTTTCCGTCTGGCACCGCAGGCAGTGGTGCGCTTCGGTGGGGCCGACGATCAGCACCCGTTCCTGTTGGCCGATCAGGATCATGTCCGGTTGCCCCGGCAGGTGGGCTGGGCCAGCAGCCAAGCCTGGGCGGCGGCGACGGTGGCCGCGTCACCCTCCACGCGCTGGTCGGGCTCGATCTTCAAGCCATCGCCACGATCATCGCGGTCCCGCATCACGCTGGTGGTCAGCAGCAGGCGACTGCCATCGGCAAGCGTGTGCACGACATTGCCAGTGGAGACACCCGCCGTCGGCTGGCCGAAGCTCCGCGCCTGCGGCCGGCCACGCCACGCCAGCACCGCGGCCTCGCCCGAACTGGCAGTGCGGGGCCCGAACAGCACCGCCACCGGCGCACCAGGCTGCCGCAGCGCGTGACCCGACTGGCCGAAGTCCAGCAGCGGCTTGCCCGCCAGCTGCACGGCAGTCGCCGTCAACGTCCAGCGCTGCGGCCCTTGCGCGGTTTCGAACGAGCCGACGTCCTCGTTGTTCACCACCGAGGTGCGCAGCAGCGGTGCCATGCCCAGCAGCATCGGCCACATGGAGCCGCCACCGTTGTCCCGCAGGTCGACGATCCAGCCGCAGCGCGCGCCGTCGTCCTTGCTGCGGATGACCTGCTGCCACCGCGCGGCACGCTGGATGTCCTGGCGGAATTTTTCCTGCGGCGTCGCGCCCGGCGAGGAGGCATAGCCCTCGATGACCACCCAGCCGATGCGCGCATCCACCGCATCAGCGGCCTTGGCCCGGTCCACGGCGGCGGCACCGGCCTGCTGCGCACGCGCGAGGGATTTGCGCTGACGCTGGGTCGTGGTCCACGCACCATGGTGGCCGGTGCTGAGCGCAATGGCTTCGCGCAGAACGGCCAGCCGTCGCGCCGGGTCGCCCTGCGCCGATTGCAGGCGTACGCGGGTGGCGGGCCAGTCCATCCGGTCGCGATACAGCGCCTGGCGTTCAAGCAGGTTGAGGATCTCGGCCTGGGCCTCCGGCGAGGGCACCTCGACCGCGCTTGGGGTATCGGCCATGGCGCCGGTCGCCAGCAACACGAGCATCAGCGCGCCGATGCGACGCACTCCCTTGCGAACCTGCATGCGACGCTTCCTTGTCGTTGAATCAGGACCGCAGCATAACCGGGGCATGATCGCTTGCGCCACGCGCGAACTGTCGTATTTGCCTCCTCCGCAGATTGCAGGCAGACACGCTCACTGCGATCACAACATTACAACTTTGCCCATGTCATCGCGGGGTACAACGCGCCAAGGTGGCTTTGCCGGCGCCTCCTGCGCTGGTCGGGATTGGCGTCCTGAATGAAGTTTTTCACGAGCAGGCTTGCAACCTCGTTGCCGGCCCGAACAATGCACCGTCCGTCGTTCTGCGGCGGGCGGTGCGAGGGGATCCCCGGATCCGCCGGCGTCATTCCTCGTGAAGAGCTTCACCGGCACGCCAACCCGCACCGCCCGCCACCTTGCATCCCGCAGGTGGCCTCGCCTCGTGAGGTTGCCGCCATGAACACGCCCCACCCCACCTATCCACGCCTGCATGCCCTGCTCGGCGCTGCACTGCCCGGCCTGCAGCTGTCCACTGCCGTCGCTGAAGCGTTGGAAGATGCACTCGCCGAAGCCAACGAACAGGCGCCGCCATCGGCGTTCTTCGCCCGGTTGCGCGGCATCGCTCACAGCCACGCAGCCGACGGCCAGGCGTGGCGCGAGCGGCAACTCAGCGAGGCGCGCGGCCGGGACCTGGCGGAGGCAACGCGCTGCCTGGCGGCAGTGTCTGCGTGTGGGGGCGTGTTGCTGGCGGCGCAGTCGGCACGCGAGATGGATGATGCGCAGGCGCAGTGTCCGCCGCAGGTGGAGGAAGGCTTGCTGCACGCAGTGGTGGTATTGGCCGATCATGCCGGAGCGTTGGTGGAACCGGATGCGTGCGCACCGCTGCTATAGAGCTGCGCCTATGCCCGGCTGCGCAGAGGTCATGGCGTGGGTGGGATTCGTGCCGACCAAGGTCGGCACCTACCCAAGGTTGCGGTTGTCACCAGTCCGCGCGCAGGCCGATGTTGCCTTCGATGATGCGGCGCTTCTCGTTGCGGTCGCCGCCCAGCTCGCGCGTGTAGTCGGCCACGGCGTACGCACTGATGATGCGGTTGAAGCGCCCGACCACACCCACACCAGCTTCCAGCGCGCGTGAGCGCTGCGCATTGACGATCACGTCGTCGTCGAAACGGATGCGGTCCTCGCCGGAACGGCCATGCCAGTAATTGAGCTTGAAATACGGCTGCCAGCCGTTGTCGGCCAGCTGGTAGTCGCCGGCCAGGCGCAGGCCGATGCGGCCGGTCCAGGCGTTGTCGTTGTCGAAGCGCACGCTCGATACTTCATCGCGACGGTCATCCAGCGAAGTGCGCTGCCAGATCACCTGCACCTGCGGTTCCAGCCACCATGCGGACTGCCCGACGTGCAGCAGCGGCTTTCCGGCCTCCACTGACACGCTGGTGCCATCGCCGTTGATGCCGAAGCCGAGCCCACGCGAGGAACGCACGCGGCCGTCGTAGCGGCTCTGCATCGCCACGGCGTCGATGTAGCCGCCATTGCTGTCGGTGAACGTCCAGTACAGGCCCGCGTGCTTGTCGTCCAGGCGGTTCTGGCCCACCTGCACGTTCTCCCAGCCCAGTGCCAGACCCGTGGTCTTGCCCTGCGCGCGGGTGCGGCCAACGAATACGCCGATCTGGTTGCGGTGGTTGTCAGACGCCGCAGCCCACACGTCGAGGCCGGCCTGCAGGCCCATCACATCGCCATCGAAGCCCGGCTGCGCATCCCCCTTCCAGTGGATCTCGCTGCTCTGCCCCACCAACCGGCCCCAGGCGGTGCGGAATGCGCCCTGGTTGTACAGCAGGCGCTGCTCGCCCTGCCGCTCGTGGAACGTGCCGAGACTGGCCAGCGAGGTCTCGCGCAGCAGCGGTGGCACCACCGCGTAGGCGGCGGCCTCCACGCGGTACAGCGGCACCACCGCGCCTTCGGCCGGGCGTGCACCCGGCGTTGGCGGGGCGCCGGTACCGGGCAGCGCACCGCCGGCCACGGGCACATCCGGCACCGCCGGATCGCTGGGCGGTGCCACCGGCGCCGGTTCCGGTGGCGGCGGTGGCGGCGCGGTCTCTCCGGCGGTCAGGTCAGGATCGGTGGCGCCTTCCGGTGGCGGCGGCGGTGCCGGGGTGATCGCCGGCGGCGGTGCGACCGGCGGCGTCAGCGGCGGTGGCGCGGCGCTGCCATCACCGTTGGGTGCCGGCGTTGGCCCGGTCACCAGCGTCGATCGCAGGTACCAGTTCTCGCTGGTGCCGGCGCTGACACCGCCCTTGAACAGGAAGTACTCGTAGGCACCGGCCGCGACCGGCGCAAACAGCGAGAACGCGCCCGGCGCGGTGCGGCCACCATTCAAGGCCTGCACCACCAGGATGCCATCGGCCAGCGTGGCGGCACCGCTGCCGCCCGCATTGAGTACCCCGATGCCGGTGGTGCCGGTGGCGGAACCGCCATCGATCACCAGGCGGTCGCTGGTGGAATTGTCTGCGCCCAGCACGGTGCGCAGGTACAGGCCACCGCCGTCGCCGCGATAATTGCCGCGCACGGTGAACACGTCGCCTGCGCCGGTGCCGGTCAGGTCGATGCGCCCGGCATTGACCATATCCACCAGTGCACCACTGTTGAACGGACGGATGGCATGGCCGCCACTGCCTGCATAGACGGTGCTCGTGTCATCCACCGTGAGCGTGCCGGTGCCGGTACTGCTGTCGCCCAGCACCAGATCGCCATCGAAGGTCAGCTCGGTGCTGTTGGCCAGCCGCACCGTCTCCCAGTTCTGGAAACGGCCCACGCCGGCGGTCTTGACGTTGCTGAGGTTGAGCTGGTCGATGCCGCTGCCACCGTCGAACAGCGGCACCGCCCCCAGGTTGCCCTGGTTGAGGTTGCCGAGAGTGGCGACGTCGTTGTCCGGCCCCATGTCGATCGCACCGTAGACGATGCCACCGCCATTCCAGTTGAAGGTGTCATCGCCGGTACTGAGCAGTACCTGCCCGCGCACGGTGCCGTCGGTGATGGTCACGCTGTCGTTGCCGCCGCTGACGCTGATGTTGCCGCCGATATAGGCCGTGCCAGAAATGATGATGGTGTCGGTGTCGAAGCCGGTCACCACGTTGCCATCCACAGTACCGCCGGACTGGTCCCACAGGTTCTTGTCCAGCTTCATGTTGACGCGGCCGATGCGGCCTGCGGTCATCCAGGCCTGGTCGCCATCCTCGAACGCACCGATGATGCGGCCACCGCTCATGCGGAAGGTATCGATGTTGTCGCCCTGCTGCAGCGCGCCGATCGTGCCGCCACTCATGACGAAATCATCGCGGCCACTGCCCTGCGCCACCACGCCGGTGACGGTGCCACCGGTGACGGTCATCTGGTCATCGCCACTGCCCTGGTCGACGCTGTCGATCGTACCGTTGCCCAGCACCAGCACGTCGTTGCCATCGCCCTGCAGGACGCCGCCGCTGATGCTGCCGGCCTGCATGTCCAGGCGGTCATTGCCGGCACCGAACTGCACGCCGGTGCGCCCGCTGATCGTTCCGCGGTTGACCAGCACGCTGTCGCCCGCGCCGACGAACTGCAGCGCGGTGTTGTTGCCGGTACTGATGCTTCCCGCATTTTCGACGCGGCTGCCGCCACCGAGCTGGACCGCCAGGCCGCCCACCGAACTGATCGTGCCCAGGTTGGACAGCAGGTGCCCGCCGGCGCCGACAAGCGAAATCGCGCTGCTGCCACCGCTCTGCTGCAGTTGTGCCGTGTTGGCGACAGTGACGGTGATGCCGGCGGCGCCATTGGCGGTGACGGGCACGGTCTGTGGGTTCGGCGCGTTGGCATCGCAGGTGACCGTCTGGCCGGCGGCGGGGGCCACGCTGTCACAGCCGGCCCAGGCGGCGCTGGCGGTCAACAACATGACGGACGGAACAGCCAAGGCCTGCAGTACGGAAACAGTGAGGCGGCGCATACGCACTGCGCGCGGGACGGCACGGGACATACAGCACTCCTGGCAAGGGATCAGGAACTGCGGATATGCGGTACTGCGAGCGCAGTCTGCGCCGTGGTGAATGGTTTCGTCAGGTGAATTTGCGTGCCGCTCATCACAGTTCAGATGCGAACTTGATCGGGCATCACCTGGCCTCTACGTGCCTGAAATCGTTCATCTTTGCGGCGGTCATACGTCGCGAGAGCATCCACGCATGGCGTGGATCTACTGGCGCACCTGGTAGATCCACGCCATGCGTGGATTGAGCCGCCGATACACCCGGTTGGTCCACGCCATGCGTGGATTGAGCCGCCGGCACACCCGGTTGGTCCACGCCATGCGTGGATTGAGCCACTGATACACCCCGTAGATCCACGCCATGCGTGGATTGAACCGCCGATACATCGGGTAGATCCACGCCATGCGTGGATTGAACCGCCGATACATCGGGTAGCTCCACGCCATGCGTGGATTGAGCCGCCGATACACCCCGTAGA
>NZ_JCAFUS010000008.1:0-207677 GCF_059371555.1 Stenotrophomonas sp. YJH_SMC_10 | reverse complement strand
CGAAGGCTCCAGCCTGGTCCACCAGGCCGGCAGCACCATGGGCGAGATCGTCGCCTCGGTGCAGCGCGTGACCGACATCATGGCCGAAATCTCCGCCGCCTCGCAGGAACAGAGCGCCGGCATCGAGCAGGTCAACCAGACGGTGGTGCAGATGGACGAGACCACCCAGCAGAACGCCGCGCTGGTGGAGGAAGCCACGGCCGCCGCACGCGCCATGGAAGAGCAGGCCGCGCAGCTCGCAGACGCGGTGGCGATCTTCCGCCTCGACAACCAGGTGGCTGCTGCAATGAAGGCCGCGGCCGCGCGCGTCGAGCCCGCCCGCGCGGCCCCTGCAGCGCGCCCGCAGCCCGCCAGCGTGCCAGCACCGGCGCGGCGCGCAGGCGGCAGCGGCACCTTCGTTGCCAGCGACAGCGACTGGCAGGAATTCTGACCCACTGCGGTGGCTTCGGCCACCGCCTCCGCCGATGGACACGTCCCCCGTGCAAAGTCCTACTCCCATCGTTACCGGCCCGCGCGAATTCGAGTTCGCCGACCGTGATTTCCGCCGCGTCTGCGACCTGATCTACCAGCGCGTGGGCATCGCGCTCGCCCCGGCGAAGCGCGACATGGTCTATGGCCGCCTGTCGCGCCGCCTGCGCACGCTGGGCATGCGCAGCTTCCAGCAGTACCTGGACCATCTGGAACAGGAGGACGGCGACGAGTGGCAGGCGTTCACCAATGCCCTGACCACCAACCTGACCTCGTTCTTCCGCGAGCCGCACCACTTCGACAAGCTGCGCGAAGAACTCCAGCAGCGCTCCAGCCGCACCCCGCTGCTGCTGTGGTCGTGCGCGGCGTCCACCGGCGAAGAGCCCTACTCGATGGCGATCACCGCCTGCGAGGCCTTCGGCACCCTGAAGCCGCCGGTGCGCATCATCGCCACCGACGTCGATACCCAGGTGCTGGCTACCGCCGGCCGCGGTGTCTACAACATCGATCGCGTCGCCAGCCTCGATCCGGACCTGCGCCGCCGCTACTTCCAGCGGGGCAGCGGCCCGAACGAGGGCCAGTGCCGCGTACTGCCGGCGCTGCGCGAGTTGATCGAGTTCCGCCCGTTGAACCTGCTCGCCCCACGCTACGACGTCGGTGGCCCGTTCGATGCGTTGTTCTGTCGCAACGTGATGATCTACTTCGACAAGCCCACCCAGCGCGCCATCCTCGGTCGCCTGGTCCAGCACCTGGCCGACGACGGCCTGCTCTACACCGGCCACTCGGAGAACTACCTGCACGCCGCCGATCTGATCCAGCCCTGCGGCCGCACCCTGTACCGCCGTGCAGCGAAGGCCGGCGCATGAACGCTTCGCTGCGTACCGACGATGTGATGCGCTACCAGGATGCGCGCTTCCAGACCATTGCCGCCAAGCTGCTGCCGACCCAGTACCTGGTGGTCGATGACACCACCGCGCTGACCACCACCCTGGGCTCGTGCGTGGCTGCGTGCCTGCGCGACCCGGTGCTGAAGATCGGCGGCATGAACCATTTCCTGCTGCCCGAAGGCAACGCCGGCGATGGTGCACCCGCGCGCTACGGCAGCTACGCGATGGAACTGCTGATCAACGACATGCTCAAGCGCGGCGCCCACCGCAAGCGCATCGAAGCCAAGGTGTTCGGCGGCGCCAACGTGCTCAAGGGCTTCACCAGCAATCCAGTGGGCACCCGCAACGCCGAATTCGTGCGCCAGTACCTGCAGGCCGAGCACATCCCGATCATCGCCGAGGACCTGTGCGGCATCCATCCGCGCAAGATCTGGTTCTTCGCCGACACCGGCCGCGTGGTAGTGCAGCGCCTGCCCCATGCACATGAGGCCGAAGTGGCCGCCACCGAATCGGCCGTGCGTGCACGCCTGTCCAAGGCGCCGGTCACCGGTGGCGTGGAGCTGTTCGAATGACCTTCACCGGCAACGCTCCCTGCCGGGTGCTGATCGTCGACGACTCCGCCGTCGTGCGCCAGATGCTCACCGAGATCCTGTCCAGCGATCCGGCCATCGACGTGGTCGGCACCGCCGCCGACCCGCTGCTGGCCCGTGAAAAGATCAAGCGACTGGCCCCGGACGTGATCACCCTGGACGTGGAAATGCCGCGCATGGACGGGCTGGCGTTCCTGGAAAACCTGATGCGCCTGCACCCGTTGCCGGTGGTGATGATCTCCTCGCTGACCGAGCGCGGCGCCGACACCACCCTGCAGGCACTGGCGCTGGGCGCCGTGGATTTCGTTTCCAAGCCGAAGTTGGACGTGGCCCGCGGCCTGCAAGGCTACGCCGACGAGATCATCGCCAAGGTCAAGATGGCGGCGCGCTCACGCGTCCGCCCGCTGGTGCGTGCCGCCGCACCGAAACTCCTGCTGGACGCCGCGCCCGTGATGCGCCCCGCCGCTCCGCAGTTCCGCACCACCGACCGGCTGATCGCGATCGGCTCCTCGGCGGGCGGCACCGAAGCGCTGCGCGTGGTACTGGAAGGCATGCCGGCCGACGCGCCCGCCGTGGTGATGACCCAGCACCTTCCGGCCAGCTTCAGCAGTGCCTTCGCCGAGCGACTGGACCGCCACTCGGCGATGGCCGTGCGCGAGGCCAGCGACGGCGAAGCGGTGTTGCCCGGCCACGCCTACCTGCCGCCGGGCGGCAAGCACCTGCGGATCATCCGCGACGGTGCGCGCTGGCGCTGCCGCGTCGACGACGGTCCGGCCGTAAACCGCCACAAGCCTGCGGTGGACGTGCTGTTCCGCTCGGTCGCGCAGAGCGCCGGTGGCAATGCGATCGGTGCCATCCTCACCGGCATGGGCGACGACGGCGCGCGCGGCCTGCTGGAAATGCGCCAGGCCGGCGCGCCGACGCTGGTGCAGGACGAAGCGACCAGCGTGGTCTGGGGCATGCCCGGCGCCGCGTTCAAGCTGGGCGCGGCCGAGGAACAGGTACCGCTGGAGCGGATCGCCGAGCGGTTGCTCGCCCTCGCCCGCAGCTGACAGGCCCCTGTGGAGCCGAGCCCACGCTCGGCTCTGCACCCTGCTGAACACCTCCACGAGACGTCAGGCTCAATTGCCGATCCGCCGGCAGTGCCTTCGACCATTGATGCTTCAACGGCGCTGCTCGAGGCTTGACCCTGCCGCAGGCGATGCGCGTCGACCGGGAGCCCGCAGGGCATCGACTTGGAGCGCGGCTGGAGCGGGTCGTATAGTCAGGCATCGCACAGCAATGGAACGCCGATGAACGTTACCCCGCAAGGCCGCGCTGCTCGGGTACGCAGGGAGGGAAGTCCGCAATACCCACTGCGCAACCTGTCGCATTTGCCCGGATGTGTCGCCTTCGTTCGTGATGGGACCGCATGTTCCAAGGAGCAAGGACAATCCTGCAGCGACATGGACTGCCCATGCTGAAAATTCTCCCGACCCTTGCTCACGTTGCGTTGATCGCCTCGATCACACTGGCCGTCCCGGGCTGCAGCAAGGAACGCTCATACCCGGTCTATCGCGAGAACCCTGCGCCAAAGGATGCGCTGCCGATTGTGGTCCGGGTCCATGATGCACCCGTGGATGTCCCCGTTCCTTCGGTCTTCGTCACGTATGAGATAGACCCACTCTGTCTCCCTCCGGTCAACAATTGGGAGGGGGTGCAGTACGAGCCGAACCAGCACAAGGTTGAGCTTCAGGCACAGCGCCTCAGTGCAACTGAATTCAGCACTGTTGTTTTCAACGACGGCATGGAAGTTGCCGACTATTACGGTCGTGGCCCGTGCACTTGGACACCCGTGCTCGTGGAAGCTTCATTCGCCTTCATCATCGATGATCGTCCTATCCGCGCGTCCGTCGCAGCGCTTTTCACGGAAATTGAGGGCGGGAGAACCTTCACTGCGTACGTAAAGCGCGCATTGCCACGCTTGACCACAGGACAGTCGACAGAGCGAACGCCAACCGAGCCTTCAAGTTGGTACGAAAAGATGCCCCCAGAGAAGCGCGAGGAATACTTCCCAATCGAAGTCTCCACACGGATTGAAGGAGGACCGCAATGAATCCCAGAGAAAGCGCGGCGCTCTCGGACAATGTCTATATGGACCCGCTTCCGCCCGTCAGTTCCGACATCACCGTCGGCGGAACAAAGTACGAAGTCCTGGCCTGTCGTGACTCTGGGAGCGGATATCAGGGCGTTGTCTACCTCAACATCAATACAAAGGAAGTCATCGTCGCCCATCGCGGTACCGAGTTCGATCGCCAGCCCATGCTTGATGGCGGCATCGACGCGGCGATGGTCACCGCCAGAGTCAACGCGCAACTGAGCGATGCGCTGGCGCTGACAAAGCAGGCCCTCAGGCTGGCCGATGAAAGAGGATCCGGCCCAGTACACGTCACCGGCCACTCGCTGGGCGGCGCGCTCGCGCAGATCACTGCGCATCACTACAACCTCCCCGGTGATGCATTCAATCCCTACGGTGCCGCCGGGCTGGCGTATCGCCTTCCCGAAGGCCAGCCGGCCAACGCGGCGCCCTTCACCAACCACGTGATGGCAGGCGACCTGGTCAGCGCGGGCGGTCCTCATTACGGCAAGGTCGAGATGTATGCGCTGCCCAGGGAACTGGAGGTTCTGCGCAACGCCGAGCACGGCCAGCGCATCGCTTCGCTTGGAACACCCGGGATGAAAAGCGGCCATGTCATGTCCGCCGCAGTGGCCGTCCAGTTGGGCGACTCCCATCGATTGGTGCATTTCCTTGATCGCGTGACCGACAAGGGCCCGGTGCCGTCTGTACTCGACAATCCGCAGGCCCGGATCACAGATCCTGACGACCTGCGCCGGATTGCCGACTATCGCCGTGATGTTCATCAGCTGCGTGCGGGCACCACCGTGCTGGTCGGCGGCGGACCTGGCCTGCTGCGCGACGGGATCAATTACCTGCGCGGTACCGAGGAAGCCGGTGCATATGCCCGCCGCGAGGCTGAAGCGGAGCAGCGGGCCCGGAATGCGCTCAAGCCGGGGGAGCAGCTGATCCAGGATGCAACCGACAAGGGCTCGCCCTCGCTCGGCAATCCTGCCTTCTCTCCCAGGAGTCCATTGCAGGAGAGCATTGAGTCAACCTTGGACAAGGCAAGCTTGGATCCCAGGAAGGAAGGCCATCCAGACCATGCGCTCTACCAGCAGATTCGCGAGGGTGTATCCGCCGTGGATGCCAGGCACGGGCGCAGCTTCGATGAAACCAGCGAGCGCATGACGGCCAGCCTGCTTGCGACGGCCAAGCGCAGCGGCCTCGAACGCGTTGATCATGTGGTCCTGGGCACTCCACCCAGCGATGGCTCGGGCCCTCGCATGTTCGTTGTGCAGGGAGCACCGGAGAATCCAGCACACCTGCGGGCGTCGGTACCGATCAGCGAGGCAATCAATACGACGGTGGAGCAGTCGCTCGCCAAGGCCGAACAGATTACGCAGGCACAGCAGGTCGGTCAGCAGGACCACGCCCAGGAGCAGACCCGAACCGCGATGCGGATGGGCTAGGCCACCCAGCGCGCCGCACACAAAAAACCCCCGGCTTTCGCCGGGGGTTTTTTGTTTCAACGGAATGCCGGCCAGCGGCCGGCACTACCCTCAGGCAGCGACCGTCTTGGCCACGTCCTGGTATTCCTCGATCTGGTCGAAGTTCATGTAGCGATAGATCTCGGCGCCGCTGGCGGCGATCACGCCCACATCGGCCATGTACTCCTCCTTGGTCGGGATGCGGCCCAGGCGCGAGCAGATCGCCGCCAGTTCCGCCGAACCCAGGTACACGTTGGTGTTGCGGCCCAGGCGGTTCGGGAAGTTGCGGGTCGAGGTCGACATCGCAGTGGAGCCTTCACGGATCTGCGCCTGGTTGCCCATGCACAGCGAGCAGCCCGGCATTTCCATGCGCGCGCCGGTGGCGCCGAAGGTGCCGTACACGCCTTCCTTGGTCAGCTCCGAGGCGTCCATCTTGGTCGGCGGGGCCACCCACAGGCGGGTCGGCAGGTCACGCTTGCCTTCCAGCAGCTTGGCCGCGGCGCGGAAGTGACCGATATTGGTCATGCACGAACCGATGAACACTTCGTCGATCTTGGCCCCGGCCACTTCGGACAGGGTCTTCACGTCGTCCGGGTCGTTCGGGCAGGCCACGATCGGCTCGTGGATGTCGGCCAGGTCGATCTCGATGACGGCGGCGTACTCGGCGTCGGCATCCGGCTCCAGCAGCTGCGGGTTGGCCAGCCAGGCTTCCATCTTCTCGATGCGACGCTGCAGCGAACGCGGATCCTGGTAACCCTCGGCAATCATCCACTTCAGCAGCGTGATGTTGCTGGTCAGGTACTCGATGATCGGTTCCTTGTTCAGGCGCACCGAGCAGCCGGCGGCCGAACGCTCGGCCGAGGCGTCGGACAGTTCGAACGCCTGTTCGACCTTCAGCTCCGGCAGGCCTTCGATTTCCAGGATGCGGCCGGAGAAGATGTTCTTCTTGCCAGCCTTGGCCACGGTCAGCAGGCCGGACTTGATCGCGTACAGCGGGATCGCGTTGACCAAGTCACGCAGGGTCACGCCCGGCTGCATCTTGCCCTTGAAGCGCACCAGCACCGACTCCGGCATGTCCAGCGGCATCACGCCGGTGGCAGCGGCGAAGGCGACCAGGCCCGAACCGGCCGGGAACGAAATGCCCACCGGGAAACGGGTGTGCGAGTCACCGCCGGTACCTACGGTGTCCGGCAGCAGCATGCGGTTGAGCCAGCTGTGGATCACGCCGTCGCCCGGGCGCAGCGAAACGCCGCCACGGGTGGAGATGAACTCCGGCAGGGTGTGGTGGGTCTTCACGTCCACCGGCTTCGGGTAAGCGGCGGTGTGGCAGAACGACTGCATCACCAGGTCGGCCGAGAAGCCCAGGCACGCCAGGTCCTTCAGCTCGTCGCGGGTCATCGGGCCGGTGGTGTCCTGCGAGCCGACCGAGGTCATCTTCGGTTCGCAGTAGGTGCCCGGGCGCATGCCCTGGCCTTCCGGCAGGCCACAGGCGCGGCCGACCATCTTCTGCGCCAGCGAGAAGCCCTTGCCGGTATCGGCCGGCTGCACCGGCAGGCGGAACAGGTCGGTCGGGGCCAGGCCCAGCGCTTCGCGCGCCTTGCCGGTCAGGCCACGGCCGATGATCAGCGGAATGCGGCCGCCGGCACGTACTTCATCGAACAGCACGTCGGACTTGACCTGGAACTCGGCGATCACTTCGCCGTTCTTCAGCGCCTTGCCTTCGTACGGGCGCAGCTCGATGACGTCGCCGTGCTCCATCTTCGATACGTCCAGCTCGATCGGCAGCGCGCCGGCATCTTCCATGGTGTTGTAGAAGATCGGTGCGATCTTGCCGCCCAGGCAGACGCCACCGGCGCGCTTGTTCGGGATGAACGGAATGTCATCGCCGGTCCACCACAGCACGCTGTTGGTGGCCGACTTGCGCGAGGAACCGGTGCCGACCACGTCGCCGACGTAGGCAACCAGGTGGCCCTTTTCCTTCAGCGACAGGATCTGCTGGATCGGGCCGCGCTTGCCGTCTTCTTCCGGGGTGAACGGCGCATCGTCGCGCTTGTTCTTCAGCATCGCCAGGGCGTGCATCGGAATGTCCGGGCGGGTGGTCGCGTCCGGTGCCGGCGACAGGTCGTCGGTGTTGGTTTCGCCCGGCACCTTGAACACGGTGACGGTCAGGCTCTGCGGCACTTCCGGATTGCTGGTGAACCACTCGGCATCGGCCCAGCTCTGCAGCACGGCCTGGGCGTTGGCATTGCCCGCCTTGGCCTTTTCCTGCACGTCATGGAACGCATCGAACACCAGCAGGGTCTTCTTCAGGCCATTGGCGGCGATGGTGCCGACGCTGGCGTCGTCCAGCAGCTGCACCAGCGGGGCCACGTTGTAGCCGCCGAGCATGGTGCCCAGCAGTTCGGTGGCGCGCTCACGGCTGATCAGCGGGTTCTGCTCGCTGCCCAGGGCGATCGCCGCCAGGTACGACGCCTTGACCTTGGCCGCGTCATCGACGCCGGCCGGCACGCGGTGGGTCAGCAGGTCGAGCAGGAACTCGGCCTCGCCCTGCGGCGGGTTCTTCAGCAGTTCGATGACATCGGCCGTCTGCTGCGCGCTCAGCGGCAGCGGCGGGATGCCAAGCGCAGCGCGCTCGGCGACGTGGTGGCGGTAGGCTTCCAACATGACAACTCCCGGGTAATGCGTAGGTTGAAAAATCAAAAGTGGGCTCAGGCGTGCGGCACGATCAGCTTCAGGCCCTTGAAGTAGTCGCGGTAAAACGTGTCGTTCCAGGTGATCAGGCCATCGCACTGCAGCAGTGCGTGGGCGCCGACCATGAATTCATCCAGGCTGCGGCGGCTGCCGCCGCGCTGGCGATGACGGCGGTGCATCTCGCCGGCGCGCAGTGCCGACTTGGCTTCCATCGGGTTGAAGTGCACGCCCATTTCTTCCAGCGCTTCGAGCACCTCGGCACCGCCGCGCAGCGATGCGCAGACTTCGGCCAGGGTCGCGCCGCAGACCACCACGCGGCCGCCGACCAGGCTCTGCCGGAGGATGGCTTCCACGGCATCGGCCTGCGGGCCATTGCTGAGCAGCTCGACCAGTACCGGTGAATCGACGGCGATCATCACGGCTTATTCCTCGTCGCGCACCGCGCGCACCGCCGCATCGGACGACTCGAAGCCGTCCAGCGCGAACTTGCCGCGCGCCCGTGAAATGGCATCGTCAACACTCTTGCGCAGGATGATGCGGCTGCCGTCCAGCTCGACCTTCAGCAGCGTGCCCTTGGTCAGGCCGAGGGCATCACGCACCGCCTTGGGCAGGGTGATCTGTCCGCGTTCTGCAACAGTGGCTTCCATCGGTAGGCCCTCCAGAGTATGCACAAATTATACATACTTCCCCGGGCATACTTCCACCCTGAACAGGACCGGCGCCCCGCCAGCCCTTGCCTCGCAAAGGATCGGCCACAAACGTGACATACGCCATACACCTTCCCCTGTAGTCTGGAACCGATGCCGCAGGTCGGAACCCGGCCCGGATGAACCCATTCAGTCCGGGGTTCATACTGGGATGACCGGGGCCGTCAGGCCCGCGGCGACCGCAAGCAGGCCCGCCCATGCGCGGGCCACTGCAAGCCATCCGCAAGAAGGAGTTACCCCGCATGAGCGATTCGTTCTCCACCCGCAGCCAGCTGAACGTCGGCGGCAAGACCTACGACTACTTCAGCCTGCCCACGCTGGGCCAGCGCTTCGATATCTCCCACCTGCCCTACTCGATGAAGATCCTGCTGGAGAACCTGCTCCGGCACGAGGATGGCGGCGTCACCGTCGGCAAGGACCACATCGAGGCCGTGGCCCGCTGGAACCCGGCCGCCGAACCGGACACCGAAATCGCCTTCATGCCCGCGCGCGTGGTCCTGCAGGACTTCACCGGCGTGCCCTGCGTGGTCGACCTGGCCGCGATGCGCGACGCCGTCGTCAAGCTCGGCGGCAAGCCGGAGCAGATCAACCCTCAGATTCCCTCCGAACTGGTCATCGACCACTCGGTGCAGGTCGACGTGTTCGGCAAGCCCGACGCGCTGGACCTCAACGGCAAGATCGAATTCCAGCGCAACCAGGAACGCTACGGCTTCCTGCGCTGGGGCCAGAAGGCCTTCGACAACTTCAAGGTGGTGCCGCCCAACACCGGCATCGTCCACCAGGTGAACCTGGAAAACCTCGCCCGCGTGGTGATGACCGCGGACAAGGATGGCAAGGCCGTGGCCTACCCGGATACCGTGTTCGGCACCGACAGCCACACCACCATGATCAACGGCATCGGCGTGCTGGGCTGGGGCGTGGGCGGCATCGAGGCCGAGGCGGCCATGCTCGGCCAACCGTCGTCGATGCTGATCCCGCAGGTGGTCGGCTTCAAGCTGACCGGCAAGCTGCCCGAGGGCGCCACCGCCACCGACCTGGTGCTGACCGTCACCCAGATGCTGCGCAAGCTCGGCGTGGTCGGCAAGTTCGTCGAGTTCTACGGTGATGGCCTGCAGCACCTGCCGCTGGCCGATCGGGCGACCATCGGCAACATGGCCCCGGAATACGGCGCCACCTGCGGCATCTTCCCGATCGACGCCGAGTCGCTGAACTACCTGCGCCTGTCCGGCCGCAGCGAAGAGCAGATCAACCTTGTCGAGGCCTATGCCAAGGCGCAGGGCCTCTGGCATGAGCCGGGCAGCCCGCATGCCCAGTACAGCACCACGCTGGAACTGGACATGGGCACGGTGAAGCCGTCGCTGGCCGGCCCGAAGCGCCCGCAGGACCGCGTGCTGCTGGAAGACGTGCAGAAGAACTACCGCGAAGCACTGGTCGGCATGACCAGCAACCGCGACAAGCGCAGTGATGATGTGTCCTCGTTCGTCAATGAAGGCGGCGGCGCGGCGGTCGGCAACGAGCAGCTGGCCAAGGGCTTCGCCGACATCGAGATCGAAGGCCGCAAGGTGCGGCTGAAGGACGGCGCGGTGGTCATCGCCGCCATCACCTCGTGCACCAACACCTCCAACCCGGCGGTGATGATCGGTGCCGGCCTGCTGGCCCGCAACGCGGCCGCCAAGGGCCTGAACCGCCAGCCGTGGGTGAAGACCTCGCTCGGGCCGGGCTCGCGCGTGGTCACCGACTACCTGGAAAAGGCCGGCGTGCTGAAGGAGCTGGAGAAGATCGGCTTCTACGTGGTCGGCTACGGCTGCACCACCTGCATCGGCAACTCCGGCCCGCTGCCGACCGAGGTCAGCGCTGGCATCGCCGCCGGTGACCTGGTGGTCACCTCGGTGCTGTCGGGCAACCGCAACTTCGAGGGCCGCGTGCACCCCGAAGTGAAGATGAACTACCTGGCCAGCCCGCCGCTGGTGGTGGCCTACGCCATCGCCGGCACCACCGACATCGACCTGACCACCCAGCCGCTGGGTACGGGCAGCGACGGCCAGCCGGTGTTCCTGCGCGACATCTGGCCGAGCAACAAGGAAATCGGCGACGTCATCGCTGCCACCATCGGGCCGGAGATGTTCAAGCAGAACTACGCCGACGTGTTCAAGGGTGACACCCGCTGGAACACCATCGCCTCGCCGGACGGCAACCTGTACGCGTGGAGCGATGCGTCCACCTACATCAAGAACCCGCCGTACTTCGATGGCATGACCATGCAGACCGGCAGCATCGACGACGTGCACGGCGCGCGCGTGATGGGCCTGTTCGGCGATTCGATCACCACCGACCATATTTCCCCGGCCGGCAACATCAAGAAGGACTCGCCGGCAGGCCGCTTCCTGCAGGAACGCGGCGTGCAGCCGGCCGACTTCAACAGCTACGGCAGCCGCCGCGGCAACGATGACGTGATGGTCCGCGGCACCTTCGCCAACATCCGCATCAAGAACCTGATGTTCGGTGGCGAGGAAGGCGGCAACACCCTGTACTACCCCGCCGGTGGTGGCCAGCCGGAGAAGCTGGCGATCTATGATGCCGCCATGAAGTACAAGGCCGACAAGGTGCCGCTGGTGGTGCTGGCCGGCAAGGAATACGGCACCGGCTCGTCGCGCGACTGGGCGGCCAAGGGCACCCTGCTGCTGGGGGTGAAGGCAGTCATCGCCGAGAGCTTCGAGCGCATCCACCGCTCCAACCTGGTCGGCATGGGCGTGCTGCCGCTGCAGTTCCGCAACGGCGAGAACGCCCAGAGCCTGGGCCTGGACGGCTCGGAAGTGATCGACATCACCGGCCTGCAGGACGGTGCCAGCAAGCGCGCCACGGTCACCGCGACCAAGGCCGACGGCACGAAGAAGACCTTCGAGGTCTCGGTGATGCTGCTGACCCCGAAGGAGGTCGAGTACTTCCGTCATGGCGGCCTGCTGCAGTACGTGCTGCGCCAGCTGGCCAGCAAGTAACGTTCCGCTCTCGGTAGAGTCGACTGCTAGTCGACTACCCAACAAAAGGGCCGGATCCTCGCGGATCCGGCCCTTCCTGTTTCTCTGCAGACAGGCATGGTCTGGCTCTACCGCATCTCCGGCGGCACCGGGATGGGCGCCAGGTGCGCGCTCACCGGCGTGGCGCATCCGGGTCGGTGCGCAGCGCCTTCAACAGGCCCCACATGTAGAACGCCAGGGTGAACGAGAACGGCAGGCCACATAGCACCACCGCCGTCTGCATCGCGCTGAAATTGCCGGCCAGCAGCAGGCCGACGCTGGCCACGGTGATGCCGGCCGCCCAGAACACGCGCAGCCAGATCGGCGCGTCATGGCCATCTTCGACGCCATCGTCAACGCGACGGGTGCACAGGTTGGCGATCATCAGCGTGCCCGAATCGACCGGGGTCAGGAACAGCACGAAGCCGATCACCACTGCGGCACCGGCCACGTACGGCGCGCCGGGCAGGTACTCCAGCAGCTTGAACAGCGTCATCGCCGCATCGTGCTGGGCCACCTCGCCCAGGATCGACTGGCCATGGTTGAGCACCAGGTCGATGGCGGTGTTGCCGAAGATCGACAGCCAGGCCAGGGTGAAGCCGAGCGGGATCAGCAGCACGCCCATGATCACTTCGCGGATGGTGCGGCCGCGCGAGATGCGCGCCACGAAAAGGCCGACGAACGGCGCCCAGGCGATCCACCACGCCCAGTAGAACAGCGTCCACGACCCCATCCATTCACGGCCCTTGGGATCGTTGAGGTACATGTCGAAGCTCTTGCGCACGAACGCGCCGAGATAATCGCCGGTGTTCTGGATCAGGCCGTCGAACAGGTGCAGGGTCGGGCCGGTGACCAGCACGAACAGCAGCAGGCCGCACAGCAGGCGCACGTTGAGGTTGGACAGCCACGCAATGCCCTTTTCCACGCCAGCGACCACGCCGATGGTGGCCACCACCATCATCACCAGCACGATGGCCACCAGCACCTGCGGCGTATCCGGGATGTGGAACAGGTAGACCAGGCCGGACTGCACCACCAGCGCGCCGATGCCGAGGTTGGTCACCATCGAGATCAGCGTGGCCAGGATGCCGAAGCCATCGACCATGTCGCCGATGCGGCCATGGATGCGCTCACCGAAGATCGGGTACAGCGCCGAGCGCAGCGCCAGCGGCAGGTCGCGGCGGTAGGCGAAGTAGCCCAGCGCCACCCCGACCAGTGCATACAGCGCCCAGCCATGCAGGCCCCAGTGCAGGAAGGTCAGCACCATCGCCTCGCGGCCGGCGGCCACGGTGCCGCCAGGCTGCCCGGGCGGGTGCAGGAAATGGTCCAGCGGCTCGTAGGCGCCGTAGTACAGCAGCGCGATGCCGATGCCGGCCGAGAACAGCATCGAGACCCAGGCAACGTAGCCAAAGGCCGGTGATTCCTCGTTGTGGCCCAGGCGGATGCGGCCGTAAGGCGAGAACGCCAGCCACAGCACGAAACCCAGGCACAGCACGATCAGCAGCATGTACCACCAGCCGAACGCGGCAGAGACCTCGGCCTGCGCCCATTGCAGCCAGTGCTCGCTGCCTTCGGGATAGAGAACGGTGAGCAGCCCCAGGATGCCGATCGACACCGATGAGCTGAGGAAGACAAAACGGTTCAAGCGCAGGGGCGAACGCTTGGGATGAGCCAGGGAAGACATGGGATCGTCTCATCAGTCCGGGGGAGCACATGGGCGGGGCCGGACCGGAAAACCGGGCCCATGGCGTGGGGCGCGAGCGCATCCTAGGGTTTATTGATTGAACGTTCAATCAATAAAAAGCATAATGGCCGGCAACCCGATCCTTCGGGTCGCAAACCGTGGAGAGACAATGCCGAAGAAAGGCGTGGAACCGGTACGGCGCGAACAGCTGATCCGGGCCACTTTCCAGACCATCGACGAGATCGGCATGGCCGACGCGACCGTCGCCACCATCGCGAAGAAGGCAGGGCTGTCCAGCGGCATCGTCGCCCACTACTTCGGCGACAAGGACGGCCTGCTCAATGCTGCAATGCGGCAGATCCTGCGCGAACTGAAGGACGCCGTCGCCCGCTACCGCGCCGAGGCCAGCGATGACCCCCGCGAGCAGCTGCGTGCCATCGTCGATGGCAACTTCGACGACAGCCAGATCAACGGTACCGCGATGCGCGTCTGGCTCACGTTCTGGGCCGCCAGCATGCATCAGCCGGAACTGGCCCGGTTGCAGCGCGCCAACGACCAGCGCCTGTTCTCCAACCTGTGCCACCAGTTCAACCGCCTGCTGCCCCATCCGCAGGCGCGCCTGGCCGCCCGTGGCCTGGCCGCGATGATCGACGGCCTGTGGCTGCGCGGCAGCCTGGTCGGCGGCCAGTTCAACGCCGACAAGTCCCGGCGCATCGCCTACGGCTACATCGACTTCCAGTTGCAGGCTGCCGCGCTATAAGCGCTTCAGCACCCGCCCCCTTCCAAGGAGTACGCCCCATGACCACCCTGCCCGTCCAACAGCTCTACATCCACGGCCAGCGCGTCGATGCCACCAGCGGCAAGACCTTCAAGACCGTCAACCCGGCCACCGGTGAGGTGATCGCCGAAGTGCAGGTTGCCAGCCAGGCCGACGTCGAGCGCGCCGTGCAGAGCGCGGCCGAGGGCCAGAAGGCATGGGCGGCAATGACCGCGATGGAGCGTTCGCGCATCCTGCGCCGCGCCGTCGAGATCCTGCGCGAGCGCAACGACGAACTGGCCCACCTGGAAACGCTGGACACCGGCAAGGCGCTGGCCGAGACCACCACGGTGGACATCGTCACCGGTGCCGACGTGGTCGAGTACTACGCCGGCCTGGCCACCGCGATCGAAGGCATCCAGCTGCCGCTGCGCGAATCGAGCTTCTTCTACACCCGCCGCGAACCGCTGGGTGTGGTGGCCGGCATCGGCGCCTGGAACTACCCGATCCAGATCGCCATGTGGAAGTCCGCCCCCGCCCTGGCCGCCGGCAACGCGATGGTGTTCAAGCCGTCCGAAGTGACCCCGTTGACCGCGATCCGGCTGGCCGAGATCTACACCGAAGCCGGCGTGCCGGCCGGTGTGTTCAACGTCGTGCAGGGCCCGGGCCGCGAGATCGGCCAGTGGCTGACCGAGCACCCGGTGATCGAGAAGATCTCCTTCACCGGCGGCGTCGCCACCGGCAAGAAGGTCATGGCCAGCGCCGCGTCCTCGTCGCTGAAGGAAGTGACCATGGAGCTGGGCGGCAAGTCGCCGCTGGTGATCTGCGATGACGCCGACCTGGACCGCGCCGCGGACATCGCGGTGATGGCCAACTTCTTCAGCTCCGGCCAGGTCTGCACCAACGGCACCCGCGTGTTCGTGCCGCGCACCATGCTGGCCGCGTTCGAGGCCGCCGTTGTCGAGCGCGTCAAGCGCATCCGCATCGGCGACCCGATGGCCGCCGAGACCAACTTCGGCCCGCTGACCAGCTTCCCGCACATGGAAAACGTGCTGCGCTACATCGAAAGCGGCAAGGCCGAGGGCGCCCGCCTGCTGGTGGGCGGCGGCCGTGCCACTGAAGGCGCGCTGGCCAACGGTGCCTACGTGCTGCCGACCGTGTTCTCCGATTGCCGCGACGACATGACGATTGTCCGGGAAGAGATCTTCGGGCCGGTGATGAGCATCCTCGCCTACGACGACGAAGACGAAGTGGTGCGCCGCGCCAACGACACCACCTTCGGCCTCGCCGCCGGCGTGGTCAGCAAGGACATCAGCCGCGCCCACCGCATCATCCATCGCCTGGAAGCCGGCATCTGCTGGATCAACACCTGGGGTGAATCGCCGGCCGAAATGCCGGTCGGTGGCTACAAGGAATCCGGCGTCGGCCGCGAGAACGGCATCTCGACCCTCGGCCACTACACCCGCATCAAGTCGGTGCAGGTCGAGCTGGGCGACTACGCCAGCGTGTTCTGACCGGCGCGCCGCCAGCACGCCCCTTCGTCCGGCCATCGCGCCGATCCGACATTCCGCCGCGACGCCTGCCCGCAGTGCGTCGCGGCCTGCAGGAGACACCCATGAGCACCCATAACGAGTACGACTACATCATCATCGGCGCCGGTTCGGCCGGCAACGTGCTGGCCACCCGCCTCACCGAAGATGCCGATGTCAGCGTGCTGCTGCTGGAAGCCGGTGGCCCGGACTACCGGTTCGATTTCCGTACCCAGATGCCGGCCGCACTGGCCTTCCCGCTGCAGGGCAAGCGCTACAACTGGGCGTACAAGACCGATCCGGAGCCCTTCATGAACAACCGCCGCATGGACTGCGGCCGCGGCAAGGGCCTGGGCGGCTCGTCGCTGATCAACGGCATGTGCTACATCCGTGGCAATGCGATGGACTACGACAACTGGGCCAGCATGCCCGGCCTGGAAGACTGGACCTACCTGGACTGCCTGCCCTACTTCCGCAAGGCCGAAACCCGTGACATCGGCCCCAACGACTACCACGGCGGTGACGGCCCGCTGCGCGTGACCACGCCCAAGGCCGGCAACAACGAACTGTTCGCTGCGATGGTCGAGGCCGGCGTGCAGGCCGGCTACCCGCGCACCGACGATCTCAACGGCTACCAGCAGGAAGGCTTCGGCCCGATGGACCGCACGGTGACCCCGAAGGGCCGTCGCTCCAGCACCGCCCGCGGCTACCTGGACCTGGCCAAGCCGCGCCCGAACCTGACCATCGTCACCCACGCGCTGACCGACCGCATCCTGTTCTCGGGCAAGCGTGCGGTGGGCGTGCAGTGGCTGCACAACGACCAGCCGCAGCGTGCGACCGCCCGCCGCGAGGTGCTGCTGTGCGGCGGCGCCATCGCCTCGCCGCAGATCCTGCAGCGCTCGGGCGTCGGCCCGGCCGACCTGCTGCGCAGCCTCGACATCGACCTGGTGCACCACCTGCCCGGCGTCGGCGCCAACCTGCAGGACCACCTTGAGATGTACCTGCAGTACGAGTGCAAGAAGCCGGTCTCGCTGGCCCCGGCGCTGAAGCTGTACAACCAGCCGGCGATCGGTGCCGAGTGGCTGTTCCTGGGCACCGGCATCGGCGCCAGCAACCAGTTCGAGGCCGGTGGCTTCATCCGCAGCGACGCCGAATTCGACTGGCCGAACCTGCAGTACCACTTCCTGCCGGTGGCGATCAATTACAACGGCTCCAACCCGATCAAGGCGCACAGCTTCCAGATGCACGTCGGCTCGATGCGCTCGCCCAGCCGTGGCCGCATCCACGTGCGCTCGAAGGATCCGCGCGAACATCCGAGCATCCTGTTCAACTACATGTCGCACGAGCAGGACTGGCGCGAATTCCGCGCGGCGATCCGCATCACCCGCGAGATCTTCGCGCAGCCGGCACTGGCCCCGTACAGCGGCCGCGAGATCTCGCCGGGCAGTGCACTGCAGACCGATGCACAGATCGATGCGTTCGTGCGCGAGCATGCCGAGACCGCCTACCACCCGTCCTGCTCGAACAAGATGGGCCATGCCGACGACCCGATGGCGGTGGTCGATGGCCAGGGTCGCGTGCACGGCCTGGAAGGCCTGCGCATCGTCGATGCCTCGATCATGCCGCAGGTGGTGACCGGCAACCTCAACGCGCCGACCATCATGATGGCCGAGAAGCTGGCCGACGTGATCCGCGGCCGCACGCCGCTGGCCCGCAGCACCGCGCCGTACTACAAGGCCAACGGTGCGCCGGTGCGCAAGCAGGGTTGACGCAGGCGGCCAGCTTGGGGCCACGGTAGTGCCGGCCGCTGGCCGGCATCCATCGGATGGCCTGTCCAGCGCAGATGCCGGCCAGCGGCCGGCACTATCCAGCAAAGAGGCTCTCCGGGGCCTCTTCGCGTTTTCCCTACGGCGGGGTATGCTGCAATGACCGGCCGTTGTCGATACGCTCAGGGTCGGAACCTAATACATCACGATTCCTGGAGGGGGAATATGAGTCTGGATCGTCCCTGGCTGCAGAGCTATCCGAAAGGCGTTCCCGCCGAAATCGACGTCAACGAGTTCCATTCGGTAGCTTCGGTCTTCGACGCTTCCGTCGCGAAGTTCCGCGACCGTCCCGCCTACTCCAGCTTCGGCAAGGTCCTCACCTATGGCGAGACCGACGCGCTGGTCGAACAGTTCGCGGCCTACCTGCTGGGTGAGCTCAAGCTCAAGAAGGGCGACCGCGTCGCCCTGATGATGCCCAACTGCCTGCAGTACCCGGTGGCCACCTTCGGCGTGCTGCGCGCCGGCCTGACCGTGGTCAACGTCAACCCGCTGTACACCGCGCGCGAGCTCAAGCACCAGCTCATCGATGCCGGCGTGACCGCGCTGGTGGTGGTCGACAACTTCGGCGACACCGTCGAACAGGTCATCGCCGATACGCCGGTCAAGCATGTGGTCACCACCGGCCTGGGCGACCTGCTCGGCGCCAAGGGCGTGATCGTCAACTTCGTGCTGAAGTACATCAAGAAGATGGTGCCCAACTACCATCTCAAGGGCGCGGTGCGCTTCCGCCAGGCGCTCAAGCTCGGCAGCCGCCACAGCCTGCCCAAGGTCGAGATCGACCACGACGACATCGCCTTCCTGCAGTACACCGGCGGCACCACCGGCGTGGCCAAGGGCGCCATGCTGACCAACCGCAACCTGATCGCCAACATGCAGCAGGCCTCGGCCTGGATCAGCGCGTCGGGCATCGAGATGGGCAAGGAGTGGATCATCACCGCCCTGCCGCTGTACCACATCTTTGCGCTGACCGCGAACGGGCTGGTCTTCATGAAGTTCGGTGGCTGCAACCACCTGATCACCAACCCGCGGGACATGAAGGGCTTCGTCAAGGAGCTCAAGTCGGTGCGCTTCACCGCCATCACCGGCGTCAACACGCTGTTCAACGGGCTGCTCAACACCCCCGGCTTCGACACGGTCGACTTCTCCTCGCTGAAGGTCACCCTGGGCGGTGGCATGGCGGTGCAGCGCGCCGTGGCCGAGCGCTGGAAGAAGGTGACCGGCGTGACCCTGGTCGAGGCCTATGGCCTGACCGAGACCTCACCGGCGGCCTGCATCAACCCGCTCACCCTGACCGAGTACAACGGCTCGATCGGACTGCCGATCCCGTCCACCGATGCCTGCATCAAGGATGACAACAGTGCCATCCTGCCGCTGGGCGATGTCGGCGAGCTCTGCATCAAGGGCCCGCAGGTGATGAAGGGCTACTGGCAGCGCCCGGAGGAAACGGCCAAGGCCATCGACGCGGACGGCTGGCTGCATACCGGCGACATGGCCAAGATGGACGAACACGGCTTCTTCTACATCGTCGACCGCAAGAAGGACATGATCCTGGTGTCCGGCTTCAACGTGTACCCGAACGAGGTCGAGGACGTGATCGCGATGATGCCGGGCGTGCTGGAAGTGGCCGCGGTCGGCGTCCCGGACGACAAGTCCGGCGAGGTGGTGAAGGTGGTCATCGTGAAGAAGGACCCGAACCTGACCGCCGAAATGGTCAAGGAGCATGCCCGGGCCAACCTGACCGGCTACAAGCACCCCAAAATCGTTGAATTCCGAAAGGAGCTGCCGAAGACCAACGTCGGCAAGATCCTCCGTCGCGAACTCCGCGATACGCCCGCCCAGTAAGGGTTTGCGGCAATTTGAACGATGCAGGGCCCGGGGCGGAAACGTCCCGGGCCCTTTCGCATGCGACGCCCCTGAGGCGGTGTAGCATCGCCGCGTGTGTGGACCGTTCGGCCCGCCGGCCACCCACCTGACACTGCGGGCCGCATGCCGAGGACCCTTCCATGAGTACCATCGAAAAGCTGCCTTCAAGCGGCTCACCGTTCGCCACCATCCGTACCGAAGACAGCGCCGACGGCGCTGCCCACTGGCTGTTCATGCACGCCGATGCCGCCACCGGGATCCGCCCCTGCTGCCGCAAGGACATGCTCGACGAAATGTGGAGCTACATGGCGGCCATCACCCGCAGCCCTGCCGAACGCCACAACGGGACATTGCGGCATTTCGTGCTGGCCTCCGATGCCGTTGCCTACAACCTGGGTGGCGACCTGGACCTGTTCACCCGCCTGATCCGCGAAGGCAACCGCGACCTCCTGCTGAACTACGCCCAGCGCTGCGTGGAGGGCGTGCACCACCTGCACACCGGGTTCGGCGGCGACGTCCGTTCGATCGCGCTGATCCAGGGTGACGCCCTCGGCGGCGGCCTGGAAATGGCCCTGGCCTGCCACACCATCGTCGCCGAGGAAGGCAGCGGACTGGGCCTGCCGGAGGTGCTGTTCGGCCTGTTCCCGGGCATGGGTGCGTACTCGTTCCTGTGCCGGCGCGTGTCGCCCCACCTGGCCGAGAAGATCATCCTCGACGGCCGGGTCTACAGCGCTGAGGAGATGCACGCGATGGGCGTGGTCGACGTGCTGGCGAAGAAGGGCGAAGGCCGGGCGGCGGTGGAAGAACTGATCCGCCAGCAGCAGCGCACGCCGCAGTCCTATCTGGCGATGAACGCCGCACGCGCCATCGCCCAGCCGGTCAGCTACGACGAACTGCTGGAGATCACCAAGGTATGGGTCGATTCCGCCCTCGCACTCGGCGACCGCTCGCTGCGCACCATGGATCGCCTGATCAAGGCCCAGACCCGTCGCGCCAGTCTCGACGCGGCCTGATTCCTCCCCTCCCCCAGGATGGGTTCAAGCCCGGCTGGCCACCGGGCTTTTTTTGAGTTCACGCCACGCCTCAGCGCGCTTCACCATCATCGGCGGCTCCGCGCAGCCGGCGTTCGGCCCGCGCGTCGAGTGCGCGCCGGCCTTCCTTGATCGCCTCCTGCAGGATGCCCAGGCGCGTGCGCCATTCGGTCTTCAGCTGCCAGTCGGCCATCCGCATCAGCTCGCCGGCACGGTTGGACGCGCGCATCAGGCCAAGGTTGCTGGCCACGCCCTTGATCGCGTGGGACTGTTCGCGGAACACGTCCCACTGAGCCGCCTCGCCGGCCTGCTCGGCCTTGCCCATGCAGCTCGCCACGTCTTCCAGGCACTGGCGGATGAATTCACGCTCGAAGCCCTCGCCCATGCCCAGCGAGGCCAGTTCGTCCAGCACGCTGCTGTCGAGCACGCCATCCTGCAGCGGCGCCGCCGGTCGCACCACCGGTGCGGCCATGGTCTTCAGCTGGGCATTGCTGGCGATCTCGGCCAGCGTATCGAGCAGGCGCACCGCAACGACGGGCTTGGCCAGGAAGGCATGTGCGCCGGCCTGGGTACAGCGCTGGATCGCCTCGGGCGTTACATCCGCACTGAGTACCAGCACCGGCGTGCGCGGACCGCCGCCGGCCTGCATCACCCGCAGTTCCTTGAGCATGTCCAGCCCGCTCATGCCCGGCATGTGCAGATCGACGATGACCGCGTCGAACTCGCTGTCGGCCAGCGCATCCAGCACCGCCTCACCGCCATCCACGCACAGCACGCGATGGCCGGCCTTCTGCAGCAGGCGCTGCAGGACCATGCGGTTGGCCTCGTGGTCGTCGGCCACCAGGATCTGCATGCTGCGCACGCGGGCGCGATGGCGCAGGAACGGATCGGCAAAAGCGATCACGTTGCCGCCCGGGCCCGCGCCTTCGTCGCCGCTCAGGCTCGGCACCGCGCCCGGCACCTGCGGCTGCGGCGGCGCGAACGGCAGTTCGACCCAGAAGTGGCTGCCGCGCGGCGGGTTTTCCAGATAGCCGATGTCACCGTCCATCGCCTCGACCAGGCCCTTGGCGATGGTCGTGCCCAGCCCGGTCCCCTCGTGACGGCGCGCCATGCTGACGTCGGCCTGCTCGAACGCGTCGAACAGCCGTGCACGCATGGCAGGTGGCACGCCGATGCCGGTGTCGAGGATGTCGAAGCGCAACCGCACCGCCCCGCTGGCATCGGCCTGTACCACGCCGACCCGGATCTCGACCCGGCCATGGTCGGTGAACTTGACCGCGTTGCCGGCCAGGTTCAGCAGGATCTGCCGCAGGTGCCCGACATCGCCGCGCACGCGTGGCGGCACACCGTCGGCCACCTTCACCCGGTAATCCAGTCGCTTGGCCTTGGCCTGTGGCAACAGGATCAGGCCGATCGCCTGGATCACGTCGGCCACGGCGAAGTCCTCGGCCACCACGCGCAGCTTGCCGGCCTCGATGGCCGAGATGTCCAGCACTTCCTCCACCAGTGCCAGCAGGCTGCGCGACGACGCCTGGATGGTGTTGAGGCACTCGCGCTGCTCGTCATCCAGGCGCGTGGTGGCCAGCACTTCGGTCATGCCGTTGAGACCGTTCAACGGCGTGCGGAACTCATGGCTCATGTTGGCCAGGAACCGGCTCTTGGCCTCGCTGGCGCGGCGCGCCTCGGCCATCGCTTCGGTCAGCTGCCGCAGCAGTGTCGAGAAGTACAGCGGCACCGCTGCCAGGCCCAGCCAGAGGCCGATGGCCAGGCGGAAATTCTGTTGCCAGTAGGGCGTCAGCAGCACGGTGCAACCGAAGCTCACCATGGCCATCGCCACCGCCACGTACAGGTAATGGTTGCCGAAGCGCATGCCGTTGCCGACCGTCACCCACATCACCACGATGTAGACCCAGGCCAGCGGCTCGCCCATCTGCACCATGCCCGCAGCGATCAGGCCGTAGTCGGCCAGCATGCCCAGCACGCGGCGCGGATCGGAACGCGCCGGCCGCCACAGCAGCCAGCCGAACAGCAGCAGCGACAGGCTCAGGCCGGTCAGCACGATCGCCAGCACACCGACGTACTGGGTGTGCGGCAGATCGTGGCGCGGCGCCGGCAACAGCACGTAGGCCAGGATCAGGCTGATCAGCACGATGCGGACGATCTGCTGGCCGTGCTCGCTGTCCTGGCGCTGGGACAGGCGCAGCCGCAGCTGCGACGACAGGCGTTTCACGCGCCCAGCCCCGGGCGCGCGGACGCCATCGAATGCTCGGCGCAGATCTGGTCCAGCTGTTCGCGGCCGCGCAGCAGCGCGTCCACGCATCGGGGATCGAACAGCCGGCCACGCTGGGCGTAGAGATAAGCCAGGGTGGCTTCCATGGTCCATGCTTCCTTGTACGGACGGGGCGAAATCAGGGCGTCGAAGACATCGGCGACGGCCACGATGCGCGCTTCCAGCGGAATCGCATCGCCGACCAGCCCATCGGGATAGCCGCTGCCGTCGTAGCGCTCATGATGACGCAGTGCGATCAATGCGCCAACCTGGATGAAACGATTCTGGCTGCCGCTCAGCAGTTCATGGCCAATCCGCGGGTGCCGGCGCATGATCGCCAGCTCTTCCTCGTTGAGCTTGCCCTGCTTGAGCAGCACCGCATCGGGAATGGCGATCTTGCCCATGTCATGCAGCGGCGCAGCCATTTCGATCAGGCGCACGTCCTCCTCGGGCAGCCCGAGCTGTTCGGCGATCAGTCCGGCCACGCGCGCCATGCGCTCCAGGTAGGCGCTGGTGCCGGCGTCACGGAACTCGATCGCCCGCGCCAGCCGCGACAGCGTTTCGCGCTCGCGCTCTTCGACCTCATGCATGCTGGCCAGCAGGCGCTGCTCCAGCGACAGCGCCCGTTGCTTCACGTTCTCGGTCTGCTGGCGCAACTGCAGCAGGTTGTAGCAGCGCGCACGCAGTTCGCGCGGGCGGATCGGCTTGACCAGGAAGTCGATGACGCCGGCTTCCAGTGCCGCCTGGCGGATCGGCTCGTCACCGACCACGGTGATCAGGATCACCGGAATGTCGCGGTGCTTGGGCAGGCGACGGAAACGACGGGCGAACTCCAGCCCATCCATCTCCGGCATGCGGTAATCGAGCAGCAGCAGGTCGACCGGATGGGCTTCGCACCAGGCCAATGCGGTCAACGGGTCTCCGAAGTCATACACGCTCAGTTCCGGCGCGATGTCTTCGATGACGTGACGCAGCATCGTCCGTGCGGAAGTCTGGTCGTCAACGATGACGATGTTCAACGCGTACTCTGCCTGGTTTTTCGACCACGCTGGATCATCAGCAGGCGAGGATACTCTGCCGCTGCGAACGCTCGCACCCTGCATCGGCCTGACTCCCGTGTCATGCGTCCCGATTCATGATCGTCATCACAATGTGAAGCGGACTCCCCACACCGTGCCCTCCCCCTGGCGCCGATCAAGCCATAACAGGCGTCAAGGTAGTGCAATTACGATACGCCGAGTGCGGGACGCGTCAATCGCGCCGTCTCGTTTCGCGACGGCGCGCACAATCGGGAGTCAAAAAGGCGACTTACTGCTCCGGACGCATGTACGGGAACAGCAGTACATCGCGGATCGAGCTGCTGCCGGTCAGCAGCATCACCAGACGATCCACGCCGATGCCGAGGCCGCCGGTCGGTGCCATGCCGTACTCCAGCGCACGGATGTAGTCGGCGTCGTAGTGCATGGCCTCGTCATCGCCACCTTCCTTCGCGGCCACCTGGGCCTGGAAGCGCTGGGCCTGGTCTTCCGGATCGTTCAGCTCGGAGAAGCCGTTGGCCAGCTCCTTGCCGTTGACGAACAGCTCGAAGCGGTCGGTGTAGCCCGGGTCATTGTCGTTGGCACGGGCCAGCGGCGAGACCTCCACCGGGTGGTCGGTGATGAAGGTCGGCTGGATCAGGGTGTGCTCGACGGTGGCCTCGAAGATCTCCAGCAGCAGCTTGCCCCAGCCGTAGGACGGCTTGACGCGGATCTTCAGGCGCTCGCAATGGCGCAGCAGCGCGTCGCGGTCGGTACAGTCGGCGACGGAGATTTCCGGGTTGTGGTGGCGGACTGCCTCGTCCATGCGCCAGCGGCGGAACGCCGGGCCCAGATCGATCTTCGCGCCATCCCACTCGACCTCGGTGCTGCCGTTGACGGTCCTGGCCACGTCACGGATCACGCCTTCGGTCAGGTCCATGATCTCGTTGTACGTGGCGTAGGCCTCGTACAGCTCCATCATGGTGAATTCCGGGTTGTGGCGGGTGCTGACGCCTTCATTGCGGAAGTTGCGGTTGATCTCGTACACCCGCTCCAGGCCACCCACGGTCAGGCGCTTGAGGTACAGCTCCGGCGCCACGCGCAGGTACAGGTCCAGGTCCAGCGCATTGTGGTGGGTGGTGAACGGCTTGGCCGCCGCGCCGCCGGGGATGTAATGCATCATCGGCGTCTCGACTTCCAGGAAGTCGCGGCTGTCCAGCCATGCGCGCATGGCGCGGATGATCTTGGAGCGCTTGATGAAGACCGCGCGCGACTCCGGGGTCACGATCAGGTCGACGTAGCGCTGGCGATAGCGCTGCTCGACGTCGGCCAGGCCGTGCCACTTGTCCGGCAGCGGGCGCAGCGACTTGGTCAGCAGGCGGATCGACTCGGCCTTGACCGACAGTTCGCCGGTCTTGGTGCGGGTCAGGCCGCCTTCGACGGCGATGATGTCACCCACGTCCCAGCCCTTGAACGCGGTGTAGGCATCGCCCAGCACGGCACCCTGCAGGAACAGCTGGATGCGGCCGGACTCGTCCTGGATCTGTGCGAAGCTGGCCTTGCCCATGATGCGCTTGGCCATCAGGCGGCCGGCCATCTTCACCTGGCGGCCGTTGCCTTCCAGCGCCTCGGCGGTCCACTGCTCGGCATCGGCGAATTCTTCCTGCAGGCGGCCGGCGAAGTCCTCGCGACGGAAATCGTTCGGATACGCGATGCCCTGCCCACGCAGCGCTTTGAGTTTCTCGCGGCGCTCGGCGATCAACTTGTTTTCGTCGACGGGGGGGGTATCGGTAGCTTCGCTCATGGATCTGCGGGAATCGTGTAGTGAGGGGGGATGCAGCGCCCGGCACGGCCGGTTGCCCAGCATACCAAAACCGCCCTGCCCCAGCCGGGAGAAGGGTCAGATCCCTTTGCTGCGCAAAGGCATCCGACCCCGTCCGGGACCCTGCCTGGACCCTGGATGTCTACCTGTTGCCGGGGAAGGCCTGCCGCAACTCATCCACCAGCACCCGCTGGTTCTCCGAATAGTCCACCGGCACCGAGACCAGGTGCACCCCACCCGCGTTGAATGCAGCTTCCAGGGTCGGGATGAACTGCTCGATGGCGGTCACCTCGTGGCCCTTGCAGCCGTAGGCCTCCGCGTACTTCACGAAATCCGGGTTGCTGAAGGTCATGCCATAGTCGGTGAAGCCATCCACCGCCTGCTTCCAGCGGATCATTCCGTAGGCACCGTCGTTGAGGATCAGCACCACCAGGTTCAGGCCCAGCCGCCGCGCCGTCTCTAGCTCCTGGCTGTTCATCATGAAGCCGCCGTCGCCACATACCGCCAGCACCCGTCGCTGTGGATACAGGATCGAGGCCATGATCGCCGACGGCAGGCCCGCGCCCATGGTCGCCAGCGCGTTGTCCAGCAGCAATGTGTTGGCCACCTGGGTGCGGTAGTTGCGCGCAAACCAGATCTTGTACATGCCGTTGTCCAGCGCCACGATGCCATCCGGTGGCATCACCTGGCGCACGTCGTGCACCAGCCGCTGCGGGGTGAACCGGGCCTCGTCGGCACGGTCGGCCAGGTGCTCGAGGATGGTTGCGCGCAGCGGCAGCAGCGCATCGGCATTGGGCACTGCACCTTCGATGCGATCGGCCAGCTGGGTCAACGAACGGCCGATATCACCGATCACCTCCACCTGCGGGAAGTACACCTGCTCTACGGCCGCCTGCGAGTAGCCGATATGGATCACCGTCGGCCCACCCGGGCGCATCACGAACGGCGGCTTCTCGGTGACTTCGTGACCGATGGTCACGATCACGTCGGCCTGGTCGATCGCCATGTGCACGTAATCGCGCTCGGTCAGCGCCGCGGTGCCCATGTACAGGCCCGAGCCCCCGGCGACCGCGCCCTTGCCCATCTGCGTGGTGAAGAACGGAATGCCGGCGCGCAGCACGAACGCCGACAGCGCCTCGCTGGACTGCGGCCGCGACGCCGCCGAAGCGATCATCAGCAGCGGACGCCGGGCGTTGCGGATGATCTCCGCCGCGCGGTCCAGCGCTTCCGGGCTGGCGACCGGGCGGTCCACCGCGTGCGGCGGGATCAGCGCCGCGCCCTCGACCTCATCGGCGGCGATGTCCTCGGGCAGCTCCAGCAGCACCGGGCCTGGCCGCTCTTCCTGGGCAACCCGGAACGCCTCGCGGACGATGGTCGGGATCGTGCGCGCCGAGACGATCTGCCGCGCCTGCTTGGTCAGCGGCTTCATCGTGCTGACGATGTCGACGATCTGGAAGCGCGCCTGCTTGCTGGCGACGATGCCCTTCTGTCCGGTGATCAGGATCACCGGCCACGCACCGAGCAGCGCATAGGCAGCGCCGGTGGTGAAGTTGAGCGCGCCCGGGCCGAGCGTTGCCAGGCATACGCCCGGCTTGCCGGTCAGGCGGCCGTAAGTGGCCGCCATGAAGACCGCCGCCTGTTCGTGGCGGGTGATGACCAGTTCGATGCTGGAATGGCGGAGCGACTCGACCACGTCGAGGTTTTCTTCGCCGGGAATACCGAAAATGCGCTCGACGCCTTCGTTCTCAAGTGCGGCGACGAGCAGATCTGAACCCTTGGACATCGGATGCCGTCCTTTGTGCTGGACTGATGGTGGATCGTTGCAGGAAGGATGAGAGCCGCGCGTCAATGCTTGTCGAACCACACTGTCTGCGCGTTGACGAATTCACGGATGCCGAAGTGCGAGAGCTCGCGGCCGAAGCCGCTCTTCTTCACGCCGCCGATCGGCACGCGGGGGTCGGAAGCGGAGAAGCCGTTGACGAACACGCCGCCGGTCTGCAGCCGGCGCGCCAGCTGCATGGCACGGGCGCGGTCGCCGGTCCACAGGTTGCCGCTGAGGCCGAATTCGCTCTGGTTGGCCAGTTCCACTGCGTGGTCGGCGTCACGGGCGCGGCTGATCGAGGCCACCGGCCCGAACGTCTCCGTATCAAAGGCCTGCATGCCCGGCTCCACGTCCGCCAGCACGGTGGGCGCATAGAACGCGCCCGGGCGATCGAGCTGATGGCCACCGACGAGCAGCTTCGCGCCTGCGTCCACCGAGGCGCGCACCTGCGCGTCCAACTGTTCCAGCAGGTCCTGGCGTGCCATCGGCCCGATGCGGTTGCCTGCCTCGCGGCCATCGCCGATGGTCAGTGCCTGCACCTTCTGGCAGAACTGCGCGACGAAGCGGTCGTACACCGCGTCTTCAACGATGATCCGCTTGCCGGCAATGCAGACCTGCCCGGTATTCTGGAAGCGCGAGGCCACCGCCGCGTCCACGGCAGCGTCCAGATCGGCATCGGCCAGCACGATGAACGGATCCGAGCCCCCCAGCTCCAGCACCACCTTCTTCAGCGCCTGCCCGGCCTGGGCGGCGATGCTGCGGCCGGCGGCCACGCTGCCGGTCAGGGTGACTGCCGCAATGCGGTCATCGGCAATCGCGCGGCTGGTGCCCTCGCGGCTGATGTTGGCGGCGATGAAGGTGCCTTCCGGCAGCCCCGCGTCGCGCCAGGCGGCGTCGAGCAGCTGCGCGGTACCGACGATGTTCTCGGCCGGCTTCAGCAGGAAGCCATTGCCACCCATCAAGATCGGCACCGCCGCGCGCATCACCTGCCAGTACGGGAAATTCCACGGCATGATGCCCAGCACCACGCCCAGCGGCAGGTAGGACACGTAGGCCTTGTCATCGGGCACCTGGGTGGGTTCGTCACGCAGGAACTGCGCGCCGTGGTCGGCGTACCAGTCGCACAGCACGGCGCACTTCTCGATCTCGGCCAGTGCTTCGGCCTGGACCTTGCCCATTTCGGCAGTGGCCAGCGCGGCCAGCTTTTCACGGTCACGGCGCAGTACGGCGGCCATCGCACGCAGCACTGTGGCCCGCTGTTCGAGGCTGCTGGCGCTCCAGGCGGCGAAGCCGGCCTGGCCACGCTCGAGGATCGCATCCAGTTCGGCATCGGTGGCGAAGGGATGGCTGGCGATCTGCTGGCCGGTAGCCGGATCGCGGGAAATGGCGGTGGTGGGGGCAGCGGACATGCAGGGCTCCTGTTGTCTCGACAACGGGCGGTGGCCCGTCTTCTGCACAGGAATGTGGACCCGATTGGCGGAGGCAACAAGGCGTCTGCCTATCCTGTGACCAGCACTTACCTGGCTGAATGGGGACAGGTGCCGGCAGGCCGCTGTAGTGCCGGCCGCTGGCCGGCAACCTCAAAAGCAGAAGCTGGCCGTCCGTGGGATGGCGGTTTTCCGCAATCTGTCGGAACGACTCTCGGGGTCAGATCCGTTATCCGAAGGAAAATGGATCTGACCCCGGAATCTCATTCGATATCCCACGGAATGTCCGCTGTTGCTGTTGCTTCTGAGGTTGCCGGCCAGCGGCCGGCACTACCGCGGGTGCAGGGCTGCAAGCCCTGCCGAACAGCCCTACTTTCGCGGCAGGTAAGTCACCAGGGAAAGATCGTGCCGGCTCTCCGGCACCAGCGCCACGTACTGCAGGTCCAGCAGCCCGCGCGTGGGATGGTTCAGCTTCTTCGCACCCTCATCGAACCGGCGCACGTCGTGCTCCGGCCACCACTGGCGGAATTCTTCGCTGTGCGCGGCGAGGTCCTCGACCAGCGCCAGAAACGGCGCCTTGTCCGGCGCCTGGGCCATCGCCGCGCGGAAGCCGGCCAGCAGGCCACGGGTCATTTCTTCCCAGTTGAGGATCAACGTGCGGTACGGCGGGTACAGGAACATCAGCCGCAGCGTGTTGCGCTCATGCGGCGCCAACTGGCTGTAATCCACGAACAGATCGGCAATGGCCGGATTCCAGGCCAGGATGTCAAAGCGGGTGTTGCGCACGTAGGCCGGGATCGGCTGCATCGCCTCCACCAACTGGCGCAGGCCATCGGTCACGCTCTCGTCCGGCGACTCCAGCGGCACGCCGTAGCCGGACAGCGCAAACGCATAGGCGCGCTCGTCGTCGCTCATGCGCAGCACCTGCGCCAGCCGCTCCAGCACCTCGGGCGAGGCGCGCACTTCACGGCCCTGCTCGATCCAGGTGTACCAGCTGACGCTGACCCCGATCGCCAGCGCGACTTCCTCGCGTTTCAGGCCCGGGGTACGCCGGCGCCCGGCCGGCAGGCCGAGCGTGGCGGGGTCGACACGGGCGCGGCAGGCCTTGAGGAAGCCGCCCAGTTCCTTGCGTTCACTTTCGCTGCGCATCATCGCCCTCCGTTGCGGAAGGCGATGCTATCCGCGCAGGCGCGTCGATCAGGCATCGACGCGCTTGGAGCCCACGGCCAGGCCGGCCTTGAGGCTGGCCTCGACGAACTCGTCCAGGTCGCCGTCGAGCACCTTCTGCGTATCCGAGCGCTCGATGCCGGTACGCAGGTCCTTGATACGGCTCTGGTCGAGCACGTAGTTGCGGATCTGGCTGCCCCAGCCGATGTCGGACTTGGTGGCTTCCACCGCGTCCTTCTCGGCGTTGCGCTTCTGGATCTCCAGCTCGTACAGCTTGGCGGCCAGCATCTTCATCGCGTTGTCGCGGTTCTGGTGCTGGCTGCGGCCGGTCTGGCAGGCCACGACGATGTTGGTCGGGATGTGGGTGATGCGCACCGCCGACTCGGTCTTGTTCACGTGCTGGCCACCGGCACCGGACGAACGGTACACGTCGGTACGCAGGTCGGCCGGGTTGATGGTGATGTCGATGTTGTCGTCGATTTCCGGCGACACGAACACCGAGGTGAAGCTGGTGTGGCGGCGATTGTCCGAGTCGAACGGCGACTTGCGCACCAGGCGGTGCACACCGGTCTCGGTCTTCAGCCAGCCATAGGCATAGTCGCCTTCCACGCGCAGCGTGGCCGACTTGATGCCAGCAACGTCGCCGCCGGAGACTTCCATCAGCTCGGTCTTCCAGCCACGCGATTCACACCAGCGCAGGTACATGCGCAGCAGGATCTCGGCCCAGTCCTGGGCTTCGGTACCACCGGCACCGGCCTGGATGTCGACGAACGCGGCCGCATTGTCCATCTCGCCGGAGAACATGCGCTGGAACTCCAGCTTCTCCACGTGCGCCTGGTGCTTGTCGAGGTCGGCGACCACGGCCAGAGCGGTTTCCTCGTCCTGCTCGGACTCGGCCAGCTCCAGCAGCTCGGTGGCGTCGGTCAGGCCATCGAGCACCGAGGCGATGCCGCCCACGGTCTTTTCCAGGCTGGAACGCTCGCGGCCCAGGTTCTGGGCGTATTCGGCGTTGTTCCAGACGTCGGGGCTTTCCAGCTCCCGCGTTACTTCTTCAAGACGCTCTTTCTTGGCGTCGTAGTCAAAGATACCCCCGAAGCGACAGCACGCGATCGGTCAGATCGGTGATGCGCTGGCGGACAGGATTCAGTTCGATCATGTCGGCGGTCGTACATTCAAAAGATGACTGGTGATGATACCGCAGGCGGCGGGTGCCCGGAATGAGGGCCCGGGCAGGCTGCGGGCGGGCGCGAGCGTGGTCCACCGCCGCAGCCTCCGGACCGGGCGATGGCCGCCATGGGCCGGGAGCGGCTGAGCGGCAGCCGCCCCCCCCCCCCCAGGGCATCGATGCTCTGCGGCCGACGACGGTGTCCCCGGCCCAACCCACCGGACCGCGGCCGCCAGCCGATCACTACTTCACCTCGAACTCGCCTACCAGCACGGTCTCGGCACGGTCCTTCAGCCGCATCGTCACGCTCTGGTCCTTCTGCTTCGGCGTACCCCAGTGGGTGGTCAGGCGCAGCATGAGCGTGGTGGCACCGGTGACCAGCTGCTGGCGGCTGCCGAAGTAGTTGGCCTCCACCTTGTACCTGCCCGGCTTGGCGTTGCGCAGCGAGAACTGCTCAGGTCCATAGCCACCGGTGAAGTCCTCCGACATCTGCCCGCCCTGGTAGGTCAGGCGATTGCCGTAGTACGCGCGCTCGCCGTTCGGGTCGGTCACCCACAGGTCCATGTCGCTGTTGTCGGCATCCCAGGACAGCACCACGCGCAGGTCCAGCGGCATTGCCTGCAGCAGGCGCGGGTCGATGGCCGAGGTATCCAGCCGCGGCGTGCTGCGTGCCACCAGGTTGGTCAGCTCATCCAGGGCAACCAGCGCGATGCCGTCAAAGCGGCTGTCCCACGGCCGCACCACCACCTGGTACAGCGGCGCCAGGGCCTGCTGCGGCTGGCCGGCCGCTGCCAGTGCCAGGCCCAGGTCGCGGAAGCTCTGCGGTTCCTCCTGGCCCATCGCCAGCACCTGCTCGAATACCGGCACCGCCAGTGCGGGCGCGTCGGCCTGCATCAGCCGGTAACCGAGCACGCGCAGCAGGTGGCGGTTGTCCAGCTCCATCTCGGCCAGGTTCGACAGCACCCGCAGCGCCAGCTCGCGCTGGCCCTGCTCCATCAGCAGGTCGGCCACATCGAGGAAGAACGCGCTGCTGTCGGCGTGGGCAGCGCGCTCGGCCAGATAGCGGTCATAGAGCTGCGATGGCGGCCCCTGGCGCAGGCGCCGGGCGACGGCCGAGTCCGGCTGCCAGGCCGCCAGCTGGATGCCAAGCTGGCCATCGTTGGCGGCTGCAGCGGCATCGACCGAGCCGCCGGTGACCACAATCGAATCCAGTGCATTCTCCGACGCGGGCGCCGGACGACGCGCGCGTGCGCTGCTGGCCTGCATGCGCTGTTCTGCCGCCGCGGCCATCGGTGCAGGCGCGGGCGGTGCCGCGGGCGCCGGTGCGACGAGCATCGCCATCGGCGCTGACTCGGCAGGATAGTCGGCCGAAGCAACGTCCAGCGCTGTTTCCTTGGCCCGCGGCGGCGCACCCTTCGGCCAGCTGCGGCTCCACCACTGCTGGCGCTCCTTCCAGCGCGCAGCCACCTGGTCCAGGCGCTCGCGATCGGCAGCAGCGCGGTCAGTCACCTGCCGTGCGAACCGCGCATCGTAGTCCGCGCGCAGCTTGCCGGACGGACGGATGGCATAGCGCAGGTAATCCTCCAGCGTCTCCAGCACGATCAACGAGGTGTCCGGCCCGACCAGGCCAAGCTGCTGCGACAGGCGCTGCATGGCCTCGCGGTTGCCGCGGCGGTCGACGGCCAGTTGCTGCAGGCGCGCCTGCGCCCACAGGCCGGCCAGCAGTTCGCCGTCATCGCTTTTCTGCGTGGCCGGCAGCGCCTGCCATTCGCCGCCACCCACGCGCACCCGCATCGGCACGCCGTCGGCTGCCAGTCGTGCATGCAGCCACAGCCAACCCTGGGCTTCACTGCGACGGTCGATGACCACGTCCTGCACGCCGCGCCCCGCATCGACCTGCACATCCAACGGCGACGCCAGCAGCGCATGCGCGGCCGCGTCGACATCCTTGCCCAGCGCGACGAAACGGCCGCCATGCGCCTCACTCCAACCCCGCAGTCGCACGGCATCGGTGCGCGCGCCGGCGCTGCTGACCGCAAACAGGCGTTGATCCGGCGCCATCGCCGGCAGCTGTTCCGGCCCATAGGTCAGCAGGCCATCGCTGAACAGCAGGTATTCCTTCACGCTCGATTGCGGCTGCCACTGCGCCAGCGCGCTGGCACCGTCCGGGCGCACGGCCTGCAGGGCTGCGCGCAGCTCGCTCCAGTTGCCGGCGCGGATACGGAATCGACGCACCGGCTCGGCGCGATCCCGCAGCACGGTCAACGCCACGGTGCCGTCACCCAGCGCAGCGAGATAGCGATCCAGCAGGGCGAACTCACGTGTGCGATCGCGCTGGCCCGCCGAGCCGGAACCATCCCACAGCAGCCCGATTTCGCTGGGCAGCGTGCGCGGCGTGCTGGTGGCCGCCAGCGGCAGCTGCGCCAGCAGGTAATGGCCGTCCTGCCAGGGCGCCACCTGCACCTGTGCCTGGCGGGCTGCCGGCAGGCTCCACTGCAGTTGCTGCGGCAGCTGCGCACCCCTGCCCTGCCACTGCAGCTGGCCCGCGCTGATGCGGAAGGGTGCCGTACCCGCAGTAGTCGCGCCGGGGGCCTGCAGTTTCAGCTCAACCGAGGCTGCACCGGCGGCAAACTGCAGCGGCAGTATCCACTGCCAGCCTTGGCCGGCGAAGGCCAACGACTCGCGGATCACCAGCTGCACGCGCCGGCTGCCGCCGGCCGGCAGCGGATAGATGCGCAGCCGGAACTGGTTGCCGGCGGTCTGTTCCAGCAGCCCCGGGTCGACGCCAAGACGGGCGATCTCCTCGAACACCTGGCGGCCGCGGTCCTTGGGCACCGGCACCGCGTCACGCATCTCGCCGTTGATATCCAGCGCGAAGCCGCTGATCTGCTGGCCATCGGCCAGCGGGAACTGCAGCTCGCCCTCCAGCACACGCCGGTTGGGGTTGTGGAATTCCAGCGTGATCCGGGTCTGGGCGATGCCGGCCTGCACCTCGCCTTCGATGCGGGCTTGTCGTAATTGAACCGGCTGCTCAGCCGCCGGCGCGATCAGCAGCGGCGTGGCAGCCTGCGGCCGGGAGATCGGCGGCGACTGCGCGCCAGCGGGCCAGGCCGCAAGGGCCAGCAACAACACGGTGCAGAAACGGGCGAAGACCATGACCGGACTCCAGTGGGATCGTAAATGCTTGAACGCATCAGTTCGACGATCGGGGTTGACGTCGTACGACGCTGGCCCTCAATTCCTCCATTGCCCACCATGGGGAACAAGTCCGCCCTGCCAAGGATGCCTATGAGACACGCCCCGCTCGCCTTCCTGCTCGCCCTGCCAGGATCGATAGCCACAGCCGCCCCAGAATCCCACGAAGGGTTGTTCTATCAGCACCTGGACTGGGTTGTCGCCTGCGACAATACCCGTACCTGTCGAGCTGCCGGCTACTCCGGCAGCAGTGACAGCCCTTTGAGTGTCCTGCTCACCCGTGAGGGTGGGCCAGATCAAGTGATCGAGGGCCGCCTGGCACTGCAACCGGACAAGGGCCAGGCCCAGCCCAAGGGCCTTCTGAACCTGCGAATTCAAAAGCAGGACTTGGGCGCTTTGACGCCGGACACCGTGGCCGGCATGTACTCAATGAGTGCCACCCAGACCCGCGCACTGCTGTCCGCATTGGTTAGTGATGGAGGAATCAAGGTAACCGATAACACCGGCCAGCGCTGGACGCTTTCGGACAAGGGGGCGGCAGCTGTGCTGCTGAAGATTGACGAATACCAGGGTCGTTTGGGTACTCCGGGCGCGATGCTGCGCACAGGCAGCTCACCTGAAGCCGGAGTGTTGGCCGCGCAACCAGCAACGGTGATCCGTCAGGCATCCACGCTGGACTCTACGCGCGATGACGCGGCACTCACCACGATTGCGGCCTCTGTGGAACTCAGAGCTGCATTGCTCGCCACCCCCAAAGGACCACAATGCGAAGGACTACTCGCAGCCAAACTGGATCCTTCGATCAGCAACTCACCACTGAAGGTCCGCCGCCTGGACGCAGTGCATCTCCTGGTCAGCGTTCCGTGCTGGCATGCGGCCCACAACGACGGTGTCGGCTACTGGGTCATTCGCGAGCAGCCCCCATTCCAACCGAGCTGGGTAACCAATGATGCCTACCACTATGAGAATGGCCAGATCGTTGCCTATAGAAGGGAGCTTGGTCCAGTCGAATGCACATTCGAGTACACGTGGACCTGGAATGGCGCACGCTTCATTGGAACCTCCGCCGTGAGGGGTGTCATGTGCGGTCCTCACGCGCTCGATGGCGTCTGGAAGCTGCCGACTCTCGTTTCAGAAATACGCTGATTCCGGAACTTTCGCTCCACCAATGACGGATGACCCACCTCAACGCGACTCTCTTCCCCACGAGTAAGGATGCCGATGCGACCCTCCCTGCCCGCCGCCCTGCTGGCCCTGGCCTGCCCAGTGAGCGCCATTGCCGCTGTCCCCGCCAAGAGCCTTTACTTCCAGCATCACGACTGGATGCTGGCCTGCGACAACACCCGCACCTGCCGCGCCGCCGGCTACCAGGACGATGTCGGCGCCAACTTGCCGGTGTCGGTGCTGCTGACTCGCAAGGGCGGACCCGGCCAGCCGGTCAGCGCCGAACTGATGCTGGGCCAGTACGACGAGGTCACGCTGCCGACACAGCTGTCGCTGCAGATCAACGGCAAGGATCTGGGCGCGCTTTCGTTGACCGCAGACACGGCGACACTGTCTACAGCGCAGACCAAGGCACTGCTGGCCTCGCTGGCGCGCAGCAGCCGCATCGTGGCGGTCGGCAACGATGGCCAGCGCTGGACGCTGTCCGATCGTGGCGCCTCGGCGGTGCTTCTGAAGATGGACGAATTTCAGGGCCGGCTGGAGACTCCCGGCGCGCTGATGCGCAAGGGGTCGCGCGCCGAAGCCTCAGTTCCTCCCGCACTTCCGGTGCCTACGCTGGTTCTGGCGCCATTGGTGGCGGCACGAGCCACCGATGCCGCACTGGAACACTCACCCGCACTGCGCGCGGCGCTGGCCGCGGCCAACCCGGGCGGCGACTGCGTCGCACTGACACCCGAAGGCCTGCCGATGGTGGATGGCCCGCAGGCGCTGCGCGTGACCCGGCTGGGGAGGACTTCCCTGCTGGTGTCTACGCTCTGCTGGCGTGGCGCCTACAACGAAGGCATCGGCTACTGGGTGGTGAACGATGCACCGCCCTTCAAGGCCACGCTGGTGACCGCATCGGGCGGCGATGACGATGGTCGGGTAATCAGTTCGGCGCACAAAGGCCGCGGCTTAGGCGATTGCTGGTCCACCGCGAGTTGGGGCTGGGACGGGCGCCACTTTGTGCAGACCGATGAATCCACCTCCGGCCTGTGCCGGCTGGTCGCGGCCGGGGGTGCATGGCACATGCCGACGCTGGTGACCGAGGTGACGCCCTGAGCTTGGCCAGTTGATTGGATCCACGCATGGCGTGCCGCCCACGGCCCCCGCACGCGAAGCGTCGCTCAAACCGGCAGGCAGTGCTCCACGATCAGCTGGATGGCGCTGCCGCCACGGTAGTCATCGCAGGCCAGCCGGTAGGCCAGGTGGACGTGACGTGATGGCGCGTTGCCGTGCCAGCCGCCGAAATGGATGGCGTTGATCGTGCCGGGTACGCCGGGCAGGCGCAGTTCCAGCTTCAGGTGACGCTCCTTCAGCACGCGCCAGTTGGCCACTTCGAAGTGGCCGTCGAACAGTGGCTCGGGGAAACCCTGGCCCCACGGCCCGGCCAGGCGCAACGCATCGGCGTGGCGATGGTCCAGCTCGTCCGCGGCCAGCTCGCCGTCACTGAGCACCTGCTGCTGCAGTGCCGCCGGATCGAGCATCTCCAGCACCACGGCGACGAAGGCGGCCTTGAAGTCATCGACGTGGTCACGCCGCAGGCTGAGCCCGGCCGCCATGGCGTGGCCACCGAAGCGTTCGATCAGGCCCGGGTGGCGCGCATCAACCAGCGCCAGGGCGTCACGGATGTGCAGGCCGGGAATGGAGCGCGCCGAGCCTCGCAGGGTGTCGGCGCCGGGTTCGGCCGGGGCGAAGGCGATCACCGGGCGATGCAGGCGATCCTTCATCTTCGATGCGACCAGGCCAACCACACCCGGATGCCAGTCGGCATCGAACAGGCAGGCCGCCACCGGTCGCTGCCCCGACATGTCGAGCACCATGCGGGTCAACGCCTGCTCGGCGTCATCGGTCATCGACTGCTGCACCGCGCGGCGTTCTGAGTTGATCTGCTCCAGCGTCTGCGCGATCTCCCGCGCCTGGCGCGGGTCTTCGGTCAGCAGCAGCGCGATGCCCAGCGCCATGTCTTCCAGCCGGCCCGCGGCATTCAGGCGCGGGCCGAGCGCGAAGCCGATGTCGGTGGCAGTGAGCCGCGCGGCATCACGGCCGCTGGCTTCGATCAGCGCACGCAGGCCGACACAGCCCTGCCCCGCGCGCAGGCGCCGCAGGCCCGCGCTGACCAGTGCCCGGTTGTTCGGATCCAGCGCCACCAGGTCGGCGACGGTGCCGACCGCCACCAGGTCCAGCAGCGTGGTCAAGTCCGGCCCCTTGCCATCGGCGAAGACGCCGGCCTCGCGCATGTGCCGGCGCAGCGCCATCAGCACGTAGAAGATCACGCCGACGCCGGCCAGTGACTTGCTGGGGAAGGCATCACCGTCGAGATTGGGATCGACGATGACATCGGCCGGCGGCAGCTGCGGCCCGGGAAGGTGATGGTCGGTGACCAGCACCTGCCAGCCGCGCGCCTTGGCCGCGGCCACGCCCGCATGGCAGGCGATACCGTGATCGACGGTCACCAGCAGGTCCGGCTGCAGCGCAGCCAGTTCCTCCACCAGCGACGGCGACAGGCCATAGCCATGCACCATGCGGTTCGGCACCGCGTGGAAGACGTGTTGCGCGCCGAGCATGCGCAGGCCGCGCACGCCGACCGCACAGGCGGTGGCGCCATCGCAGTCGAAATCGCCGACCACCAGGATGCGCCTGTCATTGGCGATGGCCTCGATCAGCAGGCCCACCGCATCATCGATGCCGGTCAGCAGCTCCGGCGCGTGGAGGCTGCCCAGTTTCGGCAGCGCCAGCTCTGGCGTACCTGCGCCACGGCTGGCATACAGGCGCGCCAGCAGTGGCAGCGTGCCGTCTGGCCAGCTGCCGGGTACGACCGCATCGCGGCGACGGATCATCGGCGTATCGGAGCAGGAGTGCGCAGCGTCGGCGGCAAGGGACATCGGCATCGCCGGGTTGCGGAAGACATCCCCATGATAGCGCGCGGTCGGATCTCTCTGCCCGCAGGAGGCTCCACCCCGATCGCGAGCATTTGGAATTTGCCAGCATATCTTCCATGCTTGTCGGCCCGGAAATGGACTTCAACGCATGCATCGCACGCTCCTTCCCGCGCTGCTGGGCCTCGCCCTGGCCCCGGCCACCCACGCCGCCACGCCCGAACCGAACGCCGGCGTGCAGTTCCAGCACAACGACTGGTCGCTGGCCTGTGACAACACCCGCACCTGCCGCGCCGCCGGCTACAGTCCGGAACAACCCGGCAACCTGCTCAGCCTGATGCTGGAACGCGCGGGCGGCCCGGGTACGAAGGTGCTCGCGCGGCTGCGCAATGGCGAGGATGGCGAAAGCGCGACGCCGGCCGGGGCGCTGCGCCTGCGCCTGAACGGCAAGGACCTGGGCCCGGTGCGCGATACGGGCGACGGGGACAAAGTGTTGTTGCAGCAGGCACAGACCGATGCACTGGTCGCCGCACTGCCGCGCCAGGCACGCATCGAGATCATCGACGGCAAGGGCAAGGCGTGGCCGATCTCCGACAGCGGTGCAGCGGCCGTACTGCTGAAGATGGACGAGGCCCAGGGCCGGCTGGGCACGCCCGGTGCGTTGGTGCGGCGTGGCGACAAGCCCGAAGCGAGCGTGCCTGCGGCATTGCCGGTGCCAGTGATCATGCGCGGCACGCTGGTGGCTCCGCGCGCCTCCGACGCGGCACTGGCGAAAGCACCGGGCCTGCGCAAGGCACTGATCGCCAGCCTGCCGAAGCCGGATGAGTGCGGCCGCCTGAGCGAGGGCGGGACGGATGAGATCGAGATCCAGCGACTGGACGCCCAGCATGTGCTGGCAAGCACCAGCTGCTTCATGGGTGCCTACAACTTCAGCAGCGGCTACTGGGTAGTGCAGGACAAGGCGCCGTACGAAGCACGCTTCGTCACGTCCGATGCGGAAGACTTCGATCGCGACGACGCTACGTTGAGCGGTCGTTTTCGCGGGCGCGGCGTCGGCGACTGCATCTCCGGCCACGACTGGGTCTGGGATGGAACGCGTTTCGTGAAGGCCAGTGCGTTCACTACCGGGCAGTGCCGGGGCGTAGCGGGCGGGCACTGGACGCTGCCGACGGTGGTCAGCGAGGTTCGTTGAGGCGCCGCTACCTGCGGTAGTGCCGGCCGCTGGCCGGCAACCCCGGGAAACATCGGGGTCAGAGCCATTTTCCGATGGCAAACGGATCCGATCCCGCTCGGCCGAGGCCCCGATCAGTCGTGGAGCTGGCGCGGCTTCTTCCAGAACTGCCAGCGCTGGCCGCGGTCGAGCTGGAACTGCAGACCGTCCTCGAAATCCAGTACCAGCCGCTGCAGTTCGCCACGCTTCAGCGCGGCCAGCAACGGCCGGATCGCATCGTTGCCGAGCTGCTGCAGCGAACGCAGCTGGCGCAGATCAACCAGTGCGTCCACCGCCTGCTCGCCGTCGACCGCCACACCGGCGGCCAGGGCCAGGCCCTGCAGCAGCGCGTCGCGGCTGCGCACCTGCGCGTGCGGCGTGCTGACCGACACCGGCATCACGCCACCGCCCCAGAACCACAGCGAATTGATCGGCTGCTGTCCCTGCGCGGCGCGCTGCTGGTTCCAGGAATGGTTGTGCAGCAGCACCTGCGCCTCGGTCATCAGCGCCCGCCAGCGGCGGCCGCCCTCGCCTTCCGGCAAGTGCGAGAACAGGTCATCGCCGAGGACCTCGTCCGGACTGTCGAAGTCCGGCAGGACCACGTCGATCGGCAGGCGCAGGTACCAGCGCGAAGGATCGGGTGCATCAAGCACGAACCCGGCATCGGCGAACAAGGGCTGCAGCACCGGCAGCAGGGCCAGGCTGTCGGCCAGCGTCGGCCGCAGCGTTTCGCCGTAGGCCATCATCCGCGCGCCATGCATGTCCGGCACCATGCAGGCCGGATCGGCACGCAGCCAGCTGGCGCCAGCGGCATCGCCGACATCGCGCTGGCGGGTCAGCGCGGCCACCGGCCAGTGCGGCGCGGCGACCGAGAAATGGCGTGACAGCTGCGCGCGTTCGCCCGGCGCGACCTGCACGGTCGTGGCACGGCCGAGCGCACGTGCCACATCGTCCGGCAACGCTGCCGCGGCAAAGCGGCTGCGCGCCGGCAACAGCAGGGTCGCCGTCGCCACCCGGTCAGTCCACGTAGCTGACGCTGACGATCTCGTACTCGCGCTGGCCGGCCGGGGCGTCGATCACGATCGAATCGCCTTCCAGCTTGCCGATCATCGCGCGCGCCACCGGCGAGGAAATCGCGATCAGGCCCTGCTTGATGTCCGCCTCCAGGTCACCGACGATCTGGTACTTCCTCTCTTCGTCAGTTTCCACGTCGGCCAGCGTCACGCTGGCGCCGAACACCACCTTGGAGCCGGCATTGAGCTTGCTCACGTCGATGATCTCGGCGTGCGACAGCTCGCCTTCCAGCTGCTTGATGCGGCCTTCGATGAAGCCCTGTTCCTCGCGCGCGGCGTGGTACTCGGCGTTCTCCTTCAGGTCGCCATGCTCGCGCGCTTCGGCGATGGCGGCGATCACCTTCGGGCGCTTGACCGACTTCAGGTGATCCAGTTCGTCGCGCAGCTTCTGCGCGCCCTTCATGGTGATGGGGGCTCTCATGCATTCAACTCCTTGTGCAGCTCCTGCAGCGACCAGACGGGACCGGTGCCGCGGAATTCCAGTGAATCCACCAGCGCCTTGGCGCCGGCAATGGTGGTCGAGTAGGTGACGCGATGCTGCAGCGCCTCGCGACGGATCGAGAACGAGTCGTTGATCGCCGAACGACCTTCGGTCGTGTTGACGATGTAGACGATCTCGCCGTTCTTGATCGAGTCGACGATGTGCGGACGGCCTTCGACCACCTTGTTGATGATCTCGCAGTCCATGCCGTGCTGCTGCAGCCACGCGGCGGTGCCACGGGTGGCGACCAGGCTGTAGCCACGCGCCAGCAGCGCCTTGGCCACCGGCAGCACGCGCTTCTTGTCCGGATCACGCACCGAGACGAACGCCTTGCCGACCGGCGGTGCCTTGATGCCACCGGCCTCCTGCGCACGCGCGAAGGCGGCGTTGAAGCTGCGGCCCACGCCCATCACCTCACCGGTGGAGCGCATCTCCGGCCCGAGGATCGGGTCGACGCCCTGGAACTTGGCGAACGGGAAGATCGCTTCCTTCACCGAGTAGTAGTCCGGCACGATTTCCTTGGTCGCGCCCTGCTCGGCCAGCGTCTTGCCGGCCATGCAGCGGGCGGCGATCTTGGCCAGCGGCATGCCGGTGGCCTTGGACACGAACGGCACGGTGCGCGAGGCACGCGGGTTCACTTCCAGCAGGTAGATGGTGTCGGCACCTTCGTCGCTGGTCTGGATCGCGAACTGGGTGTTCATCAGGCCGACCACGTTCAGGGCCTTGGCCAGCTCCACCACCTGGCGGCGCAGTTCGGCCTGGGTTTCAGCCGACAGCGAGTACGGCGGCAGCGAGCACGAGGAATCGCCCGAGTGCACGCCGGCTTCTTCGATGTGCTCCATCACGCCACCGATCAGGACGTTGCCGTCCTTGTCGGCGATGATGTCGACGTCGCACTCGACGGCGTTGTCGAGGAAGCGGTCCAGCAGCACCGGCGAATCGTTGGACACCTTCACCGCGTCGCGCACGTAGCGGGCCAGGTCGGCTTCACCGTAGACGATTTCCATCGCACGGCCACCCAGCACGTAGCTCGGGCGCACCACCAGCGGGTAGCCGATCTCGCGGGCCAGCAGCAGGGCTTCCTGGTCGTTGCGGGCGATGCGGTTCGGCGGCTGCTTCAGGCCCAGCTTGTCGACCAGCTGCTGGAAGCGCTCGCGGTCTTCGGCCAGATCGATCGAGTCCGGGCTGGTGCCGATCACCGGCACGCCGTTGGCTTCCAGCGCGCGCGCCAGCTTCAGCGGGGTCTGGCCGCCGTACTGCACGATCACGCCCTTCGGCTGTTCCAGTTCGACGATTTCCAGCACGTCTTCCAGGGTCAGCGGTTCGAAGTACAGGCGGTCGGAGGTGTCGTAGTCGGTCGACACGGTCTCCGGGTTGCAGTTGACCATGATGGTTTCATAGCCATCCTCGCGCAGCGCCAGTGCCGCGTGCACGCAGCAGTAGTCGAACTCGATGCCCTGGCCGATGCGGTTCGGGCCACCGCCCAGGATCATGATCTTGTCGCGGTTGCTCGGCGCGGCCTCACACTCGTCCTCGTAGGTGGAGTACAGGTAGGCGGTGCCGGTGGAGAACTCGCCGGCGCAGGAGTCCACGCGCTTGTAGACCGGGCGCACCTTGTGCGCACGACGCAGCGCGCGGATGGCGGCTTCGTTGGTGCCGGTCAGCTGCGCCAGGCGCGCGTCGGAGAAGCCAGCGCGCTTCAGCTTGCGCAGGCGTGCGGCGTCCAGCGCGTCGATGCCACCGGCAGCGACTTCGCCTTCTGCAGCGATGATTTCCTCGATCTGGTCCAGGAACCAGTGATCGATGAACGACAGCGCGTAGATCTCTTCCACGCTCATGCCGGCGCGGAACGCATCGGCGACGAAGAACAGGCGCTCCGGGCCGGGCGCCTTCAGCTCGCGGCGCAGGGTCTGCAGGTCGTCTTCGTTGGACAGGTCCAGCCCGGTCGGATCGAAGCCGACCTTGCCGGTCTCCAGGCCACGCAGGGCCTTCTGCACCGACTCCTGGAAGGTGCGGCCCATCGCCATCACCTCGCCCACCGACTTCATCTGGGTGGTCAGGCGGGCGTCGGCGGCCGGGAACTTCTCGAAGGCGAAGCGCGGGATCTTGGTGACGACGTAGTCGATGGACGGCTCGAACGAGGCCGGGGTCAGGCCGCCGGTGATCTCGTTCTTCAGTTCGTCCAGGGTGTAGCCCACGGCCAGCTTGGCGGCGACCTTGGCGATCGGGAAGCCGGTGGCCTTGGAGGCCAGCGCCGAGGAACGCGACACGCGCGGGTTCATCTCGATGACGACCACGCGGCCGGTCTTCGGGTTGATGCCGAACTGCACGTTCGAGCCACCGGTATCGACGCCGATCTTGCGCAGCACGGCGATGGAGGCATCGCGCAGGCGCTGGTATTCCTTGTCGGTCAGGGTCTGCGCCGGCGCCACGGTGATCGAGTCACCGGTGTGCACGCCCATCGGGTCCAGGTTCTCGATCGAGCAGACGATGATGCAGTTGTCCGCAGTGTCGCGGACCACTTCCATCTCGAACTCCTTCCAGCCCAGCACCGACTCTTCCACCAGCACTTCGGTGGTCGGCGACAGTTCCAGGCCGCGGCTGACGATCTCGACCAGCTCTTCGCGGTTGTAGGCAATGCCGCCACCGCTGCCGCCCAGGGTGAAGCTGGGGCGGATGATGGTCGGGTAGCCGACGCGGGTCTGGATTTCCAGCGCTTCGTCCAGGGTGTGGGCGACGGCGGCGGTCGGGCATTCCAGGCCGATCTCACCCATGGCCACGCGGAACAGCTCGCGGTCTTCGGCCATGCGGATCGCTTCGCGCTTGGCGCCGATCAGTTCGACGTTGTACTTCTCCAGCACGCCGTTGTCGGCCAGGTCCAGCGCGCAGTTCAGCGCGGTCTGGCCACCCATGGTCGGCAGCAGCGCGTCGGGCTTTTCCTTGGCGATGATCTTCTCGACCGTCTGCCAGTTGATCGGCTCGATGTAGACGGCGTCGGCCATCTCCGGGTCGGTCATGATCGTGGCCGGGTTGCTGTTGACCAGCACCACGCGGTAACCCTCGTCGCGCAGGGCCTTGCAGGCCTGGGCGCCGGAGTAGTCGAACTCGCAGGCCTGGCCGATGACGATCGGGCCAGCACCGATGATGAGGATGGTCTTGAGGTCAGTGCGCTTGGGCATTTTCTTCTCTAAGTCAGTACAGCGTGACAAGGGGGGTGATCGCACGCTGTCGATCAGGAATCTTGATCCGCAGCGCCGCGCCGGGGGCAGCAGCGATGCGGGGTTTACGGTCCATCGCGACGCCACCGGCAGGCCGGCGGCGTACTGATCACGCCTTGGCCTGCTCCATCAGCACCACGAAGCGGTCGAACAGCGGACCGACGTCGTGCGGGCCCGGCGACGCTTCCGGATGGCCCTGGAACGAGAACGCCGGCACGTCGGTGCGGGCGACGCCCTGATTGGTGCCGTCGAACAGCGAACGGTGGGTCACGCGCAGGGTCGGCGGCAGGGTTGCTTCATCGATCGCGAAACCGTGGTTCTGCGAGGTGATCATCACCCGCCCGCTGTCCAGGTCCTGCACCGGGTGGTTGGCACCGTGGTGGCCGTGGCCCATCTTCATGGTCTGCGCGCCCGAGGCCAGGCCCAGCAGCTGGTGGCCCAGGCAGATGCCGAAGGTCGGGATCTTCACATCGATAAAGGTCTTGATCGCCTCGATGGCGTAGTCACACGGCTCCGGGTCACCCGGGCCGTTGGACAGGAACACGCCGTCCGGCTTCAGTGCCAGCACTTCGGCGGCCGGGGTCTGCGCCGGCACAACGGTCACTTCGCAGCCGCGCTCGGCCAGCATGCGCAGGATGTTGGTCTTCACGCCGAAGTCATAGGCAACGACCTTGAACCGGGCCGGCACGCTGACGAAGGCATTGGCATCCAGATCCAGCTGGCCCTCGGTCCAGGTGTAGGTCTTCTCCGTAGTGACGACCTTGGCCAGATCCATGCCCTTCAGGCCCGGGAACTTGCGGGCGGCTTCCAGTGCCTTTTCCACGTCGATGTCGCCGGCCATCAGCGCACCGTTCTGCGCGCCCTTCTCGCGCAGGATGCGGGTCAGCTTGCGGGTGTCGATGCCGGCGATGGCAACCACGCCACGCTGGATCAGCCAGTCCTGCAGCGACACCTGGCTGCGCCAGTTGCTGGGACGGCGCGGAACATCGCGCACGATCAGGCCGGCCGACCACACCTTGGACGCTTCATCGTCCTGGTCGGTCATGCCGGTGTTGCCGATATGCGGATAGGTCAGCGTGACCATCTGCCGGGCGTAGGACGGGTCGGTCAGAACTTCCTGATAGCCGGTCATGGCGGTGTTGAACACCACCTCACCGACGGACAGGCCGGGCGCGCCTACGGATTCGCCCTCGAATACGGTGCCGTCTTCGAGGACGAGGATTGCGGCTTGGGTCACGGGAATCTCACTTTGGCTACCGAGGGGGCTGCCGAAGTCACGCCTGCGCTTCACGGAAATCCGGTTGCAAAAAAGCGCGGACGTACGGTCTGGGACCGGTCCGGCTTTCGTGATTCGGCGAGTGCGAATTGTAGCGCTGCCGGGGCGCTCGCGCCAGCGGTTATCGCGCTTCATGAACAGGCGATTGCGCATTCATTTCAATCCGGCGGCGTATGCGGCACCCGCTACCGGATAGTGCCGGCCGCTGGCCGGCAATCCCATTGGCGCCCCGTAACCCAAGGTTGCCGGCCAGCGGCCGGCAACTACCGCCTTACGCCAGCAGGTCCCGCACCCGGTAGCTGCCCGGGCCCCGGCCCTGCAGCTGGCGGGCGGCGAACAGGGCGCCGCGGGCGAAGATATCGCGGTTGGTGGCCCGATGCACCAGCTCGATGCGCTCGCCCAGCCCGGTGAACTGGACCAGGTGCTCGCCGACAATGTCGCCGGCACGCAGGCTGGCGTAGTGCGGCTCCGCCCCGCCCCGCTGCGCGGCCGCACCCAGGGTCAGCGCGGTGCCCGACGGCGCGTCCTTCTTCTGGGTGTGGTGCGATTCGACGATGTCGCAGTCCCAGCCGGGCAGCGCCTGCGCCGCGCGCTCGACCAGCTCGTCCAGTACCGCCACGCCCAGGCTGAAGTTCGAGGCCCAGACCAGCGGAATCTTCGCCGCTGCCGCCTCCAGCGCCTGGCGCTGCGTGCTGGAGATGCCGGTGGTGCCCGACACCAGCCCGGCCCCACGCTCCACGCACAGCGCCAGCAGCGGGTCGAAGCCCTCCGGCAGGCTGAAGTCGATCGCCACGTCGAACACCGGCGCGCCGGGCAGTTCGCTGGCACCGAAGAACGGCACGCCGTCGACCACGCGCTGCGCCGGCGCACGGCCGGTCACCGCGGCCACGATCTGCAGGGTTTCGGGATGTTCGGCGGCCAGCCGCAGCAGGGCCTGGCCCATGCGCCCGGAGGCGCCGTGAATGAGCAATCGCAGGGGAGTCTGGTTCATGCCTGCAGGCTAGCGGCAGCACGCCCGCTCCGGCAAGCGCCATCGCTGTGACGCTGCATGCTCTTTGATTGAGGGCGCTCATTCCTCGCGACGCACGGTGTTGCCTGCGCGCAACTGTCAGGCCGTTCGACTCCGGCGGTGACGGGTTTGCCACTGGACGCGACAACGCTCCGCTTCAAGTCTGTGGCCCTCCCTTCAGCCGGGGCAACACCCATGAAATCCTCGACCGTCTTCAGCAAGTGCGCAAGGAAGACCGGCTTTGCCGGGACGTCGACGACCCGCTACCGCTTGTTGGATGCCGCGCTGCTTGTCGTGAATCACCAGCGTGCCAGCGAAAGCCGGGGCTTCTATGTGAATGCTGGACTCTACTTCCCAGAGCTGCTCGCGTATCCGCTCGCGCCTGACGATCTTGAAACGGCCTTCCGGTACCGCTCCAGCATTCCCACGCCCCATGTCGACTGGCGGATCGAAGAAACGCCGGGCCTGCGCCGGGCCTTCATCCAGCAGGATCTTGAAGATCTGCTCGAGGCCGGCAATCGCGACGCATTGAAGGCCCTGCTGCTCGATGCCCTGGCGGACGTGGCGGGTTTCGCAGCAGCCCATGGAAACCGCGCGTCGGTGCGGCGCCTGAACCGGGACGGGAACTTCCGGGCGATCATCCGCAGAGAGGTCTGAACACTGAGAGCGTGCGAAACAAGGTTCGCACCCACCGGACGGCCGCCGCCGAGCATGGCTCGACGCTACCTCTTGGTCGGCCCGCAGCTGTCGCAACCGCCACAGGCACCCGCACCGCCGCTCGCCGGCGGCGCGATCTTTCGCCCCAGCGCCTGCGCCCAGGCCGCGCGGCCCGGCTTCAGCAGGGCCAGCGCCAGCGCCCCGCGCAGCGTGCGCACGGTGCCGGGGAACTGCTTCTTCAGCACCACCCAGGCACTGACCAGCACGGCCACCGCGATGATCAGGTACTGGACCAGCAGACCGGTATCCATCAGCCGCCTCCCAGCGCCCTGGTCACCTGGTAGGTGATCAGCGCGGCCACATAGGCCGCCGCGAACAGGTAGAACGCCGCGAAGCCCATCTGCTTCCACGAGTTGGTCTCGCGCTTGATGGTGGCCAGCGTCGAGATGCACATCGGGGCGTAGATGTACCAGACCAGCAGCGACAGAGCCGTGGCCAGCGACCAGCCATCGCTGATCAACGGGGTCAGTGCCTGGCTGGCGGCATCGTCGTCGGCCGCCGACAGCGCATACACCGTCGCCAGCGACGACACCGCCACTTCACGCGCGGCCAGGCCCGGAATCAGCGCGATGCAGATCTGCCAGTTGAAGCCCAGCGGCGCGAAGAATACGGCCATCGCATGGCCGATCCGGCCCGCGTAGCTGTAGTCGATCGCCGGCAGGGTGGCATCGACCGGGGCCGCCGGGAACGACAGCAGCACCCACAGCAGGATGGTCAGCGCCAGGATGATGCCCCCGACGCGCTTGAGGAAGATCATGCCGCGCTCATACAGGCCCACCGCCAGGTCACGCACGTGCGGCAGCCGGTAGGACGGCAGCTCCAGCATCAGCGGGTGCTCGCTCTTGTCGCGGCGCCACTTCTTCATGATCCACGACATCGCCAGCGCACTGAGGATGCCGGCCGCGTACAGGCCGAACAGGACCAGGCCCTGCTGGTTGAACACCCCCCACACCGTCTTCTGCGGAATGAACGCACCGATCAGCAGCGCATACACCGGCAGGCGCGCCGAGCAGGTCATCAGCGGTGCGACCAGGATGGTGGCCAGGCGGTCACGCGGATCCTGGATGCTGCGCGTGGACATGATGCCCGGCACCGCGCAGGCGAAGCTGGACAGCAGCGGGATGAACGAGCGGCCGGACAGGCCGGCGGCAGCCATCATGCGGTCGAGCAGGAACGCCGCACGCGGCAGGTAGCCGGATTCCTCCAGCACCAGGATGAAGAAGAACAGGATCAGGATCTGCGGCAGGAATACCACCACGCCACCGACGCCGGCGATGATGCCGTCCGTCAGCAGGCTGGCCAGCGGACCCTCCGGCAACACGCTGCCAACGAGAGTACCGAGCCAGGCGAAGCCAGCCTCGATGCCGTCCATCAGCGGCGTCGCCCACGCGTACACGGCCTGGAAGATCAGGAACATCACCACCGCCAGGCTGATCAGCCCGAACACCGGGTGCAGCAGCCAGCGGTCCAGTGCGTCGTCGATCTTCGCGGTCCGCGCCGGCATCCGCACGGCGACTGACAGGATCTCGCGCACCCTGGCGTGGTAATCGATGCCACCTTCCGGGCCCGGCACCGGTGCATCCAGGTGCGGCACCATCGCGTCCAGGCGCTCGACCAGGGCCCTGGCCCCCTGCTTGCGCACCGCCACGGTCTCCACCACCGGTACGCCCAGCTCGCGCTCGAGCGCGGCCACGTCCACCTGGATGCCACGGCGCTGGGCCGCGTCGACCATGTTCAGGGCCACCACCATCGGCTTGCCCAGTTCGCGCAGCTCCAGCGCGAAGCGCAGGTGCAGGCGCAGGTTGGTGGCGTCGATCACGCACAGCAGCACGTCCGGCGCCGCTTCGCCCGGGTAGAAGCCCCGGCACAGGTCACGGGTGATCGCCTCGTCCAGGCTGGCCGGATGCAGGCTGTAGGCGCCCGGCAGGTCGAGCACGGCGAATTCACGGCCGGACGGCGCACGCAGGCGGCCTTCCTTGCGCTCGACGGTAACGCCGGTGTAGTTGGCGACTTTCTGCCGGCTGCCGGTCAGCTGGTTGAACAGCGCGGTCTTGCCACTGTTGGGGTTACCGACCAGTGCGATGCGCAGGGGGGCGGAGGCGGCAGTAGCGGTCATGCACGGCGTTCCTGACTGACGGCGTCGACCACGACGCGCTTGGCTTCACTGATCCGCAGCGCGAACCGGGTGAACCCGACCTGCACCAGCAGCGGCTCGCCCCCCACCGGACCCTTGGCCACCAGGCGTACTTCCTCGCCATTCACGAAACCCAGCTCGCGCAGGCGACGGGCAATGGCATCGTTGGCATGCAGGTCCTGCACGGACTCGACCACGGCCGAGGTGTGCAGCGGCAGTTCGGACAGCGTCATCTAGCGTGTTCTCTGCTGGATGTAAATGGTTCTCGATTCTAACATTCCCGCGTCGCGTCATGGCCCATGACCAATGGCCCGCTATGATCCATACAGGTATGGAGTGACTCTGGAATCCCATGAACGATGCTTTGCAGATCGAGCGCCGCGGCGCCGTCCTCACCCTCTGGCTGAACCGGCCGGAGCTGCACAACGCCTTCGACGCCAGCCTGATCGCCCGGCTGACCGCCGCGCTGGAGGCCGCCGGGCGCGACGATTCGATCCGGGCCGTGGTGGTGGCCGGTCACGGCGCCTCCTTCTCGGCCGGTGCCGACATGCAGTGGATGCGCGGCATGGCGGCCGCCAGCGAAGCCGACAACCGTGAGGACTCGCTGGCCCTGGCACGGCTGATGCGCACCCTGGACGAGCTGCCCAAGCCGACCCTGGCCCGGGTCCACGGCGCGGCCTTCGGCGGCGGTGTCGGCCTGGTCGCCTGCTGCGACATCGCCATCGCCAGCACCGCGGCCCGCTTCGGCCTGACCGAAAGCCGCCTGGGCCTGCTGCCCGCCGTCATCTCGCCCTATGTGATCGAGGCCATCGGCCCCCGCCAGGCCCGTCGCTGGTTCGCCACCGGCGAGCACTTCGATGCCGACACCGCGCTGCGCATCGGCCTGGTCCATCAGCTGGTCGAGCCCGAGCGCCTGGACGAGGCGCTGGAACGCCAGCTGGCGCTGCTCGACAAGGCCGGCCCGATCGCCTCGTCCACCGCCAAGCAGCTGGTGCGGCAGGTCCGGGACAGCCATGACCGCGACGCCCTGGATCGCGATAATGCGGCCCTGATCGCGCGCCTGCGGGTCTCCGCCGAGGGCCAGGAAGGCCTGGGCGCCTTCCTCGACAAGCGCGCCCCCCATTGGGTCACGGAAGCCTGAACATGCTCGATCATCTTGGTTTGACCAGCGCCGACCTGGCGCGCAGCAAGACCTTCTTCCTGCAGGCGCTGGCGCCGCTGCAGATCGGCGTGGTGATGGAAGTGAGCGCCGAACAGACCGGCGACCACGACCACGTCGGCTTCGGCAGCGACGGCAAGCCGTTCTTCTGGCTCGGCAATGGCGGCACCGCCAGCCACGGCGTGCACGTGGCCTTCGCCTGCGCCCGCCGCGCGCAGGTGGACGCCTTCCACGCCGCTGCCCTCGCCGCCGGTGGCCGCGACAACGGCGCCCCGGGCCTGCGCCCGTGGTACCACCCGGATTACTACGCTGCCTTCGTGCTCGACCCGGACGGCAACAACATCGAAGCGGTCTGCCACTTCCCCGCCGCCGGGGTGGCCGCATGAGCGACTACGTCCGCATCGTCGAGGTCGGCCCGCGTGACGGCCTGCAGAACGAAAAGCAGTCGGTGTCCACCGCCGACAAGATCGAACTGATCAACCGCCTGTCGGCCACCGGCCTGCGCAGCATCGAAGCGACCAGTTTCGTCAGCCCGAAGTGGATCCCGCAGCTGGCGGACGCCGCCGAGGTCTACGCCGGCATCCAGCGCCGGCCCGGCATCCACTACCCGGTGCTGGTGCCGAACGAACAGGGCTACGACCGCGCCCGCGCGGTGGGCGTGGAGGAAGTGGCGGTGTTCACCGCTGCGTCCGAGGCCTTCAACCGCACCAACACCAATGCCGGCATCGACGAATCGCTGGCCCGGTTCGAGCCGATCCTGCGCCGCGCCGCCGCCGATGGCGTGCGTGTGCGCGGCTACGTTTCCACCGTGCTCGGCTGCCCTTACCAGGGCGAGGTGCCGCTGGCCGACGTGGTGCGGGTGGCGCGCGCGCTGCACCAGATGGGCTGTTACGAAATCTCGCTGGGCGACACCATCGGCGTCGGCACCCCGCGCAAGGCACGGGCGATGCTGCAGGCGGTCGCTGCCGAGATCCCGATGGACGCCTTGGCCGTGCACTTCCACGACACCTACGGCCAGGCCATCGCCAACATCGCCACCTGCCTGGAAGAAGGCGTGCGCGTGGTCGACAGCGCCGTGTCCGGTGCCGGCGGGTGCCCGTATGCGAAGGGGGCCAGCGGCAATGTCGCCAGCGAGGACGTGGTCTACCTGCTGCGGGGCCTGGGCCTGGACAGCGGCGTGGACCTGCCGGCACTGGCCGAGACCGGCCGCTGGCTGGCTGGCCTGCTCGGCCGCGCCACCGCCAGCCGCACCGGACAGGCGCTGGCAGCGACCGGCTGAGCACCCCGCTGCGCCGCTCCTGCCGGGGCGGCGCAGTGCACAACGGCGGCGGTCGCCGCTTCCGTTAGAATCGGCGGTTCTCGAACCTGCAGGACCGTTCAATGCAGCTGTCTTCCGTACGTGCCGTGATCACTGGCGGCGTCTCCGGCCTCGGCCTGGCCGTGGCCCAGCACCTCGTCGCCCAGGGCGGCAAGGTGGCCCTGTTCGACCTCAACGATGACAAGGGCGCTGCCGCCGTCACCGCATTGGGTGCCGACAAGGCCCGCTATTTCAACGTCAACGTCAGCGATGAGTCGGCCGTGGCTGCGGCCATCGACCAGGCCCACGATTTCCTCGGCGGCCTGAACGTGGCGATGAACTGTGCCGGCATCCTCGGCGCCGGCCGCGTGCTGGGCAAGGAAGGCCCGATGCCGCTGGCCGCTTTCCAGGGCACGGTGATGGTCAACCTGGTCGGCAGCTTCAACGTGGCCAAGGCCGCGGCCAACCGCATGCAGCACAACGACGCCGGCGAAGACGGCGAGCGCGGCGTGATCATCAACACCGCCAGCATCGCCGCCTATGAAGGCCAGATCGGCCAGGCCGCGTATGCGGCCAGCAAGGGCGGCGTGGTGTCGATGACGCTGCCGATGGCGCGCGAGCTGTCGCGCTTCGGCATCCGCGTCAACACCATCGCCCCGGGCGTGTTCTGGACGCCAATGGTCGATGGCATGCCCGAAGCCGTGCAGCAGTCGCTGGCCGCCTCGATCCCGTTCCCGTCGCGCCTGGGCAAGCCGGAAGACTTCGCCAGCCTGGTCGGCTTCATCCTCGGCAACACCTACCTCAACGGCGAGACCATCCGCCTGGACGGCGCCACCCGCCTCGCTCCGAAGTGATTCCCCCCGGGCGCCGGGACGGCGCCCTCCCCCAACGACCTAGATCACCATGAAAGCCAACGACATCAAGAAGGGCAACGTCGTCGAGTACAACAACGGCGTGTACCAGATCCGCGACATCGAGCGCAGCTCGCCGCAGGGTCGCGGCGGCAACGTCCGCTTCCGCTTCATCATGTACAGCGTGCCGGGCGGCAACAAGCTCGATGCGAGCTTCGATGCCGACGACAACCTGGTCGAGGTCGAACTGCTGCGCCGCCAGTCCACCTATTCGTACAAGGACGGCGATGCCTTCGTGTTCCTCGATGACGAGGACTACACCCCCTACACCCTGGACGCGGACGTGATCGGCGATGACGCCGGCTACATCACCGACGGCCTGACCGGCATCTACGTGCAGGTGATCGACGAGCAGCCGGTGGCGATCCAGCTGCCGGCCTCGGTGGTGCTGGAAGTGATCGAGACCCCGCCGGAACTGAAGGGCGGCACCGCCACCAAGCGCCCGAAGCCGGCCAAGCTCAACACAGGCATCGAGATCATGGTGCCGGAGTACATCGTCAACGGTGAACGCGTGCTGGTGAACACCGCCACCGGCGAATTCGCCGGCCGCGCCGACTAAGCGCTTTCGCTGATCGGCAGCCTGTCCCTGCCTGCGGCAAGTTCACCGCAGGCAGCGGGCAGCGCATCGGATGCAGCAGCCGTGTAGAGCCGAGCGCGGGCTCGGCTCCACAGGAAGCTTACGGCTGCTGTGTACCGAAGTTGCCGCAGCCGTGGTACTGGCGGGTGCCGATGGTCAGATTCACCTTGGCCTCGAACGCCTCGCCGCTCATGTCGTCCTGGCAGGTGGTGCGCTGGAAGCTGAGCTTGACGTCGGTGCCATCGGATGCTTTGCCGCTCCATCCGTCAGCACCCTGGGTGGGCTGGGCGACGTCGAAGCGGCGCTCGCCATAATCGACTTCCACCTGCAGGCCCGGCGCGTCGCCATCGACGACCGCCAACCAGCCCGGCTCGTTGCCGGTGGCGCGGAACGCGGCCGTGCCCGCGCTGCCATCACCTTCGGTCGCTTCGACCGCATGGCACTCGCGGTCCGTCTCGCCCTTCAGGCTCAACAGTCCTTCATCGCTGCCCTTGGTCCAGAAGCTGTTGCCCTGGCCATCGCTGTACTTGGCGCCGGATGCCGCGCGCTCGGAGGTCATGGCGAAGGTACGGTCGCCGATCACCACGGTCGCCGCATCCTCGCCATTGAAGGTCGCGCGCACGCCCAGGTCACCGCATTGATAGGCGGTCTCGCTGCCGCCGCCCTTGGCGCCGGGGTCCGGCTGCGGCGTGGCAGGCGGGGTGTCATTGCCGGCGGCGGGTGCCTGAGCCGGCTGGCACGCAGCCAGCACCAAGCCGAGGGAGGCCGCCAACAGACTGGGAACTACACGCATGGCTCGACTCCTTGTCGAAACTACAGAGACGCTCGACCCTACCACCTTGCGGTGAGCAGGGCCTGAAAGCGGCCTGACCGCACTCACGCGGCCAACACCGCCATCGACAGCAACCGGGCACCGCTGTCTCCAGAACTGCAGGTCCAGACCCGCAGCAGGCGCAGTTTCAACTCGCGCTCCCGGCCCTGCCAATGCACCACCCCGTGCACATCGCCGGACAGCAACGCCAGGCGGCCACACAGCAGCGTTTCCACCGCGTGCAGGCGCAGGCTCCGCACCTGCAGGCCACCGGCACGCCACGCTCCCAGCCACGGCAGGTCGCGCATCCGGCCACCGTGGCCATCCATCATGAACAGGGCTGGCGATAGCAGCGTGGCCAGCGCATCGTGATCATTCTCCAGCAGTGCCGTGCACAGGCGCTGCTCCAGCGCCATCAACTGGGGCTCGTGCAGATCTTCAACGCTGTTGCGTTCCATCCACGGTTCCTTCCGGCATCGGCCGGCGCCTGCGCAGCCGCTGCGCGATCCACTGCCGCGCGCGCTGCACCACTGCATAGAAGACCGGCACGAAGAACACCGCCAGCACGGTCGCACTGACCATGCCGCCGAACACACCGGTTCCAATCGCCTGCTGGGTTTCCTTCGACGCGCCCTGCGCCAGCATCAGCGGCACCACGCCCAGCGCGAACGCCAGCGAGGTCATCACGATCGGCCGCAGGCGCAGCCGCGCCGCCTCCAGCGCTGCTTCCACCAGGCCGCGACCCTGCTGCTGCAGCTGGCGCGCGAACTCGACGATGAGGATCGCGTTCTTCGCCGACAGCCCGATCACGGTGATCATGCCGACCTTGAAGAACACGTCGTTGGGCATGCCACGCAACAGCACCGCAGCAACCGCACCGAGCAGGCCCAGTGGCACCACCAGCATCACCGCCAGCGGGATCGACCAGCTCTCGTACAGTGCCGCCAGCACCAGGAACACCACCAGCATCGACAGCAGCAACAACCACGGTGCCTGCTGTCCCGATTCGCGCTCCTGCAGCGACTGGCTGGTCCACTGCAGGGCAAAACCGGACGGCAGCTTCTGCGCCAACCGCTCCATCTCCGCCATGGCCTGGCCGGTCGATACGCCCGAGGCCGGTGCGCCGGACAGATTCAACGCCGGGAAGCCGAGATAGCGCTGCAGCTGCAGCGGCGCCTCGGTCCAGTGCGGGGTGACCAGCTCGGACAGCGCCACCATGCCGCCTTCGCTGTTGCGCACGTACAGCTTCAGCACATCCTCCAGTTCCATCCGGTGGGGTGCATCGGCCTGCAGGATCACCTGCTGCAAGCGGCCCTTGTTGGGGAAATCGTTGACGTACTGCGAGCCCATCGCCGCCGACAGCGTGCTGCTGATGTGCTCGAAGCCCACCCCCATCGCCTCGGCCTTGGCCCGATCGATGTCCAGCCGCACGCTGGTGCCGGCCGGCAGGCCGTCGGCATGCACCTCCGACAGCAGCGGACTGGCCTCGGCCAGCTTCAACAGCTGCTGCAGGGCTGCGCGCAGTTCGGCCTGGCTCTGCCCGGTGCGCGCCTGCAGGGCCAGCGAGAAGCCGGACGATCGGCCCAGGCTGTCGATGGCGGGCGGCATCACGCTCATCACCTCGCCCTCGGCAACCGCCGCCATCGCCTTCTGCGCGGCCTCCACTTCGCCGGCCGCGGTGGCCCCTGCACGCTCACCCCAGTCCTTCAGCATCGTATAGGTCAGCGCTGCGCTCGGGCCGGAACCGGAGAAGCTGTAGCCGAGGATCGCCTGGTTGGAGCCGATGCCCGGCCGCGAGGCCACATGGCGTTCGTAGGCTTCGACCACCGCCAAGGTGCGTTCGGCCGTCGCCTCGGCCGGCAGCTGGATCGAGGTCATGAAATAACCCTGGTCCTCCTCCGGCAGGAACGCGCCCGGCAGCCAGTGCAGGCCCAGCAGTAGCGCCACGACCAGCGCCGCGAACACGCCCATCACCCGCCCGCTCCGCTGCAGCAACGATGCAACACCACGCTGGTAACGCCCGGTCATCCGCTCGAAGCCGCGATTGAAGGCACCGAACAACCCGCCGCGGCCATGATGGCCATGGGTGGTCGGGCGCAGCAGCGTCGCGCACAGCGCCGGGGTCAGGCTCAACGCCAGCAGCGCCGAGAACAGGATCGACACCGCCATCGCCACGGTGAACTGGCGGTAGATCGCGCCCACCGAGCCGCTGGCCAGCGCCATCGGGATGAACACCGCGGTCAGCACCAGGGTGATGCCGATCACCGCACCGGTCAGCTCGCGCATCGCCTTGAGGGTGGCCTCGCGCGGGGGCAGGCCCTCCTCGGCCATGATCCGTTCCACGCCTTCGACCACGACGATCGCATCATCGACGATGATGCCGATCGCCAGCACCATGCCGAACATGGTCAGCACGTTGATCGAGAAGCCCAGGGCCAGCATCACCGCGAAGGTCCCCAGCAGCGCGATCGGTGCCACCAGCGCTGGAATCAGCGTGTAGCGCCAGTTCTGCAGGAACAGGTACATCACCGCGAACACCAGCAGCATCGCCTCCAGCAGGGTCTGCACCACCTTCTGGATCGAGATCTTCACGAAGGGTGCGGTATCGAACGGAATGCTCGACTCCACCCCGCGCGGCAGCAGCGGTGCCAGCTCGGCCATCCGCTCGCGCACCGCCGCGGCCGTGCGCACCGCGTTCGCACCCGGGCGCAGCTGCACGCCGGCGGCGGTGGCCGGGTGACCGTCCTCGCGGGTACCCCAGGCGTAGCTCTGCGCGCCCAGCTCGACGCGGGCGACATCGCCCAGCAGTACACGCGAACCGTCGGCCCCGGCGCGCAGCACGATGGCGGCGAACTGCTCCGGCGTGGACAGCTGGCCATCGGCGCTCAACGGCACGGTGATGCGCTGGCCCGGCACACCCGGCGAATCGCCGACGCGCCCCGGAGAGATCTCCAGGTTCTGCTGCTCGATGGCCGTGGCCACATCAGTGATGGTCAGGCCGTAACCGGTCAACCGGGCCGGGTCCAGCCACACGCGCATCGCCTGTTCGGCGCCGAACAGCTGCACGCGGCCGACGCCATCGATGCGGCGCAGCTCCTCGATGATGTTGCGGGCCATGAAGTCGCCCAGCGCCGCTTCGCTGACGCTGGCATCCGGCGAGCGCAGGCCGACCAGCATCAGGAAGCCGGAATCGGCGGCCTCCACGAACAGGCCGTTCTGGCGCACGCTGCGTGGCAGGCGTGGCTCGATCGCCTTGATCCGGTTCTGCACGTCCACCTGTGCCAGCTCCGGGTCGGTCCCCGGCTTGAAGGTGGCCGTGATCGACGCTTCACCGGAGGTATCCACCGACGATTCGAAGTACAGCAGATGCTTGACGCTGGACAGCTCGCGCTCGATCAGGCCGACCACGGCGTCGTTCAGCGTCTGCGGGCTGGCGCCGGGATAGCTGGCGTAGATGCTGACGCTGGGCGGCGCAACGGCCGGATAGCGCTCCACCGCCAGCCGCGGGATCGCCAGTACGCCGGCCAGGATGATGAAGATCGCCAGCACCCAGGCGAACACCGGGCGATCGATGAAAAAACGTGCCATGTTGGATTTCCCTGGAGGGACCGGCCCGGGAAAGGCTCAGCCCTGGCTGCCGGCCTGCACGGCACCGGCGCTGGCGACTGGCCTGTGCCAGTCGCGTGCATCGACCACCACGCCTTCCTGCAGGCGTTCCTGGCCCTCGACCACCACTTTCTCGCCCGCCTTCAGGCCAGAGCGCACCAGCCATTGCCGGTCGACGCTGCCGTCCACCTCCAGCGTGCGGATCACCGCCTTGCCGTCGCCGCCGATCACCCAGGCATAGGCCTGGCCACCGGCGCTGCGCAGGACCGCCTGCTGCGGCACGGTCAGGGCGCTGGCCGGCGCGCCGCGTGGCACCCTCGCGCGCACGTACATGCCAGGCAGCAGCTGGCGGCGTGGGTTGTCGACCAGGATGCGCAGGATCACGTCTCCCGTTCGCGCATCGACGTTGATGCCGGAAAACAGCAGCGTGCCGCGCTCGGGCAGGGGCTTGCCAGCGGCGCCGATGATCGTCACCGGCAGTTCGCCGGCACCGCCCGCACTGCGCTGCAGCGATTCCAGCTGCGCGGCGGGCTGCCGCACATCGACGTAGACCTGGTCGATCTGCTGCACCACCGCCATGGGCTCGGGATCGGCCACGTCGACCAGTGCGCCTTCGGTCACCAGCGCCTGGTCGATGCGACCGGCAATCGGTGCGCTGACCGTCGCATGGCGCAGGTCGAGCTGGCGACGCGCCAGGATGGCGCGTGCCTCGTTCACGGCGGCGCGGGCCTGTTCGTACTCGGCGCTGGCGTCGTCGCGATGCTGCTGGCTGACCGCCTGCGCGGCGGCCAATGCATGCAGGCGCTGCGACTGAACGCGGCTGCGGGCCAGCGCGGCCTCAGTGCGCTGCAGCGCGGCCAATGCCGAATCGACATCGGCACGGAACGCTGCCGGGTCGATCTGGAACAGGGCCTGGCCGGCACTGACTTCCGCGCCCTGTTCGAACAGGCGCCGCTGCACGATGCCGCCCACCTGGGCTCGGATCTGCGCGGTGCGCACCGCCGCCACGCGGCCCGGCAGTTCGTCATCGCGCTGCACCACCTGCGGACCCACGCTCACCACGCTGACACGCGGCGCCGGTTCCGGGGTGGCCTCGGGGGAGGAGCAGGCCGTCATGGCCAAGGCAAGGGCCGCGATCAACGCGACCGGAGTCCTGAAGGTTCTCATTGCTGTACACAATGCCGCGCAGGCGGCGGATAGGTTCTGAAGCGCGCAGTGTGCGTGGCGATGATGGGGTTTCGATGGAGGAAGTGTGGAGATACGATGGAGGCAAGCACCTTACGGCCCCGCCCTGCATGCATGCCTCACCCGCCCTCGCCGCCCTCGTCCTGATTGTCGAGGATGAGGTCGAGATCGCCGACATCCTTACTGCCTACCTGGAACGCGAAGGCCTGCGCACCCTGCGTGCCGCCGATGGCCACAGCGCACTGGACCTGCATCGCAGCGCCCGTCCCGACCTGGTCCTGCTCGATGTGCAGCTGCCGCGCCTGGATGGCTGGAGCGTACTGACCCAGCTGCGCCAGCGTGGCGAGACGCCGGTGATCATGCTGACCGCATTGGACCAAGACCTGGACAAGCTGACCGCGCTGCGGATGGGCGCCGACGACTACGTGGTCAAGCCGTTCAACCCGGCCGAGGTGGCCGCACGCGTGCGCGCCGTGCTGCGGCGGACGTTGCGGGCCTCGCGGGTGGATGCACCCACTGCGCTGCGGGTCGGCCCACTGCTGATCGATTCGGCCACCCATGCCGTGCACGTCGAGGGCGAAGGCTACAGCCATGAAGTGCTGCTCACGCTCACCGAGTTCAAGCTGCTGCACTGCATGGCGCTGGCGCCCACGCGCATCTTCAGCCGCAGCGAACTGATGCATGAATGCCTGCCGGAAAGCGAAGCGCTGGAGCGCACCGTCGACAGCCATGTCAGCAAGCTGCGCCGCAAGCTCGACGAAGTGGGCATGGTCAACGTGCCGGCCAGCGTGCGCGGCGTCGGCTACCGTCTGATGGCCGACCGCTGATGGCCCGCCTGCGCCGCTCCGGGCTCAGCCGCCACATCATCGTGTCGATGTCGCTGATGGTGATCGGCGTCATCGTGATGATGATCCTGTCGTCGTGGCTGCTGTATGCGGTGCTGGTCGAATTCTTCCCCGGCAGCACCGAAGAGCCCGAAAGCTGGCTGCCAACCGGGCCGGAGCTGGCATGGATGGTCGGCGTGATCCTGACCGGACTGGCGCTGGCCCTCGCTGCTTCATTCCGCCTGGCCCATCGCATCCTGTCGCCGTTGAATTCGGTGGTGGACAGCGTGCGCGCGCTTGCCGGCGGCGACCTCGGCGCACGTGCCAGCGCCGAGGAGAATTCCCCCGGCGAAGTGGCCACCCTGGTCGAGGATTTCAACGCAATGGCGCGCCGCCTGCAGCACATGGAGAGCGAGCGCGCGATGTGGCACGCGGCCATCGCCCATGAGCTGCGCACGCCGGTGACGATCCTGCGTGGTCGCCTGCAGGGGCTGGCCGAGGGTGTGTTCCAGCCGGACGAGTCGCAGTTCCGCAGCCTGCTCGCGCAGGTCGAAGGACTGTCGCGCCTGATCGAGGACCTGCGCGTGCTGAGCCTGTCCGACAACGCACGGCTGGATGTACGCCGCGCGCGCACCGACGTGGTGGCCGAGGTGCACTCGGTGATGACGTTGGTCGACCCGCAGTTCCGCGCCGCCGGTTTCGTGCTCGAACTGGAAACCAGCCGTGAGGAGCACAACGCGCACTGTGATCCCACCCGCCTGCGCCAGGCGTTGCTGGCATTGCTGGAGAACGCGCGCCGCTATGCCAGCCCGGGCAAGGTGCGCATCGCCGTGCATGACACGCCGGGCCACGTGCAGGTGGCAATCGAGGATGAGGGCCCGGGCATCGATCCGGCACTGCACGCGGACATCTTCACGCCGTTCACGCGCGCCGACGGCTCGCGCTCGCGCCAGGGCGGTGGCAGCGGGCTGGGCCTGGCGGTGGTCAAAGCGATTGCCGATGCGCACGGTGGCCAAGCCTACTGCACGCCGGGCAGCGCCGGCGGCAGTCGCTTCGTCATCGAACTGCCGCGCCAGTAGCCGGAGCCGCGGCCTGTGCCCGCAGCCGTGCACCGAGCGCGGCCAGGTTCGCGTCGATCGCATCCATTTCCTCGCGTTGCCGCACCGGCAGCTGCTGGCGCAGCCGCGAACGCAAGGCCTGCCATGCCGGTACGGCCTGTGCGCTGGCCGTGGCCACGGCCGTGGCCAGCAGTGCCTGCTCGTCGTCCAGCGGCAACCCGTAGCCGCCATCCTGCAGCAGCGTACCCGGGCGCAGCCATTGCCCGCCCTGCTCCAGCAACGCGCGCAGGCTGCGGGTTGCTGCGCTGTCCGGCGCCGCCAGCAGCTGCCGCTTGAGCACGTCGCGCGCGCGCAGCTCGGCGCGCCGCTGCGCAGCCTGTTCCAGCAGCAGCAGGCCGGCGCTGGCGCGCAGGTCACCCTGCAGCAGCCACGGCGCGCGCTGCCGTGCCGGCAGCTTCAGCCAGCCGTGCACATCACGGGCGGGCAAGGCCAGCTGCGCCGCCGCCACTGCGAACAACTGCTGGTAGTGGTCGCGCGCCGAAGCGAAGTAATACCCCTGCGCCTGCGCTGCGCTGCGATCGGCCAGTACCTGCTCATCGAGCGCATCCAGCCGTGCCAGTCGCCGTTTCAGGCCACGCGGGCTCAGCTGGGCCAGCCCGGCCTCGCCCAGCCGTGGCACACCCGCCTGCAGCAGCTTCGCGGTTTCCACTGCGCAGTTGTTGCTGACGAAGTAATAGCGCCCGTCATAGCTCCAGTGCACCTGGGCGGTCCGCTCCAGAAGGCTGGCGATCTCCTCGCGGTGCAGCCGCAACGGCAGCGACTGCAGCCCGCGCAGTTCAACCTTGGTGTATTCGTCCACCACCTGCTGCAGCGGCAGCACGAACAGGCGCGACGGGTAGCCGCCGGTGAGGCCGCGCCAGTTGGATATCTGCACGTCGCCGACGAAGGCGCGGAAGGACAGCACGCGGTGGTGCTCCAGGTCCAGGCGGCAGTCCGGTCCCGGCGCGCGGCCCGGTTTGCAGATCACCAGCCGCAGCATGCTGTGGCCCCAGCGGCTCATCGGCTGCGCACTGCCTTCGGCGAACAGGTAGTCCACGGCATAGACGCGGGCCGGATCGAGCTGCAGCAGCGATGCCGCGCCCTCTTCCGATTCGGCCTGCAGCAACGGCAACGCTGCGGCACACTGCGGTTGCGGCAGCGATGGCGGCGCTCCGAAGTGGGCCTGGTACCACTGCGCCAGTGCCGGGCGCCGGCAGGCGAACGTGCTGTCGAGCACGAAGTGCTCGGCGTTCACCGCCAGGTATTCGGCGGGGTCCTTCAGTTCATAGGCATCGGGGCTGCGGTCACGGAAATCGTTGTCGCCACGACCGAGGTGCCAGGGCTTGCGCTGCCAACCGGCCAGATCACGCCAGCGCGCACTGCGCGACCAGTTCGCGCCGCCGCGGTCGGCAACGTGGGTCAGCTCATGCACCAGCGCGCTGCGTCGCGCGCGCCGCGCACCCGGCACCGCCTCGTCCAGCAGGTCGCGGCGCAGCGCGATGCGCCCGCCGAAGGCACGGCCATGTACATCGACCGGCAGGTCATCACTCCAGCGCACCTGGACCTGCGCCGGCAATGCGCGCAGCAGGCCCTCGGGCAGCAATGACTGCACATCGGCGAGCGTCTGCGACGCCACCTGCCGTTGGGCAGGGCTCAACCCTGCCGGGTCCAGCCGCAGGCGATCAGCTGCGTGCGCGACATGGGCGACCAGTAGTAGAGCCACGCCATGCGTGGCGGCGTTCCGTACAGATGTCATGCAGTTGCCGGCCAGCGGCCGGCACTACCCGAAGGCCGGATCAACGCGCCAGCAGTGAGCGGGCCAGTTCCAGGTCGCTCTGCTGCTGCGCGGCGGCGCTCTGCTCACGCAGGTGGGCCAGTGCGGCCTGCAGGCGGGCGCCGCGGATCTGGCCGTCGCTGGCGACGAAGGCAGCGGCGTCGTCGCGTGCCGCCAGCACCACCTTGTCGTCACCCGAGCTGCTGCCCGAGGAACCGGAAGAGGCACCGGTCGCCGAACCGGCCGAGGTGCCGGCGAAGCTGGATGCAAAGCCGGCCAGCGGCAGGGACAGCAGGACGAGCAGCAGGATCGGACGGGTCATCGGTTCGAAGCCGGTTGTGAGGATGCGTGGAGCGTAACGGGTGCGTGAAGGATTTGCCCGGTTCAGGCGTCAAACAGCTTGCCGGGATTCAGCCGCGCTTGGGGATCGAACGCGCGTTTGACCGCCTTCATCAGCGCGATCTCGGCCGGGCCACGGGTACTGTCCAGGTAGCCCTTCTTGACCAGGCCGATACCGTGCTCGGCCGAGATGCTGCCATCGAAGCGCGCCAGTACCTGCGCCAGCAGCTTGGTCACCTGCTCGCACTGCGCGACGAAATCGGCGTCGCTGGTGTCGTCGGGCTTGAGCACGTTGATGTGCAGGTTGCCGTCGCCGATATGGCCGAACCAGATCACGTCGAAGTGCGGGTAAGCCTGCCCGATCAGTGCCTGGGTCTCAGCCAGGAACGCCGGCATCGCCGAGATCCGCACCGAGACATCATTCTTGTAAGGTTTGTAGCGCGCCAGCGATTCGGTGATGCCTTCGCGCAGGCGCCACAGCTGGGCGGCCTGGGCGTCGCTGGCACTGATCACCCCGTCGCTGACCCAGCCGTTGCCCATGCAGTCCTCGAAGGCCGCCATCGCCGCCGCTTCCTGCGCTTCGTCGTTGGCGGCGAACTCGGTGACTACGTAGTACGGATGCACCTCGTCGAACGGTGCCTGGGCGCCATGCGCCAGCACGTGCTCCAGCGCCCGGTCGGTAAAGAATTCGAAGGCCTGCAGCTGCAGCCGCGCTCGGAACGCGGCGAATACCTGCATCAGCACTTCGAAGCTGGGCACTGCCAGCAGCATCACGTTGCTGGCCGGCGGCGGATCGGTCAGCTTCACCGTCGCCTCGACGATCACGCCCAACGTACCCTCCGAACCGATCAGCAGCTGGCGGAAGTCATAGCCGCTGGAGTTCTTGATCAGGCCCTTGTTGAGCTCCAGCAACTCGCCACTGGCGGTGACCACCTTCAGTCCGGCGATCCACTCGCGGGTATTGCCGTAGCGGATCACGCGGATGCCGCCGGCATTGGTGGCGATGTTGCCGCCGATCGTGCACGACCCGCGCGCGGCGAAATCCACCGGGTAGATCAGGCCGTGGTCCAGCGCGGCGTTATGCACGGCCTCCAGCGGCATGCCGGCCTGCACCACCAGGGTGCGATCGACCGCGTCGTAGGCCAGCGCCTTGTTCATCCGTTCCAGGCTGAGCACCAGCTCGCCGTTGGCGGCCACCGCGCCCCCGGAAAGGCCTGTGCGGCCACCGGACGGCACCACGGCCACGCCCTCGCCTGCGCTCCAGCGCATCACCGCCTGCACTTCCTCGACCGTGGCCGGCAGTGCGATCGCCAGCGGCGCCGGCGTCCAGCGCCGGGTCCAGTCACGCCCGTAATGCTCCAGGTCGGCCGGGTCGGTCTTCAGCCTCAGGCCGGGACAGGCCTGCTGCAGCGAGGCAATGCGGGAATCGGTCATGACGGTCCAGCGCGGTGCGTGAAGAACGGGCAAGCGTGCCAGCGGCACGCGCCAGCGTCCAGCCCCGCAGCCGTACAGATAGCTACGGATGCAACCAATTGCGCACTGCACCATGGGCGTTGCGATCTGGCATAGTGGTCAGCCCCTGTCCCACTGGCCGTGTTGCCCCATGTCGCCGAAGAAGACCTCGTTCCCCAAGCAGGATATCCGCGTGCTGTTGCTGGAGGGGGTCAGCCAGACCGCCGTGGAGGTGTTCAGCGCCGCCGGCTATAGCCAGATCGAGGCGCACACCAAGGCACTGCCCGAGGACGAACTGAAGGCGCGCATCGCCGAGGCGCACATCGTCGGCATCCGTTCGCGCACCCAGCTCAGCGCCGAGGTGCTGGCCGAGGCCAAGCGCCTGATCGCGGTGGGCTGCTTCTGCATCGGCACCAACCAGGTCGACCTGGACGCGGCCGAGCTGGCCGGCATCCCGGTGTTCAACGCGCCCTACTCCAATACCCGCAGCGTGGCCGAGCTGGTGATCGCCGAGGCGATCATGCTGACCCGTGGCATTCCGCAGAAGAACGCCGAGTGCCATCGCGGCGGCTGGTCGAAGTCGGCCAGCGGCAGCCATGAGGTGCGTGGCAAGACCCTGGGCATCATCGGCTATGGCCACATCGGCACCCAGGTCGGCGTGCTGGCCGAATCGCTGGGCATGCAGGTGATCTTCCACGACGTGGAAACCAAGCTGGCGCTGGGCAATGCGCGTGCCGCGGCCAGCCTGGACGACCTGCTGGCCCGCGCCGACATCGTCACCCTGCACGTGCCGGAGACCCCGGCCACGCAGTGGATGATCGGCAGCACCGAGCTGGCGAAGATGCGCAAGGGCGCGCACCTGATCAACGCCGCGCGCGGCACCGTGGTCGACATCGATGCGCTGGACGCAGCGCTGGCCAGCGGCCACGTCGGCGGTGCCGCGCTGGACGTGTTCCCGGTCGAACCGAAGGGCAACGGCGATATCTTCGAGTCGCCGCTGACCCGCCACGACAACGTGATCCTGACCCCGCACGTGGGCGGCAGCACGCTGGAAGCGCAGGACAACATCGGCGTGGAAGTGGCGGCCAAGCTGGTGCGCTACAGCGACAACGGCAGCACCCTGTCGGCGGTCAACTTCCCGGAAGTGACCCTGCCCGAACACGAGGACAGCCTGCGCCTGCTGCACATCCACCAGAACGTGCCGGGCGTGCTGTCCAGGGTCAACGAGATCTTCTCGCGCCACAACGTCAACATCGACGGCCAGTTCCTGCGCACCGACCCGAAGGTGGGCTACGTGGTGATCGACATCACCGCCAGCGAGGCGCAGGCCGCCGCCGTCCGCGACGAACTGGCCGCGATTCCGGGCACGCTGCGGACGCGCATCCTGTACTAGGTAAAAAGGGGACGGAGGGGATTAAGTCGTTTATGCATTAACGACTTAATCCCCTCCGTCCCCTTTTTTCAACGTGCCAGCCAGCGGCGCGCCATGCGCTGCATGGATTCATCCGACGCCGGGTCGGCCGCGACCTCGGTTACCGGCCGCCAGGCCAGGTCCAGCGATTCCTCGCTGAGCACGAATGCCTCGCCACCAAGCGCCCGGATCACGAAACGCACGTCGTAGTGCCAGTGCCCCGGCACGTCCTTGCGCTCGGGAATCCAGTGCTTGTCCAGATCGAAAATGGCCGGGTCTTCCAGTACCAGCCCGCTCAGGCCGGACTCCTCCTCGGCCTCCTTCAGCGCCACCCGGGCCAGGTCGCGGTCACCGTCGGCGTGGCCGCCCAGCTGCAGCCAGCGCTGCAGCTTGCGATGGTGGGTCAGCAGCAGGCGCTGGCCGTCGGCGCTGACCAGCCAGCAGCTGGCGGTGAAGTGGCCGGCCAGCCGCTCACGCCGGAACGGATCCTGCGGATCATCCAGCAATGTGCCGAATTCGGCAGCCAGGGCGTCGTGGGCGGGTTCGCGGCGCGCGTAGTCCCGGAGCAGGCCGCGCAGGCGATCGTCAAGCGCGGCAAGGGTTTCGACGGTCTGGCTCATGAATGGGGGCAGTTCGGAAAAATACTGCTCATTATCGCCGTTCATTGTTGCGATTGCGCTTGTGCGTTGGCTTCAGCTTTGGCTAAGGTACAGCGGGCCGTTCGCACGGCCTTCACCATTCAAGGCAGCCGGCAACGTATCGGCCGCCCACCCCATCCGATCACTAGGAAGTACTGCATGCTGAAAGCTCTGTTGAGGGTCAAGCCGGTCGAGCCGGCCGGGCACGTCGATGCCGGCGAACCCATCGAAGGCAGCCTGGACGGCGAAGCCACGTTGAAACGGACCCTCACGGCTAAACACCTCATCCTGCTGGGCGTGGGTGCGGTGATCGGCGCAGGCATCTTCGTGCTGACCGGCCAGGCCGCAGCCAACCACGCGGGCCCGGCGGTGATGCTGTCGTTCGTACTGGCCGGTTTCGCCTGTGCGCTGGCAGGCCTGTGCTATGCGGAGTTCGCGGCGATGATGCCGGTCTCCGGCAGTGCCTACTCCTATTCCTATGCCACCCTCGGCGAAGGCATGGCCTGGTTCATCGGCTGGTGCCTGGTGCTGGAGTACCTGTTCGCCTCGGCGTCGGTCGCGGTGGGCTGGTCGGCCTACCTGATCAGCTTCATCACCACCACGCTGCACATGCCCTTCCCGGACCTGCTCAGCGCCGCGCCCATCGCCTGGACCGGCAGCGAGTTCGTCTCCTCCGGCAAGCTGTTCAACCTGCCGGCGGTGCTGATCGTGGCGGCGGTATCCGGCCTGCTGTACGTGGGCGTGACCCAGTCGGCGTTCGTCAACGCGATCATCGTGGCGATCAAGGTCACCGTCATCTGCCTGTTCATCGGCATCGGCGCGGCCCACATCGACCCGGCCAACTGGCACCCGTTCATTCCGGAAAACACCGGCGTGCCGGGTGAGTTCGGCTGGAGCGGCATCTTCCGCGCCGCCACCATCGTGTTCTTCGCGTACATCGGCTTCGATGCGGTCTCCACCGCTGCCGGTGAAACCAAGGACCCGCAACGCAACATGCCGATCGGCCTGCTCGGCTCGCTGGCCGTGTGCACGATCGTCTATATCATCGTCTGTGCGGTGCTGACCGGCATGATGCCGTACCACCTGCTGGGCACCGACAAGCCGGTGGCGACCGCGCTGGAGCCCTACCCGACCCTGTCCTGGCTGAAGACGTTCGTGGAAGTCGGCGCCATCGCCGGCCTGTCCTCGGTGGTGCTGGTGATGATGATGGGCCAGACCCGCATCGCCTACACCATCTCCCGCGACGGCCTGCTGCCGAAGTTCTTCGGCAAGGTCCACGCCCGGTTCCGCACCCCGTACGTCGCCACCATCGTGGTCGGCGTGATCGCTGCCGCGCTGGCCGGCCTGGTGCCGCTGAACGTGCTCGGCGAACTCGTCTCGATGGGCACCCTGCTGGCCTTCGCCACCGTCTGCGTCGGCGTGCTGGTGCTGCGCTATACCAAGCCGGACCTGCACCGCCCGTTCCGCGTGCCGATGGTCTGGATCATCTGCCCGCTCGGCGCGGCCACCTGCCTGTTCCTGTTCTGGCAGGCGTTCGTGGTGCACTGGCACCTGTTCGTTGGCTGGACGCTGCTCGGCCTGCTGATCTACCTGGGCTACGGCATCCGCAACAGCAAGCTCGCCAAGTCGCCCTGATCCGCCTTCGGGCCGGCCTCGCGCCGGCCCGTCCGTTTTCCCGCGCGCCGCCCATGGCGCGCTTCGACAAGACCACCACACATGTTCAAGCAACTGTGGGCCACCAAGCATCCGCATGCCGCCCATGAAGACGCCAACGGCCTGAGCCTGCGTCGCCACCTTGGCCCCTGGGGGCTGACCGCGCTCGGCATCGGCGCGGTGATCGGCGGAGGCATTTTCGTCATCACCGGCCAGGCCGCCGCCAACCACGCCGGCCCGGCGATCATGCTGTCCTTCGTGCTGGCCGCCATCTGCTGCGCCTTCTGCGCGCTGGCTTATGCCGAATTCGCCTCGATGGTGCCGGTCTCCGGCAGCGCCTACACGTACACCTACGCCACCTTCGGCGAGCTCTCGGCCTGGTTCATCGGCTGGATGCTGGTGCTCGAGTACGGCGTCTCCGCCTCGGCGGTGGCAGTCAGCTGGACCGGTTACTTCCTCAGCCTGCTCAGCCAGTTCGACATCCATCTACCGGCAGCCCTGGTCAGTGCCCCGCTCGACGCGCAGCTCCGCCCGACCGGCGCGATCGCCAACCTGCCCGCCGCCGCGCTCGTGCTGCTGCTGACCTGGCTGTGCTACGTCGGCATCAGCAAGTCCTCGGCGATGAACATGGCGATGGTCGTGCTCAAGACCGGCCTGATCGTGCTGGTCATCGTGGTCGGCTGGAAATACGTGGACACCAGTAACTGGACTCCGTTCATCCCCGCCAATGAAGGCCCCGGCAAGTACGGCATGGAAGGCGTGCTGCGTGGCGCGGCGATGGTGTTCTTCGCCTACATCGGTTTCGAGGCGGTATCGGTGGCGGCGCAGGAATCGAAGAACCCGCAACGCGACATGCCGATCGGCATGATGCTGTCGCTGGTGATCTGTACCGTGCTGTACATCGCGATGGCCGCGGTGATGACCGGCCTGGTGCCGTTCCAGCTGCTGGGCACCGATGAGCCGGTGGTGACCGCGGTGGCGGCGCATCCCCAGCTCGGCTGGCTGCGCTGGGTGGTCGAGGTCGGCGCGCTGGTCGGCCTGTCCTCGGTGGTGCTGGTGATGATCATCGGCCAGCCGCGCATCTTCATGATCATGGGCCGCGACGGCCTGCTGCCGCCGGTGTTCACCCGGATCCACCCGAAGTACCGCACCCCGCACATCAACACCGTGATCACCGGCATCGGCATCGCGCTGCTGGCGGCGCTGTTCCCGCTGGACATCCTCGGCGAGCTGACCTCGATGGGCACGCTGATCGCGTTCGCCGCAGTCTGTGCCGGCGTGCTGATCCTGCGCCGTACCCAGCCGGACCTGCCGCGCCCGTTCCGCATGCCGATGGCGTGGCTGATCTGCAGCCTGGGCGTGCTGAGCTGCCTGGCACTGTTGTCGGCAATGACGATGCACAACTGGATGCTGATGGGGGTGTGGACGGTCGTCGGTTTCGTGATCTATTTCGGCTACGGGTTCCGGCACAGCCGCCTGCGGGGTAAGTAAGGTTTTGCATTGCAGGGCCTGCGGCCCTGCACCCGCCTTTGAAGCCGGAGCAACGGCAACGGCAACAGCTGGGTTGAGGGCTTGGCGGGACGGGTTGGGTTCGCGGGGGACGCCGTAAACCCATCCCTGGGGGCTTGGCCGCGGCATCCATGCCGCGGACACCCCCGCGAACCCAACCCGCCCCACCTCCGACAGTCCACCGGCGCGTCCAGTAGATCCACGCCATGCGTGGATGAAGCGTTCTCATGAACGAATGTTCCGGAATGAATATTTCTGTCGAGCGGAGCCATGCTCGACTGCGAGCAAGCGCAGCGAAGCGAAGCGACCCGCTTTTCGCTTTTCCTTCTTCACTCCGTGGCAGGCCGCGCGCGGAACCTGTCAGAGGCGGGGCGGGTGGGCCGCGCAGGGGCGTTGGCGCCATGGATGGCGCCATCGAGCTTACAGGGACGTACTTGCAGCGTCCCCTGCACGGCCCACCCGCCCCGCCCGCCATGAACCGCTCTACAAGACCCGCCACGAGGGGCTCAGCCGTTGGCCGAATCCAGTAAAATCGCCCACATGAACGCCCCCACCTTCCCGTACGACACCGCGCGCCTGAGCGAACTGGCCCAGCTGCTGATCGACAACGTCCGCGAACTGGCCCAGGCCGGCTGGACCCCGGCCACCAGCAGCAACTTCTCCCACCGCCTGGACGACCGCCACGCCGCGATCACCGTCTCGGGCAAGGACAAGGGCCGCCTGATCGAGGACGACATCATGGTGGTGGACTTCGATGGCAAGGCCGTCGGCCGCCCGCTGCGCCCCTCCGCCGAAACCCTGCTGCACACCCAGCTGTACCGCCGCTTCCCGGAAATCGGCTGCGTACTGCACACCCATTCGCCGGTGCAGACCATTGCCTCGCGCCTGTACGCGCCGCAGGGTCATGTGCACCTGGAAGGCTACGAACTGCTGAAGGCCTTCGCCGGCAACAGCACCCACGAGATGGCCATCGACGTGCCGGTGTTCGCCAATACCCAGGACATGAACGTGCTTTCGCAGCAGGTCGATGACCTGCTCGACCGGCAGAACCTGTGGGGCTACCTGATCGACGGCCATGGCCTGTATGCCTGGGGCCGCGACATGGCCGAGGCACGCCGCCACCTGGAAGCGTTCGAGTTCCTGTTCCACTGCGAACTGGAGCTGCGCAAGCTGCGCAGCTGAACCCGCGCGCAGATGCAGATGCCGATCCGGAATCTGCACCCCGCGCCCGCCCTGCTACCCTGTCTTCCCCCCGAGACGTTCAAGCTGCCGCCATGAGCCGACTGCGCATCTACGACGACACCCGCCCCGAATCGCCGCTGCTGGACACCCAGGACGGCGCGGTCATCACTGCCGAACTGCAGAAGATCGGCGTCACCTTCGAGCGCTGGCAGGCCGCCGCACCGGTCGCGCCGGGCGCCAGCCAGGAGGAAGTGTTCGCCGCCTACCGTGCCGACATCGACCGCCTGGTCGCCGAGCGCGGCTTCAAGAGCGTGGACGTGGCCTCGATCGCCCCGGACAACCCGAACCGCGCCGAGCTGCGCAAGAAGTTCCTCGACGAGCACTTCCACAAGGAGGACGAGGTGCGCTTCTTCGTCGCAGGCTCGGGCCTGTTCACCTTGCACGTGGGTGACAAGGTCTATGAGATCGAGTGCGTGAAGGACGACCTGATCGCCGTGCCCGATGGCACCACCCACTGGTTCGACATGGGCGATGAACCGAGCTTCGTGGCGATCCGCTTCTTCACCGAGCCGGACGGCTGGGTCGGTCATTTCACCGGCACCGACATCGCGCAGAAGTTCCCCCGCTACGTACCCACCCAGGCGTCCTGATCCATGCAGCCCCGCGTCATCCTGACCGATATCGAAGGCACCACCAGCAGCATCTCGTTCGTCAAGAACGTGCTGTTCCCTTATGCCCGCAAAGCGCTGCCCGCGTTCATCGCCGAGCACGGCCAGCAGCCCGACGTCCGCCGCTGGCTGGATGCGGTGGCTGCCGAGATCGGCGGCGCCTGCCAGGACAGCCTGGTGGCCGAGACGCTGCAGGGCTGGATCGACCAGGACCGCAAGCACACCGCGCTGAAAGCGCTGCAGGGGCTGATCTGGGACGAAGGGTACCGTCGTGGCGACTACACCGCGCACTTCTACCCGGAAGTGGCACCGGTGCTGAAAGGCTGGCATGCCTCCGGCCTGCCGCTGTACGTGTACTCCTCCGGCTCGGTGCCGGCACAGAAGCTGTTCTTCGGGTTCAGCGATGCCGGTGACCTCAGCCCGCTGGTGTCGGGCTGGTTCGATACCGAGATCGGCGGCAAGCGTGAGGCCGACAGCTACCGCCGCATCGTGCAGTCGATCGGCGTGCCCGCCGGCGAGATCCTGTTCCTGTCCGATGTGGTGGAAGAGCTGGATGCCGCCCGTGAAGCCGGCCTGCAGACGCGCCTGATCGACCGCCGCGACGACTACCCGATGCCGCGCACCGGCCAGGCCGCCAATGGCCACGAGCGGGTCGAGAACTTCCAGCAGATCCAGCTGTAAGCAGGACAAAGGGGACGGAGGGGATTAAGTCGTTTGTGGCCCATGTGTGCCACAAACGACTTAATCCCCTCCGTCCCCTTTTTTGCTCAACGATCGTTGAGGGTCTTCACCTTCAGCGCTTCGCGCAGCGCTGCCAGGTCCACCGGACCGCGCACCGCGATATCACGGGTTTCACCCGGCAGCAGGTCCAGCAGGTTGTCTTCGACCTGCACGTCCAGCGCGCCGAAGTCGATCCACGCCGCGCGCACGTACGCCGCGCTTTCCAGGCGCAGGCGGTAGTGGTCGCCGTCAATGGCCAACGTGGCCTTGAGCTTCTGCCGCGGCAGCACCTGGTCCTTGGCCTCGACGAATCCGACCACCTGCCGCGCACGCACCGCGCCGTTCTGCAGCAGCTCGAACACGGCCACCGTGCGCTTCGGGTCGGCGCCGGCCAGCAGCTCGGCATCGCGGAAATCACCGATGGAGGTGACGCCCTCCGCCGACAGCATCACTGCGTCCTCGCGACGGCGCAGCACCTTGCCATCCACATCCATCACCCGCAGCCGCCAGCGCGCTTCCAGTGAGGCGCCATCATTGATCAGGCGCACCCGCGTCCTGCCCTCATCACGCAATGCTGCCAGCGTGACCGGCGCGAAGAAACGCCGCGCGGCAAAGTGCAGCGCCTTCCAGCGACCGAAGTAGTCCACGCTGGACCATGAAGCACCCGGCCAGACATCGTTGAGCTGCCAGTACAGCGAGCCCATCGTGTACGGCCGCGAGGCGCGATGATGCAGCGCGGCCAGCGCGATGCCATCGGCCTGCATCAACTGGCTCAGGTAGACGAAGTCCTCGAAGTCCTTCGGCGTGCCGTAGCCCAGTTCGATGTAGTGCAGCAGCCGGCTGTTGCCCTCGCCAGCCATGAACTTCTGGTGTGCACGGATCACCGGGCTGTCGATGCGCTGCTCGGCGCGGGTGGCGATCTGGTCCACGGTGGCCACCGACGGCCACGCCTGCAGCCCGTACTCGGACATGAAGCGCGGCGTCTCACCCAGGTAGGCCTGCACCGGCAGCGCCGGATTGCCCCAGACCTGCCAGTAGTGCTTGTCGCCGCGGGTGGAATCGTTGGCCTTCTCGTCCAGATCGTTGCTGGGCGAACTGGACCAGTACGGTACGCCCAGTCCTTCCTCGCCCACCACCTGGCGCAGGTCGTTGCCGAACAGGTCGACATAGCCCTGCCAGACTTTCGCCGCAAATGCCGGGTCGGCCGCCTTCAGGTCACGGCCGTGGCCCCAGTCCTTCCAGGCGGTTTCTTCCTCGTTGTTGCCACACCACAGCACGATGCTGGGGTGATGGCGCAGGCGGCGCACGTTGTCGCGCGCCTCGGCGACCACGCTGGCGCGGAACGCCGGATCGTAGCCCGGCTGCATGCCGCCACCGAACATGAAGTCCTGCCAGACCAGCAGGCCCAGCTCGTCGGCGATGTCGAAGAACGCGTCGTCCTCGTAGTAGCCACCGCCCCAGTTGCGCAGCATGTTCATGTTGGCGTCGCGCGCGGCGGTCAGCACCTGGCGCAGGCGCGTGGCATCGACGCGTGCGGGGAAGGCATCGAACGGAATGACGTTGGCGCCCTTGGCGAAGATCGGCACGCCGTTGATGACGAAGGCGAAGCCCTGCCCGCCCTTGCCGTCCTCTTCGCGGCGCAGCTCAACCGTGCGCAGGCCGATGCGCTGCTCGCGCACCAGCGTTGCGTCGGCACCGCCATCCAGGCGCGCCTGCACGGTATAGCGATCCTGCGCACCATGGCCGACCGGCCACCACCGCTTCGGCTCCGCCAGTTCAATCGGTAGTTCAACACTGTTCTGCCCGGGCTTCAGCAGCACCGTGCGCTGCGCCTGGGCCACGCTGCGACCCTGCGGATCGCGCACGTCCACATGGACCACCGCCGAGCCGGCCGACGCGCCCTGCTCCACCTGCAGCAGCACCGCCAGCTTCGCCTGCTCCGCGCTCAATGCATCGGTGCGCACCGCAAGATCGGTCAGGCGGTGCGCGTCCCAGGCCTGCAGGTCGATTCCACGCCAGACGCCGGCGGTGACGTAGCGCGGACCCCAGTCCCAGCCGAAGTGGTAGGCCGGCTTGCGCGCGAAGTTGCCGACCATCGCGTCCTTCGGCTCGTCCCCATAGGGCGAAGGATAGTTGCCGGCGATCTTGTGCGGCATCGCCTGTACGCCCGGCAGCAGGGTGCGGATCGGTGAGCGGAACACGATCTGCAGTTCATTGTCCCTGGCCCGCAGGCGTCCGTCCACGCGCGCGCGCCAGGTCCTGTGCGCGTTGTCCGCGCGCAGCAGCGGCTTGCCGTTGAGACTGACTTCGGCGTAAGTGTCCAGCCCGTCGAAACGCAGTTCGGCATTGGGCTTGGCCAGCGTCGCCGCGTCCACGTCGAAGCGCGCGCGGTACTCCCAGGCCGCCAGGCCGATCCACTGCAGCTCGGCTTCGGGCGCACCCACGTACGGGTCGCGGATCAGCGCATGCGCCAGCAGGTCGGTGTGCACGCTGCCCGGCACCGTGGCCGCACGCCATTGCTGCAGGCCCGGATGCGCAGCGCCCTGCGCGTCACCCGGCAGCATGCGGAACTCCCACTGTGCCTGCAGAGGCGCTGCAGCTACCGGAAAGGTGGAGGCTGCGACCAGCAGCAGGAGCAGACGGACAACGAGGGAAAGACGATGCACGCGGAGCTCCTGTTTTTCCGCCGGGCATGGCCCGGCGCTACCGATTTCGGATTGCCAGGCATGGCCTGGCGCTACTGCATTCGAACGATCTTCAACGCACCACGTTCAACACTTCGTAGCACGCACCCATGGTGTGGTAATCCACCTTGCCGGCCGGGCTTTTCTCGTCGCTGTACTTGCGGTTGTCGGCATCGAGGATGCGGAACCAGGCGCCGTACTGATGGTCGACGAAGTGCGCCCACGCGTACGCCCAGATGCGTTCGTACCACTGCCAGTAGCGGTCATCACCGGTGCGCTTGGCCATCAGTGCGGCGGTGGCCAGCGTTTCGGCCTGCACCCAGAAGTACTTGTCGTCGTCGCAGACAAAGCTGTCGCCACCGATCGGCGCGCCATCCATGCCCGGCTGCCGGCGCGATTCCGGTGCGAAGCCGTAGTACAGGCCGCCGCGGGCGTCGTCCCAGCTGCGCGCCACGGCCACGTCGAACAGGTGCTGCGCGGTCGGCACCAGCCAGTCGGCCTGCACGTGGCGATCGAGGATCAACAGCAGCTTGGCCCATTCGGTCTGGTGACCCGGCTGGAAGCCCCACGGGCGGAACAGGTGCTTGGGGTTGTCCAGGTTGTAGTCCCAGTCGATCTCCCAGTTCTCATCGTAGTGCTCCCAGACCAGCCCGCCGGCCTTGGCCGCCTGGCGGCGGGTCATGTTGTCGGCCAGCTGCAGCGCGCGCTCCACATAGCGCTGCTCGCCACTGGCCTCGAACGCGGCCAGCATCGCCTCGCACATGTGCATGTTGGCGTTCTGTCCACGGTAGCCGGTGAAGTTCCACTGGCCGTCCGCTTCATCCTTGTAGAGCCCGTGCTGCGGCTCCCAGAAGCGCGTTTCCAGCAGCTGCCAGGTTTCGTCCATCCACGCGCGCGCCTGTTCGATGCCTGCCTTCAGCGCACAGCTGTAGGCCAGCAGCACGAAGGCCACGCCGTAGCAGTGGTTCATATCGTCCTCGACCTTGCCATCACGCAGGGTCCAGGCATAGCCGCCGGTGGCGGGGTTGCGGTGCACCTCGCGCAGGTAGCGCACGCCGTGCTCGACCGCGTCGCGGTACTCGGCATTGCCGAACTCGCGGTAAGCCATCGCATAGTTGAAGACGAAACGGGTGCTGCTCACCAGGTGGCGATGGCTGGCATCGTAGATGCTGCCGTCGTCACGGAAGTAGTGGAAGAAGCCACCGTTGGGATCGATGCAGCGCGGGTGGTAGAACGCCATGGTGTCGGCGATGTGCGCGCGCAGGAACGCGGGCGAACGGAAATCGGGCGAAGGGCTCATGCGGTAATGTCCTGTGCCTGCAGCAGCTGCTGCACTTCATCGAGCGAGGGCATCGCGGCGAACGCGCCCTTGCGGGTAACAGCCAGCGCGCCGACCGCAGCGCCGAAGCGCAGCGTGGCGGTGATCGCCTCGGGGTCCTGGCAGAAGGCGGCAAAACCGGTACCGGCACCGCCGCGCTCCAGCAGCCCAACCAGCACGCCACCGACGAACGCGTCGCCCGCGGCCGTGGTGTCGACCGTAGCCACGCGGAAGCTGGTGACGGTGCCGTGGTTGTCGCGGGTGTACCAGTGCAGCGTGGCCGCACCGTCGGTGACGATCACCCAGCGCGCCTGCGCAGCCAGCAGGCGCCGCAGCACCGCCGCCTCGCCGTCGGCACCCAGCGGCGCAGCCAGGTAGTCCAGCTCCTCGCGCGACAGCTTGACCAGGTCAGCGCGTTCCAGTGCCTGCCACAGGCGCGGCGTTGGATCTTCGTTGGCGGGCCACAGCGCCGGGCGCAGGTTGAGGTCCAGGCTGACCACCGCACCGGCGGCACGGGCGCGGTCCATGCCGGCGAAGGTTGCCCCGGCAATGGCCGGCTCGGTCAGGCTGTTGGAGCAGACGTGGAAGCACTGCGCGCTGTCCAGGCACGCGGCCTGGAAATCGCTGTCACGGAACAGCAGGTCGGCCGCCGGCGGCCGGTAGAAGCTGAAGCTGCGCTCGCCATTGGCATCCAGGGCCACGAAGGCCAGTGCCGTCTTGGCCGCGTCGGTGCGCACGATGTAATCGGTACCCACGCCGTGCTCGACCAGACTGTCGGCCAGGAAGTCACCGAACATGTCGCGGCCCAGCATGCCGACGAACTGGGTCTTCGCGCCCAGCCGTGCAGCCGCCACGGCGACGTTGGCCGGTGCACCGCCGGCATATTGCAGGAATGCGCGCGGCGTGTCGGCCGAGGCCGGCGGCTGCGCTAGTAGATCGATCAAAATTTCGCCGAAGCAGACAATGGCACCCATTCCGGACTCAGCCTCCCTGCGTTGCGGAGGCCGGCGTACGCGCGCCGACCAGTCCGTAGAAAATGATGTAGCCGTAGCACAGCAGCGGCAGGATGAAGCTGGCCTGCACGCCGATGTGGTCGGCCAGCACGCCCTGCAGGTACGGCACCACGGCACCGCCGACGATGGCCATGATCAGCAGGCTGGAGCCCTTGTTGGTCAGCGGGCCGAGGCGCTCGATGCTCAGCGCGAAAATAGTGGGGAACATGATCGAATTGAACAGGCCGATCGCCACCACCGAGTACAGCGCGATGTTGCCGGAGGTCAGCATGGTGGTGACCAGCAGCGCCACGTTGACCAGCGCGAAGATCGCCAGCAGGCGGCTCGGCGAGAAGCGCGCCAGCAGCGCGGAGCCGGCAAAGCGGCCGATCATCGCCATCGTCCAATAGGCCGACACGTAGTGCGTGGCTTCCTGTTCGCTGAAGCCACCGATGTTGGGCATCGACAGGTAATTGACCAGGAAGCTGCCGATCGACACTTCGGCGCCGACGTAGAAGAAGATGCCCAGCACGCCCAGCAGCAGGTGGCGCTTGCGCAGCGCATCCAGGTAGCTGTGGTGGTGGCCCTGGTCGGCCTGCTCGGTGGCGTCGCTCAGCGCCGGCAGGCGGAACAGGAACACGAACAGCGCCAGCAGCACCAGCGCCACGGCCAGGCCCACGTACGGACCCTGCACCGCCTGCGCCTCGGCGGCACGGTAGGCCAGCTGCTCGGCGGCCGGCAGCGCCGCGATGTCGTCAGCGCTCTTGACCGTGTTGGACAGGATCAGCATGCCGCCGAAGATCGGCGCGATGGCCGTGCCCAGCGAGTTCAGCGCCTGCGCCAGGGTCAGGCGGCTGGAGCTGGTCTGCTCCGGGCCCAGCAGCGCGACATAGGGGTTGGCGGCCACCTGCAGCACGGTAATGCCGGTGGCCAGCACGAACAGGGCACCGAGGAAGGCGCCATAGACGCGCAGTTCGGCCGCCGGCCAGAAGCCCAGCGCGCCGATGCCGGCGATCACCAGGCCGGCCACGATGCCCTTCTTGTAACCCAGCGCCGCCACCAGCCGACCGGCCGGCAGCGACATCAGGAAATAGGTGCCGAAGAAGGTGAACTGCACCAGCATCGCCTTGGCGTAGTTCAGTTCGAACACCGCCTTCAGGTGCGGGATCAGGATGTCATTGAGGCAGGTCAGGAAGCCCCACATGAAGAAGATCGTGGTGACGACAGCCAGCGCCTTGCCGTTGGTGACGGCGGGTGCGTTGCCCGAAGAACCCGATGGACGGGGCGTTGCGGAGATCGGCATGCGGTACGCGCCTCGATGCGCGGAAGGTCGTTGTTGCGTGGAAGGGGTATGCGGAAGGAATCAGTTCGGTCGTGCGGCACTACTTTCGCGGATGCGCAGCTGCACCGGCGCGACCGTGCGCCGCGGCGGCGCGTCCGGTTCGTCCAGCCGTTGCAGCAGCAGCGCCGCAGCCTGGCGGCCACGCTCGCGCGGATCGGCGGTAAGCGTGGTCAATGGCGGTACCGCCACCGCCGCCTCGGAAATGTCATCGAAGCCGGTCACGGCGAAATCGCCGCCCGGACGGATGCCCCGCGAGTTCAAGCCCAGCATCAGGCCCAGCGCGACGGTGTCGTTGTAGCAGACCGCCGCACTCGGCCGATGACCGTCGGCGAAGAGCTCATCGGTGCGCGCTGCCGCTTCCAGACGGTTAGGCGCCGACTCGATCATCCAACCCGGCGGCAGCGACAGCCCGGCCTCGGCCAACGCCTGCTGGAACCCGGCGCGGCGCTGGTGGCAGGAACTGGATGCGGCGTGGCCGCCGAAGAAGGCGATCTGGCGATGGCCGCGCTCGATCAGGTGGCGCGTGGCCAGATAGGCGCCGTGCTGGTTGTCCAGGGTCAGGAAGTCCCAGTCAGCCCCGGCCAGTTCGCGGTTGAACAGCAGCACGTTGGCATTGGCGCCCAGCGCCTGCCGCAACTGCGCGGTGTCGCTGCCCTCGGCCGGCGACAGGATCAGGCCGGCCGGGGTGTGCTCCATCAGCGTGGACAGCACCGCCTGCTGGCGCTCCGGCGATTCCCCGGTGCTGCCCAGCAGCGTCACGTAACCGCGCCCGCCCAGCGCCTCGTCCACGCCGGACGCGAATTCGGCGAAGAACGGGTTGGACAGGTCGTTGATCACCAGCGCAATGCTCGACGAGGTGCGTCGGCGCAGGTTGGCCGCCGCGCGGTTGTAGACATAGCGCTGGCGGCGCAGCTCGGCCTCGACCTTGGCGCGGGTATCGACATTGACCAGCGGGCTGCCGCGCAACACCAGCGACACGGTTGCCCGTGACACGCCGATCGCACGCGCGATGTCGGTCACCGTCACCGCCTTGCCGGCGCGCTTGCTGGGACTGCTGCCGTTGTCGTTCATCGTCTTCCCGGACTCCGCTGGAGGCTCAAGCCTAATGGATCAGGGCCGTGTCGTGCCGTGCCGTTCGCTGGGTCACCGCGAACGGCACAGTCCGGCTCAGCGCAGCTGGCTGCCCGGTGCCGCGCACCAGGATACCGGCAGGTCCTTCACCGCCGTGCCCCAGCCCTGCTCCGGCACCTTCGCATCCAGCGCAAAGCGCACGCGCGGGCCCTGCTGCAGGCGGCTCCAGTCCAGCCACACCGGTGCATGCGCCTGGCCATCGACCTGCACGCCCTGCACGTACTGCAGGCGGCGGCCATCGGCGCCCGGCGCGTCGATGCGCAGGGTGCGGCCGTTGCCCATGTCCACTTCCACCTTGCTGAAACGCGGGGTGTGCAGCAGGAACTGGCCGCTGCCCGGCACCGCCGGGTACACGCCGATGGCGCTGAACAGGTACCAGGCCGACATCGTGCCAAGGTCATCGTTGCCGGTCACGCCGTTGGGGGCATTGGTGAACAGCTGCTGCGCCGCACGCACCACGGCCGCGGTCTTCCACGGCTGGCCGATCAGCGTATAAAGCCACGGCGAATGCAGGTCCGGCTCATTGTTCGGGTTGTAGCGGAACTGGTTGTAGTAGCTGTACGGCCCGACCACCCACGCCTTGCGCGCGGCGTTGAGCGGGTCGGCCTGCAGCGCGTCCATCGCGAAGAACGCATCGAGGCGGCGGCCCGCCTGTTCGCGGCCATCCATCGCTTCGACCAGGCCCGGCACGTCCTGCTGCGCCAGCCACTGGTACTGCCACGCCGTGCCCTCGTGGAAGCCGTGGTGCGAACGCGGGCTGTAATGGCCGTCGGACGGGGTGTACCACTGGCCATCCTCGGTGCGCGGGCGCGGGAACCCGGTGAAGCCGGTCTCGGCATCGCGCACCTGCGGATCCCACACCTTGCGCCAGTTGCGGCCGCGCTCACGCAGCGTCGCCGCATCCTGGGCGTGGCCCAGGCCATCGGCCATCTGCGAGAGCGCGCAGTCGGCCAGCGCGTACTCCAGCGTGGCCGAACCACCGTGGTGCGGATCGACGTCCATGCCCTTGGACGGGAATGCACGGTCATAGGCCACGTAGCCCTTGTCCAGGTAGGTCGGGTTGCCGGAGCGGCCGGCCATGCGCGAGTTCAGCGGCGGCGTACCGAAGGCATTGCGGCGCAGCGCATCCCAGGCCTGCGATTCACGCCCCTTGAGCGCACCGAAGCGCCACAGGTCGACCATGAACGGGGTGACCGGATCGCCGGTCATGATGTTGGTCTCGAAGTTGGCATAGCCCCAACGCGGCAGCCAACCGCCCTGCTCATCGATCGCCAGCAGGGTGCGGCCGATGTCGCGCGCCACGTCCGGGCGGGTCAGTGCCAGCCACTGGTTCTGCGCACGGTAGGTATCCCACAGCGAGAAGTACTCGTAGTAGGTCCAGCCATCGGCACGGTGGATGCCATCGTCATAGCCGCGGTAGCGGCCATCGGCGTCGTTGCCGGTCATCGGCTGCAGCAGCGCGTGGTAGACCGCGCTGTAGAACACGGTGCGGTCATCGGCGGTGCCGCCCTGCACGCGCACCCGGCCCAACTGCTCACGCCAGGCCTGCTGGGACAGCGCGCGCATGCGGTCGAAGCCGAGCAGCGCCCCACCCTGCATGCCTTCCGCGCGCAGGTTGGTGCGCGCGCCTTCGGCATCCACGTGCGAGATCGCGCTGACCGCTGTCACCGACTGGCCCTTGGCCAGGTCGAAGCTGAGCCAGGCACCGTTCGGCTTCTGCTCGCCTTCCATGCTGTGGCGCGCGCCCGGCAGGCCACCGCCCTCGCCCCAGGTGCCATGCGCTTTGAACGGACGGTCGAACTCGATGCGGAACCAGGTGGTGTACTGATGGCCGCCGCAGAAACTCTTGGTGACCAGCTTGCCCTCGACCACGCGGTCGCCGACCACATCGACCACGCTGCCGATCACCGAATGGCGCTCGTTGGCCTGGCCGACGTTGACCAGCACGTGGCCATCGCCACTGCGCTGGCTGAAGGTGTAGCGCTCGGCCGCGGCACGGGTACGCGCGGTCGCCTCGGCATCGATGCCGCCGTAGCTGGTCAGGCGCACCTTGTAGTAGCCGGCCTGGCCGACCTCGCCGTCATGGGTGTAAGCCGAGGCATAGGCCTTGTGGTCGAACTGCTTGGCGTTGCCGGTATCGAAATCACCGCCCGGACCGATCGAGCCGGTCACCGGCAGCACCGACACCTGGCCGCCCTGTTCCCAGCAACCCGCGCCGGACAGGAAGGAGTGGCCGAACCCGCGGATCTTCTCATCGTCATAGCGCCAGCCCGAGTAGTGGCTGCCGATCGGGCTGACCTGGATCAGGCCGAACGGTGCCGACGCACCCGGGAACGTGTTGCCGTCGTCCTTGCTGCCGATGAAGGTGTTTACCTCGCGCTCCAGCGCTGCCGGCGCGGCCTGCAGCAGCATCGGCGCCGCCGACAGCGCAAGCAGGCAGGCCAGGCGCACCAGCGGGCGCGAGGATGATGGGACGGCGGGAGCAGACGGCACTGGACGCATGTCGGGTTCCTGTAGTCGATGGCGCGGAGGCAGACGGCCGGGGCCGTCCGGCAGCGTTCCGCTGAGCCCTGCCCTGACCTGCAGAGAGCTCCCCCTGGAATGACGCCCGACCCGTGCGACCGTGAATTTAGATCGATTCAAGTAGAGCATGCGGGTTCAGCCGAATGCATTCTGCGGCGCAGCATGAGCGGGTTCGGCAGGGCTGCGCCCTGCACCCGCGCGTACTGCCGGCTGCTGGCCGGCAACGCCAGAAGCAACAGCAAAAGCCGGCGATCCGTGGGATGGCGGGGTGGGTCCGGTTGCGGGGGGCGCCGTAAATACGTCCATGTAGGCTCGGTCGCCGCATCCATGCGGCTCACGCCCCCGCAACCGGACCCACCCCGCCTTCGACAGATCTCCGTGATCTGCAATGGATCTCTGACGGATAACGAAAATCGATCCGGGGTCAGATCCGTTTTCCAACGGAAAACGGATCTGACCCCATGACCCCATGTCGCTCCAGGATCAATCCAACCGTCACCGGGAAACTGTCAAAGGTGGGGCGGTGTGGGCTGGCAGGACCGTTGGCGCCATGGATGGCGCCATCGAGCCCCCATGGGTGAGGGCGCTTTGCTTGAGAAGCACTGCTTCGCAAGCGCCCGAACGCCCAGCCGCCAGCGGCTGGGCCGGACCCCGGAGGGGGGTTTACGGCGTGTCCTGCCAGTCCACAGCGCCCCGCCAAACCACAGACAACCCCGAGCCGCTTTGGCTTTGGCTTTGGCTGTTGCCGGCCAGCGGCCGGCACTACCCCCGCAGGTGCAGGGCGCAGCCCTGCCGACCCCCCTCCCCTGCGCACGAAAACGATTTCACTGATTTCAGCAAACCGTCATCCCTTCGCCACGCCAGTACCATATTGCGCAGCAGCATGCGCCGGCGGGCGACCCGTGCTAAAAATCGCCCGCCCATCGCTTAGATCGATCCAAGACGACGCCGCGATGGCCGGGAGTTGGGGGAGCAGCAACAGGACGTACCAGGCCACACGCGCGGTGCTACTGCCACTGCATGGCGACCGCCGCAAAGTCACTTCAAATTAGATCGATTCAAGTTGTCCGTGCCACGTCACCGGATCAATCCAGGAGAGAGGGAGAGATGGGAATGAAGCATTCAACACGTACGCACGGCCAGGACGCATTGTCGCTGGCCATCGCGCTGGCCCTGGCTGCCGCCGTCATTCCGGCAGGCGCCGCCGCGCAGCAGGCCGCGTCCACCGGCACGCAGGACGCCACGACTCTGGACAGCGTCCAGGTCACCGGCTACCGCTACGCCATTGAAAAGAGCCTCGAGCAGAAGCGCGATGCCAACGCCGTGGTCGAAGTGATCACCGCCGAAGACGTCGGCAAGTTCCCCGACAAGAACGTGGCCGACGCCTTGCAGCGCGTGCCCGGCGTGGTCATCACCCGCAGCGGTGGCGAAGGCAAGAGCGTCAGCGTGCGCGGCCTTGCACCGGACCTGACCCTGACCCAGTTGAACGGCAACTTCGTCGCCTCGTCGGAGACCAACAACGAAGCGACCCGCTCCTTCAACTACACCCTGCTGCCGTCGAACATGCTGTCCAGCGCCGAGCTGTTCAAGTCGCCGGAAGCCCGCATCGACGAAGGCGGCATCGGCGGCACGGTCATCCTGCATACCCGCCGTCCGCTCGACATGGAATCCAACTCCGGCTACGTGAACCTGGAGGGCACCACCTCCGACACCAGCCACGACGTTGATCCGCAGGTGTCGGCGCTGTATTCCTGGCACAGCAAGGACGAGCGCTTCGGCGTGCTGGTCGGCGTGACCCAGCAGAAGCGCACTACCCGCACCATGGAAGCCAGTACCGAGGACTACCAGTGGTACGGCAACGGCACCACCGCCCGCGATGCCAACGGCAACCTGCTGGAGCAGGATGGCATCCACTACTGGTGGGGCCAGTCCGGCTTCAACAACCAGACCGGCAAGAACTACAGCGAGTTCTTCATGCCGACCTCGGTGAACTTCGCGGTGAAGGAAGAGAAGCGCGAACGCAAGGGCGGGCAGCTGACCTTCCAGTTCAAGCCGGTCGACAACGTCACGATGACGGCCAACTACTTCCGCTTCGAACTGCAGGGTGACTACACCCAGAACATGCTGAAGGTGCCGGAGTGGAACCTGGCCCGCTACAACCAGGACGGCAACTGGGCCGGCGGCCGCCTGCTCAATGGCCTCGACTTCGATCCGAGCGGCAGCATCGTCACCGGCGCGCAGTACCAGAAGCTGGCCGGCAAGACCTACTACTGCAGCGAGGATGAAGCGGCTGCGGCCGGCCTCAAGCCCGGTGGCTGGGGCCCGGACGACTGCACCATCCCCACCCCGCAGCTCACCGGCGGCTACAGCAAGGAAAAGGCGCTGTCGCAGACTGCGGACCTGACCATTGACTGGGACATCAGCCCGCTCTGGAAAGCCTCGTTCACCGGCGGCCGCACCTGGTCCGAAGGTGGCCCGTCGATGAACTTCCGCATGTCGGCCAAGCCGCGCCGCAAGGTGGGCAACCAGTGGCAGTCCGGCAACCAGTACACCGCGTGGGACCTCACCGGGACGCCGTCGGTGCAGTTCTCGCCCGACCTGCAGCAGCAGCTGATGGCCGGCATCGCCGAAGTCGATACCGGTTCCACCGATTCGTCTTGGATGCAGACCGAAGTCAAGCAGAACTACTTCCAGGCAGACGTCACCAAGCTGTTCGAGGCGGGTTGGCTGGACTCGATCCAGTTCGGCGCCAAGTACCGCGACGGCAAGGTCCACCGCAACACCGGCAACACCTACTGGGTGTGCCCGGGCCTGGACCCGTCCGACTATGACAACAACCGCTACCAGGCCGGTTGCGATCCGACCGCTGGCAACGCGCAGCCGGGCTTCTTCCTGTCCAACCCGATCAGCAACATCACCGGCGCCTTCAACGCCAATGTGTTCCCGGGCATCAACTACCCGGCCTACATCGATTACCTGAACAAGACCTACGGCGGCTCGCACAACCGCACCGAGGAAGACTTCGTCTACGACGTCAACGAGAAGATCTACTCCGGCTACTTCCAGGCCAACTTCCGCACCGAGCGCGTGCGCGGCAACGTCGGCGTGCGCGTGGTGCGCACCAAGCAGTTCGCCCAGTCCAGCGACTCGGTCGAGCGCTTCAACGACTACTTCGTCGACAACGCCAGCGGCGCACCGATGAGCTGCGATGATCCGGCCGCCGATCCGAACCTGCGCTGCCAGGGTGGCTTCGTCCGCCTGCCCGACGCCCAGGTGCGCGACAAGGTGTACGCGCTGTCGTCGCTGGAAAAGACCTATACCGACGTGCTGCCCAGCTTCAACATCGCCTGGGACATCACCGACAACCTGGTGCTGCGCGGCGCGGCGTCGAAGGTGGTCGCGCGCCCGAGCTACACCAGCATCGCCTATCCCGGTGGCCTGCGTTACATCAGCGAGGAGTACGCCAACGATCGCCGCGTCACCGGCGGCACCGACACGCCCGGCTGGTACGGCTCAGGCAGCAACAAGGCGCTGGAGCCGTTCAAGGCGGTCCAGTTCGACCTGGGCCTGGAGTGGTACTTCAAGCCGGGCGCCGTCGCGGGTGTTTCGCTGTTCCGCAAGAACGTGGACAACTTCACCGTGCCGGTGGTGCGCGACCAGCAGATGAACGTCGGCGGGCAGTCGGTCACCGTGCAGAAGTACGAGACCCAGGCCAACGGCCGCGATGGCGTTTCGCAGGGCGTGGAACTGTATGGCCAGTACACCTTCGACTTCGGCCTGGGTGTGCAGGCCAACTACACCTACAACGACACCAACCTGGCCTCGATCGTGCTGGACGGCGAGGAAATCGGCTCCTCGCCGCTGGTCGGCAGCGCCAAGAACCAGGCCAACGTCACCGTGTTCTACGAGAACGACAAGTTCCTGGCGCGTGCCTCGTACAACCGTCGCGGTGAAGTGGTCGGCGGCCTGAACAATGGCATGACCACCTACACCAAGCCGTACAGCCAGCTTGACCTGAACGTGGCCTACAACCTCACCCCGGACTGGACGGTGACCGCTGCCGTGCTGAACGCCACCAAGTCCGAGCTGCGCAGCTACATCGGCAACGACAGCCAGGCCCGCCTGCTGTCCAACCTGTACGCCGGCCGCCAGCTGTATTTCGGCCTGAACTGGAAGTTCTGAGGCGGCGCCGGGCCTACCCGGCGCGCTCTCGCCCCGTTCCGGCGGGGAGGGTCCTCCACGGCAGCCACGCTGGTACAGGTGGCTGCCGTTTTTCATTGATGCATGTACATGGGCCCCTTGGCCGCCGTTCAGTCCGGCGCTTGACCCTGCCATCGTTGGAAGGTGCACACTGGCCCTACCCCAATGGCATCGAAGGAGCCACAGATGGAATTCCATGTCGACGGCATGACCTGCGGCGGCTGCGCACGCAGCGTGACCCGCGCGATCCAGCAGATCGATCCGAACGCCCGCGTAGTCGCTGACCCGCCGAGCGGCCTGGTCAAGGTGCAGACCACCGCGTCGCAGGAACAGGTGTTCGCCGCGGTGAACGATGCAGGTTTCCCGCCGCGCAGCGCCTGATCCCCTGCCCGGCATCCACAACGAAGCCCGCCCCGTGCACTGTCACAGGGCGGGCTTTTCAATGCATGCGAACATGAAAACTCAGTGCTTGCGCGCGCGGCGGCGCACCGCGCCGGTCTTGGCCGCTTCCACCGGCAGCGGAGCCTCATCGTCTTCACCCAGCCGCTGCAGGATCGGGCATTCGGGGCGCTCATCGCCGGCACAGCAGCGGATCAGCGATTTCAGCGTATCGGCCATCTGCCGCATGTGCTCGATGCGCTGTTCCAGGTCGGCGATGTGCTGCTCGGCCAGCTGCTTGACGTCGGCACTGTGGCGCGACGTGTCGTTCCACAGGCCCAGCAGGTCGCCGATCTCGGCCACCTGGAAGCCGAGATCGCGCGCGCGGCGGATGAAGCGCAGGCGATGGATGTCGGCCTGCGAATACGCCCGATAGCCCGACTCCGTTCTATCCGCCGCAGGAATCAAGCCGATCTGTTCGTAGTAGCGGATCATTTTCGCCGATACGCTGGAGGCCTTGGCGGCTTCACCGATGTTCATGCGGATCTCCTTCATTGGGTCGCAGCGGCGGCATCGGCCATCGGTGGCTGGAAGCGGCGCAGGCGCAGTGCGTTGCCCAGCACGAACACACTGGACAGCGCCATCGCACCGGCCGCGAACACCGGCGACAGCAGCACGCCCCAGACCGGGTACAGCACGCCGGCGGCCACCGGAATCAACGCGGTGTTGTAGGCGAAGGCCCAGAACAGGTTCTGCCGGATGTTGCCCAGCGTCGCCTTCGATAGCGCAATGGCGTTCGGTACGCCCTGCAGGTTGCCCGACATCAGCACCACATCAGCCGATTCCACCGCGATATCGGTACCGGTGCCAATGGCCAGGCCGACATCGGCCTCGGCCAGTGCTGGCGCGTCATTGATACCGTCGCCGACGAAGGCGATCTGGCCGTAGGTGGACTTCAAGCGACGCACCGCTTCGACCTTGCCTTCCGGCAGCACCTCGGCCACGACCTCGTCGATGCCCAGCTGGCGCGCGATCGCCTGCGCGGTGGCAGCGTTGTCGCCGGTGATCATCGCCACCTTCAGGCCCAGCTGATGCAGCGCCGCGATCGCCGCCGGGGTGCTCGGCTTGATCGGGTCGGACACCGCGATGATCGCGGCCAGGCGTCCATCGAAGGCCACGTACATCGGTGACTTGCCCTGCGCGCCAAGTTCCGCCGCCAATGCTGCGAATGCCGTGATGTCCACGCCCAGCTCGCGCATGAAGCGATCGGCACCGACCTCCACCCGAGCACCCTCGACACTGGCCCGCACGCCCATGCCGGTGACCGATTCGAAATCGACCAGCGATGGCAGCACAATGCCCTGCCCGGTCGCGGCGTCAACAATCGCGCGGGCAATCGGATGCTCCGAACGCGATTCCACCGCGGCAACCGCCGCCAGTACGGCGTCGCGCTCGAAACCGGCGGCAACGTCCAGATCGGTCAGGCGCGGGCGTCCTTCGGTCAGCGTGCCGGTCTTGTCCACGGCCACGACCTGCGCGTCCTTCAGCAACTGCAGGGCTTCGCCCTTGCGGAACAGCACGCCCATCTCGGCGCCACGGCCGGTACCGACCATGATCGAGGTCGGCGTGGCCAGTCCCATCGCGCAAGGGCAGGCAATGATCAGCACCGCCACCGCATTGACCAGCGCGAAGCTCAGCGCCGGCGAGGGCCCGAAGACCAACCAGACTACGAAGGTCGCCAGCGCGGCCAGCATCACCGCCGGCACGAACCACAGGGTGACCTTGTCGACCACCGCCTGGATCGGCAGCTTCGAGCCCTGCGCCTGTTCCACCATGCGGATGATCTGCGCCAGCATGGTCTGCGCGCCCACCGCCGTGGCGCGAACCGTCAGCGCGCCCGTCTGGTTGACCGTGCCACCGACCACGCTGCTGCCCGGCTGCTTCCCGACCGGGATCGGCTCGCCGCTGATCATCGACTCGTCGATGAAGCTGCGGCCTTCAACCACCTCGCCGTCCACCGGCACGCGCTCGCCCGGACGCACTTCCACCACGTCGCCGCCCAGCACGTCGTTCACTGGAACATCCACGCTGCGGCCGTCACGGATCACATGCGCGACCTTGGCCTGCAGATTGACCAAGCGCTTGATCGCCTCGGAGGTACGGCCCTTGGCACGCGCCTCGAGGAAGCGGCCGAGCAGGATCAGCGCCACGATCACCGCTGCTGCTTCGTAGTAGACGTTCACCGTACCCGCCGGCAACAGCTTCGGCAGGAAGGTCGCCACCACCGAGTAACCGAAGGCGGCGGCGGTACCCACCGCGACCAGCGAGTTCATGTCCGGCGCACGCCGCAGCAATGCGGGCACGCCCTTCTGGTAGAAGCGACGGCCGGGAACGGCCAGCACCAGCGCGGTCAGCACGAACTGCAGGTACCAGCTGGCTTGCATGCCGATCGTGGACATCACCCATGCGTGCATGCCGGGGATCAGGTGCGAGCCCATCTCCAGCACGAACACCGGCAATGCCAGCGTCGTGGCCACGATCAGGTCGCGCTTCAGTTCGGCACGCTCGGCATCCTTCCGTTCTGCGGCCTCGTCATCGGACTGCACACCCGCCTCGATCACGCGTGCGTCATAGCCGGCCTTGTCGATGGCGGCGACCAGCGCCGCAGCATCCGCCACGCCACGCACGGTCGCACGCTCGGTGGCCAGGTTCACGCTGGCCTGGCTGACGCCTGGCACGGCCAACAGCGCACGTTCGACACGGCCCACGCAGGACGCACAGGTCATGCCCTCGACCGACAGCTCAGTGGTACCGGCGGGCACGTCATAGCCCGCCCGCTCCACCGCCTGGATCAGCGCTGCGCGATCGACCGGGCCCGACGGGCGGATGTCCGCCCGCTCGGTGGCCAGGTTCACCGCGACACTTCCCACGCCCTCCACCCTGGACAGTGCCGCTTCGACCCTACCCACGCAGCTGGCGCAGGTCATGCCCTCGATCGGCAGGCTGATCGGGGCGCTAGTGGGGACGGCAGTGGCGCGTGGCGTGCTCATGATCAGATTCCCGGGATTCCTTCTGGATGCGGACAGGCTAAACCTTGCCATCGTGGGAAGGTCAAATCCAGCCTGTCCGCAGTTCCTTAATGGCACCCGGCATCCACGTCCGTGCATGGCCAGATCCACGCATGGCGTGGATCCATCGCCGGCGGCAGCTCGCCTCAGAAGGTGAACACATACTCCAGTGCGAACTCGCGGCCGACCGCGCTCAGCAGGCGGGTCGGGGCGAAGTCATAGTCCAGCTTGTACGGATCCTTGTGGTTCCAGCTGGCCGAATTGAACACGTTGTTGACGTAGACATTGACCTTGGCGTGCTCGGTCAGCTGGTAGCCCACGTTGACGTTCCAGGTGATGAACGGCCCGACCCGGCCGAAGTAGCGCGAGGTCTGCTGGCCGGCATTGGGGTTCTGGTTCACCGAGCCATCCGGCAGCCGTGCCGGTTCCAGGCAGTTCAGCGACGGACTGTCACTGGGCACGTAACCGTCGGCGAACGGCAGGCAGCCGCCGGGGTTGTCCAGGCGATCGGTGCCCCAGTGGTAACGCACGCCCGGCACCGAACCGATGCGGTCGGCATAGACGTTGGCGTTCCAGTTGCCGCGTTGCCAGGCCAGGCTCGCGCGCAGCTTGCTGCGCAGGTCGCGGTCGCGGCGTTCCGGGTTCGGATCGGCGGCGTAGCGCTGTTCCTTGGTCGAGATCTGGTTGGTGTAGTTCACCCCAAGCTGGAAGCTGCCCCACTGGGCGGTCTCCAGCCGGTAACGCGCGGTCAGGTCGATGCCGCGCACTTCGCGGCTGGCCAGGTTGAACGGGCCGCGCTCGATCGACACCAGCCGGCCACTGCTGTCACGGTTCACGCGGGCCAGGATGCCGGCGCAGTAGTCGCCACCGGCCGGATTGGCCCACGGCGTGCCATCGATGTTCTTGCCGGTCAGGCAACCGGCCTCGCTGGCCAGCACCTCGTCGGCGCCGACGTCGACGATCATGTCTTCCAGCTTGATCGCCCAGTAGTCGGCGCTCACCGACAGGTTCGGCATCACGTCCCAGACAAAGCCGACCGTCCACGAATCGCCGGTCTCCGAGCGCAGCAGCGGCGTGCCGCGCCGGTTCACGTCGAAGGTGTACCAGACATCGGTGTTGCCCACCCCGCAGTTGTTGACCAGGTAGGCACCGCTCTGGATGCAGCGCAGGCGGTCATAGGTCTGCACTTCGGAACTGCTCGGCTGGCCCAGCAGGTAATGCATGTCCGGCGCGTGGAAGCTGGTGGCGTACGAGCCACGCACCAGCAGCGATTCGACCGGACGCCATTCCAGGCCAACGTTCCAGGTGGTTTCCTTCTGGCTGCCGATGTCCAGCGCCTGGCTGCTGTCATCGGCCTTGTAGTTGCCGTAGCGGTCGTAGCGCGCGGCTGCGGTGGCGGTCACGCCGTCCAGCAGCGGAATCTTGAACTCGACGCCGGCCGAATAGCGGGTGCGTTCGCCGCCACCGCGGTCAACGTTCTGCAGGTCGAAGTCGATACCGGCGCGCGGGTCCGGGCTGAGGTGATAGCCCTGCTGCGCCACTTCGGCCACGGCGGCGAACGAGATCGGGCCCGCCCAGCCCTGGAACAGCTCACCGGTGATGTCCGCCGAGGCCTGGTTGACCCACGATGACGCGCGGTTCCTCGCCACCGTACCCATCTGCCAGTACTGGTCCGGCGTCAGCGGGTTCCACCAGCGCGACTCGTTCAGCGCGTAGATCGCCTCGCCATCGGCGGTGGTGCCCAGGCGCGGGCCGAGGAAATAGTCGTACGACTTCTGCTCGTCGACCACGTTCTGCCGTTCTTCCACGCGGTAATAGGAACGCCCCACCGTCGCGCTCCAGTCGAAGCGGTCGGCGAGGCGGCCACGCAGGCCGGCGCTCCAGTCCCAGGACAGTTCACGATTGGTGTTGCGCAGCGTATCCAGGCCGCCGACCTCGTTCGGGGTGAACTGGCGCACGCCCAGGATCGGCCGGTTACGGTTGGCGTCCCAGTAATAGCCGTTGGCATCGTCGATCAGCGAGACGCTGGGTGGATTGGTGCCCCAGATCGCTTCGGAACGGTAGACCGCCAGGTTGGTCCAGGCCTGCAGGTCGCTGCTGAAATCGAAGGTGGCATACAGGTTGCCGGACACGTTCTCGGCACCACCGGTGAGCAGCCAGTTGGCGTAGTCGGCGCTCATGCCGCACAGGCGGCCGGTGTTGGTGATGCGGTTGGCGGCGTAGTTGTAGACCAGTCGATCGGCCGTGTAGTACTCACCGTCGAACTTCTCGCAGGTACCGGTGGGCGGCGCCAGGCGCTGGCCCGTCGTCGGATCGATCAGCGCCAGCCCGGCCGTGGGACGGAAGCCGACCTTGCGCTGCTCCATGTTCCAGGACGCATACGGTGCATCATCGGCATCGTCCATCTGCGGGCGATCGCGGCCGAACAACGGATCGCGCTTGGTGTACTGCAACGCATAGGTCACGCTCCAGTTGTCCCCTGTCCTGCCGCCGGCCCAGGACAGGTCCCAGGTATCGCGTCCGCCTTCGGTGGAGGTGCCGCCGCGCACGCGCACTTCGTCACCGTCGTAGTTGGTCTTGAGGATGACGTTGACCACGCCGGCGATCGCATCCGAGCCATAAATGGCCGAGGCGCCACCGGTCAGCACTTCGATCCGCTCCACCGCCGCGGCCGGAATGTTGCCGTAGTTGGAGAAGTTGGTTTCGCCGCCGTACGGCAGCGGGTAATCGGCCACGCGGCGGCCGTTGACCAGCAGCAGCGAGCGGTTCGGCCCCATCCCGCGCAGATTCAGCCCGCTGGCGTTGGGCGTGTGCGAACCCCACTGCGAGGCCGCTTCGACGGTACCGGTCGCTTCGGTAAGCGTCTTCAGCGCGTCATACACGCTGACGAAGCCCTCTTTCTGGATCTGCTGCGCGGTGATCACGTTGACCGGGGCCGGGCCTTCGACCGCGGCGCGCTTGATGCGCGAGCCGGTAACGGTGACCGCGTCGAGATCCTGGGTGGAGGGGCTGGCGGCTTCCTGTGCGCTGGCTGCCAGCGGCAACAGGGCCAGGATCAGGGCCTGGGACAGGAGGTGACGACGCTTGTGGACGATCTGAGCCATGGGTGGTTGCTCTTCGAAGATGTGGACGCACGGGCGGACGGTGGCGCGGCACTACGACGGATCCAGGCGCCTGGATCGGTTCACGACCGATACGGCACCTCCCCTGTGGATCGATCCAAACTAAAGCACAGCTGAACCACACCGGGCATGCGGCGATGCAGCAATGACCGGGGAAATGCCGTTAACGGCTTCCTCTACGCAGAACAATCAAAGGGTTGCGAAACATCATTGAGAGACCGGCGCACGAAGACGTGACACGGTCACGACAGCCGCGCGCGGAACGGTTTTGTCCGCCCTCAGCGATTCCCCTCACTCGAGCGAGTTGGGACGAAGCGGCCATTTCGGAGGGCGTAGTGGCTCGACGTAACGCCTCCGGGCCCATTACCCCACCACTCGATGGTGAACCCGTCGCCCCGCCAGATGACCGAGGAAAAGTCGGATTCACTGTAGGGCCGCCCTGCGTTCTGGCTGGCGAGGGACACGGATTCGAGGCAGCTGCTGACCAGGATCCTGCCGCGTTCAATGGGCTTCGGCGACGTCAAATCGTAGACGAACATACGGATCTCGTGCCCCGCCCCACAGTGCCCCATCGGGTTGGAGGCGTTTGAATCGAACACCTGATACAGCGCGCGGAAGCGCTTCTTCCCGATTCGATGTACGCGCGTGTCGACGAACGCGCCAGTAGCAGCAGCGGCTAGCGTCACGCCGTCCAGCACAGCGTCCATGCCGCCTCCCTCCGGTCCGGCCGCCGTCCAGATCAACAGTGGGGGCCGTCCCTCCTCTCCAGCTATTGCGGCGGTGGGCAGCAGACAGAGAAGCAGCAAGAGCAGTCGAGACATGCGGAAGGAGGGCCATTGCCACGGGGAGTCGGACCCACTGTCAACAATCCCCGCTTGATCGTCTACACGGAAACATGGATGCCCCTGCGTTCCGCTGTTTGGCAGACGGACTGGCGATCCGCGCACGTCAGAAGCGTCACTTTTCGGCAAGGGGTGCGCGTTCGACAGCGGGGTCGGAGCCCTTCTGCGAAGGGAACCGACCCCGGCCCTGCGATCAGCCGTCCAGTGCCTGACGCAGTGCGGCCACGGTCGCGGTGCTGGTCTGGCTCCAGTCCGGGTCCAGACCGCGCAGCGCCGGGTTCTGGAACTGCATCGCCGAGCGGCGCAGGCCTTTTGCGGACGCGTGCAGTTCAGTACAGCCACTCCGTCGTGCCACGGTGGCGATGTTGGCCGGCCCCAGGCCCGCACCGGCCATCACCGTGATGCGGCCTGCCGCCTGGGTGACCAGACCGGCGAGCATATCCACGCCCGCTTCGGCGCTGACCTGGCCGCCCGAGGTCAGCACGCGCTGGCAGCCCAGCCCGATCACCTGCTCCAGCGCTGCCGGCAGATCGCGGGCCGCATCGAGGGCGCGATGGAAGGTCACCTGCAACGGCCCGGCGGCCTGGACCAGCTCGCGGCAGAGCGCCAGGTCGATGCCACCCTGCACGTCCAGCGCACCGATCACCACGCCATCGCAGCCCAGCGCGCGGCACTGCGCGATGTCACGCAGCATCAGTTCGGTTTCCAGCGCGTCGTAGTGGAAGTCGCCCGGGCGTGGCCGCACCAGCACGAACAGCGGGATCGACAGGCGTTCGCGTGCGATCGCGATGCTGGCGAAGGACGGCGTGGTGCCGCCCTCGGCCAGGTTGTCGAACAGCTCGATGCGGTCGGCGCCGCCGGCCTGCGCGGCCAGCGCCGAGGCCAGCGAATTGCTGGCGACCTCCAGAGTCAGCCGCGTGCTCACGCCTGGCTGCTCGTGTAGATCGACGGCGAGTCGCGCAGGTCATCCTGGCGCTGCGCATCGCACACCGCGTAGACGAAGCCGCGATGCAGCGCGTAGGCACCGACCTCGCCCTGCTTGTTCATCGCCAGGAAGCAGACCTGCAAGGTCTTGCTCGCTTCAGGCCGCTTGCGTACGACGCGGTCGATCGCCTCGCGGCAGGCCTGCGCCGGCGAACGCCCCTGGCGCATCAGCTCGACCACCAGGAACGAGGCGGCGTTGCGGATCATCTCCTCGCCCACGCCCGAGGCAGTGGCCGCTCCGACGTCGTTGTCGACATACAGGCCAGCACCGATGATCGGGCTGTCGCCGACCCGGCCGTGCAGCTTCCAGGCCATGCCACTGGTGGTGCACGCACCGGCCAGGCGGCCCTGGGCATCCAGCGCCAGCATGCCGATGGTGTCGTGGTTGTCGCTGTTGCCGGGGATACCTCGCCGCTCGGCGTTGATCTCCGGCTGGTACTTCTCGGTCTTCAGCCACTCGCGCCAGGCCGCTTCGGCATGCGGCGTCAGCAGATGCTTGCGCTCGAACCCCTGCTGCACCGCGAACTGCTGCGCGCCCTCGCCGACCAGCAGCACGTGCGGGCTGTTTTCCATCACTTTGCGGGCCACCGACACCGGATGCAGGATGTCGACCAGCGCGGCCACCGCGCCACAACGGCCATCGCCATCCATGATGCTCGCGTCCAGGCTGAGCACGCCGTCGCGATCAGGGTTGCCGCAATGGCCGACGGTGGGGTTGCACAGCTCGCTTTCGGCCCAGCGTGCGCCCGCTTCCACCGCATCCAGCGCGCTGCCGCCCTGCGCCAGCACCTTCCATGCGGCCTGGTTGGCCGGCACGCCGAAGTCCCAGGTGGAAACCACCCTGGCCCCACCCTGCGTGCGTGCATGCACGCCCGGCAAGGCCGCCATGCCCGCGGCCAGTGCACCGGCCTGCAGGAACTGCCTGCGATCCACCATCTTCCCCTCCCAGTCTGCAATGCGCGGCCGGCCCGATGCCGGCCCCGACGATCAGTCGTGCGTGGGCTGCCGTGCGGCGTGCCAGACCGCTGCGCCGAGCACGCCCAGCTGGCCGTGCTCCACGCGCCATACCGGCACCTGGCGCAGCACCTCGGTCAGCACGCCCTTGTTGAGGAAGCGCTCACGGAAGCGGCCATCGGCCAGGAAATCCTGCACATGTGCGGAAATGCCCCCGGCCAGGTACACCGAACGCGCACCGACGGCGATCGCTGCGTCGCCGGCCAGGCTGCCCAGCCAGGCACAGAACACCTGCAGCGTCTCCACCGCCAGGGCATCCTCGCCGCTGCGCGCGGCGCCGATCAGTGCCTCGGTGCTGCTCCACACCGGGGTGACGCCGCGCAGCTCGCACAGGCACGGATACAGGTTCATCAGGCCACTGCCGGACAGCACGCGCTCGTTGTCCACATGCGGCCAGCGCTGCAGCAGCTTGCCCAGCACCTGCAGTTCCAGCGCATTGCCCGCGCCGAGCGCGGCATGACCGATCTCGCTGGCCAGCACCGGGCGCTCGCCATCGGCGAAGCGCAGCGCAGCGCCCAGGCCGGTACCGGCGCCCAGCACCAGTGCCGGGAACGCCTGCGCCGGATCCGCGTCGCCATTCAGCGGCACCAGCGTGTCGGGCTGAAGGAAGGGAATGGCCAACGCCACCGCCTCGAAATCATTGATCAGCTGCAGTTCGCGCAGCCCGGACTGCGCGCGCGTGGCTGCGAGCGACACCGTCCACGGCAGGTTGGAATTGATCAGCACGTCGCCATCGAGCAGGCCGGCGATGGCGACCACTGCGGTCTGCATCGGCTGGCCGAGGCCTGCGGTGAAGTCAGCCAGGATCGCGGCCAGGCTGGGATGCTCGGCACAGGCATAGGTGCGGTGGCTGCCCAACGACGGCGCCCTGCCAGGTGCGGTTTCAGCCAGCGCAAGGCGGGCGAAGGTGCCGCCAACATCGGCGACGACCAGGCGGCGCGGAAGACCGCCGCAGGTGGAGTCGGAGGAAACCGGGGACGCTGCTGCGATGGTCACGCTGGCCTGCTTGGATCGATTGAATCGCCCCGATTCTCAGGCATCGGGGCCACTTTGCCTAGCGCGACGGCGGTTCAGGTTGGCCTACATGCCTTCCTGCTCGGCCACCTGCACGCCGTCCACCAGCACGCGCAGTCGTTGCGGGCGGAAGCCGGCGAACAACAGCGGCCGGGTGCGCTCGACCAGCACTTCGTGGCCGGCGATATGTCGCAGCCACGACTGTACCAGCGAGAACGAGAAGTGGGTGCCCGGATGCAGCGGATGCTGCACCCAGACTTTCTCGGTGGCGCTCTGCAGCAGCATCGCGCCGGTGAACCAGTGGCGGCTGAGGGTGACCGGCGTGGTGCCGGCCATGAAGCGGATATCCATGCGGGGTCCTTTCGCTGGAACGGTGGTGCGGGATCAGGGCTGGGCGGCCTGCAGGCTGTAGCGGGTGGTCGCGGTGAACACCGCGCCATCGGGCTGGGTGGAGCGTACCTCAACCTTGTGGCTGCCCACCGCCAGGTCGGTCGGCAGCGCACCGCGCCAGAGGTGCGGCGATGCGGTGGCCTCCGGTGAGCGGTCGTAGCCGCGCAGGCTGTCGGCCAGGTCGTCGGCCACGTTCTCCACCATCAGGCGCGGATCGGGCTGGCTGACCTGCTTCATCGGCTGCCAGGCGCCACCATCGACGCGGTACTCGACCACGCTGGCATCTTCGCCCATGTACACGTTGGCGTACACGCCCCACGCCGGGTAGGCCCCCTGGCGCAGCACCTTGGGTGCATGCAGGCCGATCTGCTCGCTGGCCGGCTTGCCCGCCACCCGGTACTGCAACCGGTAGCTGCCGTTGCCGGCCACGTCGAGCAGCGCATAGCCCTTCGGCGTGCCATCGCTCATCGTGCTGTCCGGCACGCCGGCGGCATTCTTCACCCCGGACCAGAACGCACCGCAGTTGGCCCCGACGTTGTACTCATGCAGCGGCTTGTCGCCGTTCCAGCCGTCGGCCTTGCCGTGGTAGACGTGCTGCTGGGTGTGGCTGTGGCCGCTGAGCACCAGCACGTTGCGGAAGTCCTTCAGCAGGTCGAACAGGCGCTGGCGGTCGGCGTGGCGGAAGGTCTCCCGCCCCGGTGCCGCGTCGAACAGCGGGATGTGCATGCCCAGCACCAGCAGGCGGTCCTTGTGCAGGCCCTTCAGGTAGCTGGCGAGGAAGGCGAACTGGTCTTCGCGCAGGCCACCGACGTACTTCGGGCTGGCCTTGGGGTCATACACCACGTCGTCCAGGAACACGAAACTGGCGCCGCCCTCTTCCACCGCGTAGGTGTCCGGGCCATAGATGTTGCGCCAGCTGTCCAGCGAATGCGCATCGCTGGCCGCATCAAAGTCGAGGTCGTGGTTGCCCGGCACATGGAACCACGGCACGCCGAGTTCGGTGGTGACCTTGTTGATCGCCGGGTACAGGGTCAGGTCGTCGTTGACGATGTCGCCCAGGGTGGTGCCCATGCGTGCCTTGGTCTGCCCGACCAGCGGCGCCACGATCGACTGCTGGTAGTAGCCGATGTCCTTCAGGCTGGCGGTCTGCGAATCAGTGAACACCAGCATCTGGAAGCCACGACGGCTGTCATGGCGGTCCGACTGCAGGGCGAAATCCCAGTTGCGGGTGACGCCGCCGGTCGCGGCGATGCCGCCGTACTTCAGCGCCGGCGAGCCGCTCGGGCGATAGTGGCGCCAGAACGAGGGCAGGCCATCGGCCGCCTTCGGGAAGGCGTAGGCATCGGGCTTGATCACGAATACGGTCTGGCCGTCGCGCACCGGCAGGCTGTAGCTGCCGTCAGCGGCAGTCTTGACGATGGTCTCGCCGTTGGAAACCTGCACCCCGGCCAGGCCCGGATCGGTCGCACCGCGGCCAGGCTTGCCGTCACGCTCCAGATACACCTTGCCGGTGACCACGGTGTCCGCGGCCCAGGCCGGCGAGGTCAGCAACAGGCAGCACAGCCAGGCGGCAGGCAGTTTCATGGGAGAGATCCGGCAAAAAGAGACGCGGTATTGTAGAGCCCCGCCACGCTCGGCTGCATTTCCGGCCGGCACTACCACACTTCAGCGATGGCGTTTTTCCAGTACTGCCCGCGCATCATCCAGCGACAGCCCGCGCGCGCGCAGCAGCACCAGCAGGTGGTACAGCAGGTCCGAGGCCTCGCCCAGCAGCGCCTCGTCATCCTGCGCCACCGCCGCCAGGGCGGTCTCCACACCCTCCTCGCCCACCTTCTGCGCGATGCGGCGGATGCCACCCTCGAACAGGCTGGTCGTATAGCTGCCGGGCGGGCGCTGCGCCTCGCGCATGGCCACCAGCTGGCCCAGCCCGCCCAGGAAATCCCTCGGCGCCTGGTCGAAACAGCTCTCGGCACCGGTGTGGCAGGTCGGACCGGCCGGGCGTGCCATCACCAGCAGCGTATCGGCATCGCAGTCGACGCTGATCGATTGCACCACCAGTACGTTGCCGGACTGCTCGCCCTTGGTCCACAGCCGTTGCTTGCTGCGGCTGAAGAAGGTCATGTGGCCGATGGCCAGCGTGGCGGCCAGTGATTCGGCACTGACATACCCGAGCATCAGCACCTGCAGGGTGTCGGCATCCTGCACCACCGCCGGCAGCAGGCCGTCGCCCTTGCCCCAGTCCAGCGCCTGCAACGCGTCCGGAGAGGGCCTCACTTCAATAGACATCCCGCACCTCGATCTGCTGTGCGCGCAGGTAGCGCTTCAATTCCGGAATGGCGATCGCGCCGCTGTGGAACACACTGGCGGCCAGCGCGCCGTCGACGTCGGCCTGGTCGAAGGCTTCGGCGAAATGCTCCATCGCACCGGCACCGCCGGAGGCGATCAGCGGCACCTGGCACAGGGCCCGCGCCTGCTGCAGCTGCGCGACGTCGTAGCCGCGGCGCACGCCATCGCTGTCCATGCAGTTCAGTACGATCTCGCCCGCGCCACGCCGTTGTGCTTCGACGATCCAGTCCAGGGTGCGCAGCGGCACCGCCTGGGTCTTGTCCGGATCGCCGCTGAAACGACGCACCCGCCATTGCCCGTCGGCCTCGCGCACCGAATCGACGCCCACCACAACGCACTGCACGCCAAACTCGTCCGCCAGCTCGGTGATCAACTCCGGCCGGCCCAGCGCCGGCGAATTGATCGACACCTTGTCGGCACCGGCAAACAGCACGCGGCGCGCGGTTTCCACGCTGTCGATGCCACCGGCCACGCAGAACGGAATGTCGATCAGGCGCGCGATGCGCTCGATCCACGCCACGTCCACCGAACGCGCTTCGGGACTGGCGCCGATGTCATAGAACACCAGCTCGTCCGCGCCTTGGTCGCGATAGCGCTGCGCCAACTCGGCGATGTCGCCCATGTCGACGTGGTCGCGGAAGCGCACGCCCTTGACCACGCGGCCGTCGCGCACGTCCAGGCAGGGAATGATGCGGCGGCTCAACATGCCAGCGCCTCCGCCAGGTCCATGCGCTGCTCCAGCAGCGCCTTGCCGAGAATCGCACCGCCACAGCCAGCGGCACGGGCCTCGGCCACATCGGCCACGTCACGGATGCCGCCGGACGCCTGCACCGCCACGCCCGGCAGCAATGCCGACAGGTGCTGGTAGAGGCCGATGTTGGGCCCGGCCAGCATGCCGTCGCGGGCGATGTCGGTGCACAGCAGGTGGCGCATGCCGGCGCGCGCGTAGCGCTGGGCCAGCTCGTCCAGGGTCACCCCGGCATTTTCGGTCCAGCCGTGCACCGGCAGCTGCCATTGTCCCTGTGCATCCTGGCGCGCGTCGAGCGCGATCGTGATGCGCTCGGCACCAAACTCCCCCAGCCAGCCGACCACTTCGTCGGGGCGGCGCACCGCCAGCGAACCGACCACCACGCGGCCGGCGCCAGCGTCGAGGATGCGCGCAACGTCGTCACGGCCGCGCACGCCACCGCCGGTCTGCACCTGGAGTGGCGTGTGCGCACGGATCGCCGCCAGCAGCGGCGCCAGCGTGTAGCCACCGGCGCGGGCGGCATCCAGGTCGACCAGGTGCATCCATTGCGCGCCCTGCGTGGCGAAGGCCTGCGCGCGCGGCAACGGGTCATCGCCATAGGAGGTTTCCTGCGCATAGTCGCCCTGGCGCAGGCGCACCACGCGGCCATCACGGATATCCAGCGCGGGGTAGACGATGAAACTCATGCAGCAGTGCCCTCAAGGAAATTGCGCAGCATCAGCGAACCGGTTTCGCCGGAGCGCTCGGGATGGAACTGCGCGCCGTAGTAGCGGCCCTGCTCCACCACGGCAGTGAACAGGCCGCCATGGTCGCAGGCAGCCACCGTGTGGGTGTTCAGTGGCGCCGCATAGCTGTGCACGAAGTAGGCGCTGGCGCGCTCGGGTACGCCGCGCAGCAGCAGCGACTCACGCAGCGGCAGCAGGCGGTTCCAGCCCATGTGCGGCACGCGGATGCCACAGGCCGGCACCAGCTTGCGCACCACCCCGGGAATCAGTCCCAATGTCTCCACGCCGGCCTCTTCGGAGCGCTCGAACAGCAGCTGCATGCCCAGGCAGATGCCCATCAGCGGCACCTCCAGCCGCTGCAGCGGTTCCACCAGGCCCTGCGCATGCAGGCGCTGCATGCCGGGACCGGCGGCGCCGACGCCGGGCAGGATCACCCGCTGCGCACCGGCCAGGCCGTCCGCATCGCGCACCAGCCGCACCGTCGCGCCCAGGCGCTCCAGTGCGTAGCGCACCGAACCGAGGTTGGCGCCACCGGCATCGATCAGCGCAACGTCGCTCACAGCGCCCCCTTGGTGCTCGGCAGCGCCGTGCCCTGGCGGGCCAGCGCCGGGCGCAGTGCGCGCGCCAATGCCTTGAAGCAGGCCTCCACCTTGTGGTGATCGTTGTCACCGCGCACCTGCAGGTTGAGGTTCAGGCCGCTGGCATCGCACAGCGAGCGGAAGAAATGCGGCACCAGCTCGGTGGGCATGTCACCCACCCGCTCGCGCTTGAACTCGCCCTCGAACACGAAATATGGCCGGCCACTGAAGTCCAGCGCGGCGCTGGCCAGCGTCTCGTCCATCGGCAGCGTGAAACCGTAGCGGCCGATGCCCCGCTTGTCGCCCAGCGCCTCGCGCAGGGCCTGGCCCAGGGCCAGCCCGGTGTCTTCGATGGTGTGGTGCTCGTCGATGTGCAGGTCGCCCTCGGCCTGGATGTCCAGCGCGAAGCCGCCGTGCTTGCCGATCTGTTCCAGCATGTGGTCGAAGAACGGCAATCCGGTGGAGATGCGTGCATCACCGGCACGGTCCAGGTCCAGTTCCACGCGGATCTTCGTTTCTTTCGTGTTGCGCTGGACCACGGCGGTACGCGGTGCGTCGGCCAGCGCGTGGGCAATGCCCGGCCAGTCCCACTCGCCACCGAACTGCTCGGTGCGCAGCTGGAAGCCCCGGATGTTGAGGTTGTCGGCGAACTGCAGGTCGGTGATGCGGTCGCCGACCATGCCCGAGCGCGCCCAGTCGATGCTGCGGTCCTGCAGGTAAGCCGTCATCAGTCCGATGCCCGGCTTGCGGGTCGGCGCATTGTCGTGCGGCCAGCTGCAGTCGATCAGCACGTCACGGAACGTGATGCCCTGGCTTTCGAAGATCTGCAGCATCAGGTCGTTGGGGCCGTCGAAGCTGGCACGCGGGTAGCTGTCGCTGCCGAGGCCGTCTTGGTTGGTGACGATCACGAACTGATAGCCGGCGTCGCGCAGCTTCAGCAGCGCCGGGATCACCTGCGGCACGAAGCGCAGCTTTTCGTAGGCGTCGATCTGGAAATCGGACGGCTCTTCGATGAGGGTGCCGTCGCGGTCGATGAACAGGATCGGGGTCATGCTGCGGCCCTCCGCGCCGACAGGGCCGCAAGCACGCGGTCATTCTCTTCGGGACTGCCGATGCTGATGCGCAGTGCATCACCCAGTTGCGGCGCGGCGCGCTGGTCGCGCACCACCACGCCTGCGTCCAGCAGCGTATCGAATGCGGCCTGGGCGTCGGCGAAGCGCGCCAGCAGGTAGTTGCCTGCCGAGGCGTACACCCGGCGCACGCCGGGCAGGCCGGCCAGGGCTGCACGCAGGCGCTCGCGCTCGGCGATCACCGTCGCCACCCGCTCGGCGGTGCGCGCCAGCGCGTCGGGTTGCAGTGCCCGCACGGCCAGTTCGGCGCACGGGGTCGGCACCGGGTACGGCGCCTGGCAGCGGCGCAGCACGGCAATCAGCTCCGGTGCGGCGATCAGGGTTCCAATGCGGGCCGCGGCCAGCGCATGCGCCTTCGACAGCGTGCGCAGCACCGCCAGGTTGGCGTGCGCGGCCAGCAACGTCGTCGCCGACGGGCGCTGCGCGTATTCCACATACGCCTCGTCCACCACGACCAGCGCCTGTCCGCGCAGCGCAACGGCCACGCGCTCGACGTCGTCCAGCGCGATGTCACTGCCGGCCGGGTTCGACGGCGCGCACAGGAACACCAGCGTGGCATTGCGGGCCTTGGCCGCGTCGATCACCGCATCCAGGTCGGTGCGCAGGCCATCCTCGCTGTCCACCAGCGGCACTTCAATCAGTGCAGCCCCCTGCAGCCGCGCGCACACTGCGTACATGCCGAACACCGGCGGCGTGACCAGCACGCCATCGCGGCCCGGCACGCACAGGGCGCGCACCAGCAGGTCAATGGCTTCGTCGCTGCCACGACCGATCAGCAGCTGTTGCGCCTGCACGCCATACAGCTTGGCAAGGCCCTCGCGCAGTGCCAGCGGCTGCGGCTCCGGATAGCGTCGGCTGCTGCCCGCGGCATCGGCCGGATTGGCCCAGGCCGACTCGTTGGCATTCAACCAGACTTCGCCCTGCACCGCCGCGCTGCGCGCCGAACTGTAGCCGGCGAACGCCTGCAGGTCCGGGCGCACCAGCGCCAGCACGTCCTCGATCGCCGCGCTCATGCCGCCGCCTCCATGCGCAATGCCACCGCACGCTCGTGGGCGTCCAGGCCTTCGGCGCTGGCGATGATGCGCGCGCAGCCGCCAATCGCCGCCAGGCCGGCGGCGCTGGCGCTCTGCACGCTGATCAGGTTCTGGAAACTGGCCACGCTGACACCGCTGTAGGCGCGCGCGGCACCGGCGGTGGGCAGCACGTGGTTGGTGCCGCTGCAGTAGTCGCCCAATGCCTCGGGGGTGTAATCCCCCAGGAACACCGAGCCGGCTGCCTGCACCTTGTCCAGCCACGCGCGCGGTTCACGCAGGGCCAGGATCAGGTGCTCGGGCGCATAGCGGTTGCTGATCGCGAACGCCTCGGCCAACGCATCGACCAGGATCAGCCGCGACGCCGACAAGGCCTGCCGTGCGATCTGCTGGCGCGGCAGCAGGGCGACCTGGCGCTCCACTTCGGCTTCGACCGCGGCCAGCATCGCCGCATCGTCGGTCAGCAGCAGCACCTGCGAATCCGGGCCGTGCTCGGCCTGCGACAGCAGGTCGGCGGCGACGAACGCTGGATTGGCGCCGGCATCGGCGATCACCAGCACTTCCGAGGGACCGGCCGGCATGTCGATGGCGGCGGCGCCGTCCTGTGCGACCTGCTGCTTGGCTTCGGTCACGAAGCTGTTGCCCGGCCCGAACAGCTTGTCGCAGGCCGGAATGCTGGCCGTGCCATAGGCCATCGCGGCGATCGCCTGCGCACCGCCCAGCTTGAACACGCGTTGCACGCCGGTCAGCCGCGCGGCCACCAGCACCGCCGGATCAGCCGTGCCATCGGCACGCGGCGGCGTGCACAGCACCACCTGCGGGCAGCCGGCCAGCTGCGCCGGCACGCCCAGCATCAGCGCGGTGGACGGCAGCGGCGCGCTGCCGGCCGGCACGTAGAGCCCTACCCGTCCGATCGGACGCAGCATGCGTTCGCAGACCACCCCCGGCGCGGTCTCCACCGCGTATCCCTTGCCCATGCCGGCGGCGTGGAAGCGGGCGATGCGCTCGGCGGCGTCCACCATGGCCTGGCGCAGTTCGGCGGGCACGGCGGCTTCTGCAGCGGCGAATTCGGCTTCGCTCACTTCAAAGGACGACAGCTCGACACCATCGAAACGCGCGGTGATCGCACGCAGCGCGTCGTCGCCCTGCGCACGCACCTGCGCGATCAGCGCAGCCACCGCGTCGCGGGTCTGCTGCGCCACGGTCTGCACCGGGCGGGTCAGCGCGGCGCGGCGCGCGGTTTCATCAAGTCGGGACCAGGTCAGACGGTTCATGCCAGCGACCGCTCCACGCTCAACACCATCAGGCCCTGCGCGCCGGCGCGCTCGAGCTCTTCCATGCGCTGCCAGCTCAGCGGGCCCGGGCACATGGTCTGCAGGCGCAGCGCGCCGCCATCGGCCGGCAGCCGCACCAGCGGCTCGGCATCGGCCAGCAGCTGCGCCAGCGCGTCTACGCGATCCTCGCTGGCGCGGAACATCAGCAGCTTGCGGTCCTGGCGCTGCACCACGCCGTCGAGGCGGCGCAGCAGCATCGCGCGCAGCGATGCGCGCGCATCATCCGGCACGCGCACCGCACCGGCCAGCACCGCCTCGCTGTCGAGCAGGTTGTGCACCGGGGTCAGCTGATTGGCGCGCAGTGTCGCGCCACTGGACACCAGATCGCAGATCAGGTCGGCCGTGCCCAGGCGCGGGGCGATTTCCACCGAACCGGACAGCTCGACCACCTGTGCATCCACGTTCTGCTCGGCCAGCCACTGCTTGAGGATGGCCGGGTAGCTGGTGGCGATGCGGGTACCGGCCAGCTGCGCCGGTCCCTGCCACTGCCACTCCTCGGGCACTGCCAGCATCAGCCGGCACTGGCCAAAGCCCAGCCCGCGCAACGCCTGGTAGGCATCGGGCAGCCCGATCTGGCGCCGCGCCGCGGCCTGCTCGTCCAGCTCGTTGCGGCCCACGATGCCGAGATCACAGACGCCGTCGGCGATCAGGCCGGGGATGTCGTCGTCGCGCACCAGCAGCAGGTCCACCGGCAGCGATTCGCCATAGCAGAACAGCTTGTCGCGGCTCTCACGCCAGCTCAGGCCACACGCGCTGAGCAGGTTGCGGGCGGGCTCGGCCAGCCGGCCACTCTTCTGGATGGCGATACGCAGCCGGTCTCGTGCCGGCGCTGCCTGGGTTGCACTCATGGGGGAGGTCTCGAAGTTCGGAACGGGGCGCGGATCAGCGCAGGGCAAGGCGGTCGATGGCAGCGGCATAGCCTCGATGGCCATGCTCGAGCGTGCGCGCCACCCGTCCGGTGGTGGTCACGCTGACGCCGGTGCGCTCGTGGATCTCGCGGTACGGCACGCCCTGCTGCAGCAACGGCACCACCTTCCAGCGGTCGGCCATGGCCTCCAGCTCGGCCGGGGTGCAGAGGTCGCGCAGGAAGGCCTCGACCTGCTCCGGCTCGCGCAGGGCGGCAAAGGCCCGGGCCAGGGCTTCCAGGTCGGCCTTGGGGTCTTTGGCTGCAATCTCGGGGCGGGCTTTCACGGGTCGGGTCCATGCATCAATGTAATAGCGCGTTAGTACATTAGCGCATTCTTGCGCGGTGCGTCAAATCGGGGGTTGGGGGGCGGCAAGGCTGCCCTGCACCCGCAGAGGCAAGAGCCAGAGCAACAGCAAAAGGCGGTTTCCCGAGGGTTGGCGGGATGGATCCGGTTGAGGGGGGCGCTGCAAGTACGTCCATGTAAGCTCGGTCGCCGCATCCATGCGGCTCACGCCCCCTCAACCGGACCCACCCCGCCTTCGACAGTTGACCGCGATCTGTCAGAACAGCATGGATCGGATCGGAACCGGCTTTTGTAGAGTCGAGCCATGCTCGACTGCGCTTCGCCCGCAAACGCAGAACGCCCACCAAAGGGCGGGCGTTCTGCTTTCAAATCAACAATCTGGCCGACTCAGGGCAGGCAGCGCACCTCGGCCTGCAGCGCCCCGCGCCGCAGGCATTCGCCGAACAAGATGCCCTGCCGGCTCGGCAGGGACTGGATGTTTTCCAACGCCCCTGCGCCGGCAGGACACGTCCGCGAGGCCAGGGCCTGCAGGTCGCCCTCCAGCTGCGCGCGATCGATCACGTGGCAGCGATCGACCTGCAGCCGGTACTGTGCCGGCCCTATCCGTGCACTGCGCAGCGCCGGGTCGCTCTGGCAGCCCGCCAGCAGGAGCACGCACAGCGCCCCTGCGGCGGCCCGCATCACGCCATTGCCTTGGACTGCTCCAGCTCCACCTGCAGGGTGCTGGCCAGCTCGTCGCGGGAGACTTCGAACTGCTGCTCGCGCAGCAGGTCCTTCACCGCCACCACGCCACGTGCCAGCTCGTCCTCGCCGGCCAGCACCACGAAGCGGATGCCGGCCTTGGCCGCGTACTGGAACTGCTTACCGATCTTCTTCGGCTCCATCTGCACCTCGGTGTTGATGCCACCGGCGCGCAGGCGGCGCGCGATGTCCAGCGACTGCGGCATGCCCTGCTCGTCCATCAGTGCCACCAGTGCCTGCACGCTGCTGGCCTCGATGCCGTCGATCAGGCCGGCTTCGCGCAGCTGCCAGAACAGGCGCGACAGGCCGATGGAGATGCCCACGCCCGGCAGCTTCGACTTGCTGTAGTGGCTGGCCAGGTCTTCGTAGCGGCCGCCCGAGCAGATCGAGCCGATCTGCGGATGGTCGGTCAGCGTGGTCTCGTAGACGGTGCCGGTGTAGTAGTCCAGGCCGCGCGCAATGGAGAAGTTCAGGCAGTACGCGGTTTCCGGCACGCCCAGCGCCTGCACCAGCTGCAGCACCTCGCGCAGTTCGGCCACGCCAGTGCGCAGGATCTCCGAAGAACCGGCGTCGGCTTCAAGGGCAGCCAACTGCGCGAGCGCATCGGCATGCCCCTGCGAACGCACGGCTACGAACGCCAGGATCCTCTCGACCTGTTCGACCGGGATGTTGAAACCCTCGCCCACCAGCGTCTCGCGCACGTAATCGGCGCCGCGCTTGTCCAGCTTGTCCACTTCGCGCAACACCGCCAGCTGGCGCTCGCCTTCGGCCACGCCCAGGCTTTCGAAGAAGCCGCGCATCAACTTGCGGTTGTTCAACTGGATGCTGAAATCGCCGATGCGCAGTTCCGAGAACACCGCGTGGATGACCGCCAGCACCTCGGCGTCGTAACGCACGCTCAGGCTGTCCTTGCCGATCACGTCGATGTCGCACTGGTAGAACTCGCGGAAGCGGCCGCGCTGGGCGCGTTCGCCACGGTACACGCGCTGCATCTGGTAGCGGCGGAACGGGAAGGTCAGCTCGTGTTCGTGCTCGGCCACGTAGCGCGCCAGCGGCACGGTCAGGTCGAAACGCAGCGCCATTTCCGGCAGCGAACGGTCACCCGATTCGGCCGCATTGGCCAGCGCACCGGTGGACTGCACGAAATACACCTGGCGCTCAGTCTCGCCACCGGACTTGGTCAGCAGCACGTCGGACAGTTCGAACACCGGCGTCTCGACCGGCAGGAACCCGAAGCGCTCGTAGTTGCGGCGGATGACGTCCAGCATGCGCTGGAACGCAATCTGCTCGCGCGGCAGCAGCTCAAGGGTGCCGGGCGGGGTACGGGGCTTGATCACGGGCGGAACTCCTGCTGGAACGGGACGTGGGAGGGGGCGACATTCTAGCGCCCCCGCCTCCGGCAGGGTCGAACGGCCGCTTGAAGTATCATAAGGCCCTCCCCGCCCGCGATACGCCCCCGCAACATGTCACGGCCTTCCGGCGCTCCGCCCGCCAACAACGATCCCGCCGCGCCGTCCTGCATCACGCTGGACTGCCTGCACTGCTCGGTTCGCCACCTTGCGGTGTGCTCGGCGTTGTCGCCCGATGAAGTGCAGGCGCTGGAACAGGTCACCGTTTCGCAGCAGGTCGGCATGGGCAGCACCCTGGCCCGCACCGGCGAGGAGCGCCAGCATGTCTATACATTGACCGGCGGCGCGCTGCGCCTGGTTCGCACCCTGGCCGACGGCCGGCGCCAGATCAGCGGCTTCGTGCTGCCCGGTGACTACCTCGGGCTGAGTGGCAGCGATCACCACCGCTACGACATCGAAGCGATCGCCGACAGCCGCGTCTGCCGGGTCGCGCTGCCACAGATGAAGGCGCTGCGCAGCCGCTTCCCGCACTTGGAGCGCAAGCTGCTGCAGCGCGCCTGCCAGGAACTGGACGCCGCCCAGGATGCGGCGCTGGCATTGGCACGCCTGCAGCCGGCCGAGAAGCTGGCCGATTTCCTGCTGCGCCTGGCCGCACGCGAGGCCAGGCTCGGCGGTGACGGCCTGCGCGTATCGCTGCCGATGGGGCGCGGCGATATCGCCGACCACCTGGGCCTGACCATGGAAACGGTCAGCCGCACCTTCACCAAGCTGCGCCAGCAGGGGCTGATCGCCCTGCCCCACCTGAACGTGGTGGAGATCCTCGACGAGGACGGGCTGCGCACGCTGGCCGGTGAAGGATTGATCTGACCGCATCGCGGTTCGTGGGGTTGCCGGCCAGCGGCCGGCACTACCCGTGTTGCATCCTCCATCTGCGATCAACGCATCAACACCTCACGCAACGCCGCGTAATCGGCCGCCAATGGCTCGGCATGCGCCGGTCGCTGCAGCAACGCGTCCAATGCCGGCGGCACCGCGACCGGGCCGCCGATCAACGGCTCCACCACCGCCTCGAACTTGGCCGGATGCGCCGTGGCCACCACCGCCCAGTCGCCCTTGGCACCGCGCGCACGCAGGTCCTGCAACACCTTCACCGCCGTCGCCGTGTGCGGGCAGAACAGTTCGCCGCTGCTGGCATGCGCTGCGGCAATCGTCGCGCGGATGGTCACGTCATCCACCGCGAACGCGCGGAAGGCAGCGCGCAGCTCGGCATCATCACCGTGATGCCAGCGCAGGCGTTCGAAGTTGCTTGGCGCCCCCACATCCATTGCGTTGGCGACCGTGGCCACACTGGCCTGCGGCTGATAGTCGCCACCGTTGAAGTACGCCGGCAGCACCGCATTGGCATTGGTCGCCAGCACGATCTGCCCGATCGGAACGCCCAGCGCGCGCGCCAGCACTGCGGCCATCGCATTGCCCAGATTGCCGGTCGGCACCACCAGATTGAGCCGACGACGATGCGCTGCGTAGTGGGTCAACGCCGCATGTGCGTAGTAACTCATCTGAGGGAGCAGGCGGCCGAGGCTGATGCTGTTGGCCGAGCTGAGCGGCACCTGCGCCTGCAGGTTACGGTCGGCCAGCGCCTGCTTGACCATGGCCTGGCAATCGTCAAACGCCCCGGCCACACGCAGCGCCTGGATGTTGTCGCCGAAGCAGCCAAGCTGATGCGCCTGCCGCGGTGACACGCGGCCATCCGGGTACAGCACCACCACACGCACGCCCGGCTGGCGATGGAAGGCTGCCGCCACGGCGGCACCGGTATCGCCAGAGGTGGCGACAACGATCGTCAGGTCGCGGTCCTTGCCGGCCTGCAGCCGCGACAGCGTTCCGGCCAGGAAACGCGCGCCGATGTCCTTGAACGCCGCCGTCGGCCCATGGAACAGCTCCAGCACATGGTCGCCGTTGCCAAGTGCACGCAGCGGCACCGGGAAGTCGAACGCCTCGCGGCAGATCGACGGCAACGCGGCCTCGAGCGCGTCAGCGGCGAAGAACGGTGCCAGCAGGTCCGCGGCGGTATCGGCCAGCGTCGCCCCGGCCTGCAGCTCACGTGCCGCCGGCAGGGTGGCGGGCACATACAGCCCGCCGTCGGGTGCCAATCCTGCAGCGATCGCGGCGCTGAGGCCAACGGCCGGAGCTTGGCCGCGGGTCGAAACAAAGTGCATGGGGTCGGTATCCAGTAGGGGGGAAGGATTCAGCACAGCCGGGCTCCCGGCGCATCCAGCGGCGACACCCAGGCGTCGCTGTCGAAACCGGCGGCGGCAAATGCAGCCTGCACCGGTGCAGCGGCGGCACGGGCCTGGTCGGCGTCTTCGAACCAGGCAAATACACTGGGGCCGGCACCGGAGATACCTGCGCCCATCGCCTGCGCCGACAGCGCCGCGTCGCGGGCGGCCTCGAAGCCGCCGATCAGGCCAGCGCGGCGCGGCTCCACCAGCACATCGCGCAGCCCCGCGCGGACCAGCCCGGCGTCGCTGCGATGGCAGCCGGCAAGCACCAGCGCCAGGTTCGCGCTCTGTGCCACGAATTCAGCCAGCGCATAGCTGCCCTGCAGGGCCTGGCGCGCAAGCCGGGTTTCCAGCACTGCGTGCGGATGCACCAGCAGGCTGTGCCAGGCGGCCGGCACCGGAATCGGCAGCAGGCGGTCCGCCGTGCACAGCGCCAGCCCGCCCAGCAGCAACGGCCCCACGTTGTCGCCGTGGCGCCCGCCACTGGCCACGGCTTCGCCGTCCAGCGCAAACGGGTACAGCGCCTCGCGTGGCAGCGGCACATCGAGCAGCGCATTGGCGGCCACCAGTGCAGCAACGCACGACGCTGCCGAGCCGCCCATGCCGGAGCCGAACGGAATGCCCTTGTCGATCTCCACCGCGAAACCGAACTCCAGGCCCAGCCCGGCGCGCAGCGACATCAACGCTGCGCCGGCGGTGTTCCCAGCCGCATCCAGCGGCAGCGCGACGGCGCTGCCACGGATCGCGTCGATGCGCACCCGCGGCTCATCGAGACGGCGCACGCTTACGGTATCGCCGACACCGGCAAGCGCATGGCCAAGAATGTCGAAGCCGACCGCCACGTTGGCCACCGAGGCGGGCGCGAACGCACGTGCGATCACAGGCGTGCTCCTTCGCCAGCGGCCACCCGCAGCAGGTCCGCGAACACGCCCGCCGCCGTGACTTCCGGCCCCGCGCCCGGCCCCTGCACCACCAGCGGATTGTCGCAGTAGCGACGGGTACGGAACTGGACCACGTTGTCGGTCAGCCGCAGGTTGGCGAAGGCGTGGTCGGCCGGCAGTTCCTGCAGGCCCACCGAGGCACCGTCCGCACCGAGCCGAGCCACATAGCGCAGTACCGCGCCGCGCGCCCGCGCCTCCTGCAGGCGCTGCAGCAGGCTGGCGTCGGACTCGCCCAGCCGCGCCATGAAGTCGTCCACGCCGCCGTCGCGCAGCAGCGCCGGCACCAGGCTTTCCACCTGCACCTGCTCCAGGCTGAGCGCGTGGCCGGCCTCGCGGGCAAGGATGACCAGCTTGCGCGCCACGTCCACGCCGGACAGGTCATCGCGCGGGTCCGGCTCGGTGTAGCCCATCGAACGCGCCTGCGCGACCAGCGCGGAGAACGGCTGGCTGCCATCGAAACGGTTGAACAGCCAGGCCAGCGTGCCGGAGAAGATGCCTTCGATGGCCAGTACCTCGTCGCCGGTATCGACCAGGTCGCGCAGCGTGGTGATCACCGGCAGGCCCGCGCCCACCGTGGCCTCGTAGCGGAACCGCGCACCACTGGCCGCCGCCGCGGCGCGGATGCGCTGATAACGCGGCAGCGGGCCGGCGCCAGCCTGCTTGTTCGGAGTGACCACGTGGATGCCGGCTGCCAGCCAGCCCTCATAGCGCTCAGCCACCTCGGCACTGCCACTGCAGTCGATCACCACCGCATGCGGCAGGTGCGCGGCCAACAGGTGTTCGGTGAAGCGATCCAGATCGCTGGGCTCACCCGCCTGCTGCAGGGCATCGCGCCAGTCCGCATGCAGGCCATCCGCCTCCAGCCGCATGCGCGAACGCGAGGCCAGGGCGCGCAGGCGCAGGTCGACGTTGGCCTTGGCCAGCAGCTGCGGACGGGCGGCCAGCAGCTGGTCCAGCAGCGCGGCGCCGACATTGCCCGGCCCGATCACCCCCACCGCGAAGGTCTGCGGCGACAGCCAGAAACCCGCATGCGCGGCGCGCAGCGCACGGGTGGCATCGGCACTGTCCACGGCCACGGAGATGTTGCGCTCGGACGAGCCCTGCGCGATCGCCAGGATGTTCACCTGCGCACGCCCCAGCGCTTCGAACAGGCGCGCGGCCACGCCCGGCTGGCCGGCCATGCCATCGCCGACCGCCGCCAGCACGCTCACACCGTCACTGACCTGCACGCGCTGCACCTGGCCCACCGACAGCTCGTGGGCGAACGCGTGCAGCAGGGCCTCGCGGCCGCGGCCGGCTTCGGCAGCGCGTACCACGCAGCAGATCGAATGCTCCGACGAACCCTGCGAGATCATCACCACCGATACCTGCGCCTGGCGCAGCGCGGCGAATACGCGCTCGGCGGTACCGGGCACGCCGATCAGGCCGGTGCCCTCCAGGTTCAACAGGGACAGCCCGGGGCTCAGGGTCAGGCCCTTCACCGGCCCACGCGGCGAGCGTTCTGCACTGATGCGCGTTCCCGGGTGCGCCGGCTGGAAGGTGTTGCGGATGAAGATCGGCAGGCCGAGGCGGATGGCCGGCGACATCGTCTGCGGGTGCACCACCTTTGCGCCGAAGTAGGCCAGTTCGCAGGCCTCGTCGTAGCTCAGCGATTCCAGCTGCACGGCTTCGGGCACCAGCCGCGGATCGGCTGACAGCACGCCGTCGACGTCGGTCCAGATGTGCAGTTCATCGGCATTGAACAGCGCGGCGAAGATCGCTCCGGAGTAGTCACTGCCATTGCGGCCCAGGGTGGTGATGCGGTCATCGCGGTCGCGCGCGACGAAGCCGGTGGCCACCAGCCGCGACTGCGGATGCTGCAGGCGCCACCTGGCGAGCCGGTCAGCACTGGCCTCCCAATCGACATCCACGCCGAGTTCGCCATGCCCGACCACCAGCACATCGCGGGCATCGAGCACGGCACAGTCTTCGCCCAGGGCACGCAGGTGGCTGCCGAGCAGCTGTGCGGAAAACACTTCGCCCAGGCCCTGCACGCGGTCGAGCACTTCGCGCGGCAGCTCGCCGATCACCGCCAGCGCCGCCAGCACTTCGGCCAGCTGATCGAAGCGGGCGTCGATCCATTCGACCGTCTCGCCGACCTGCTCGCCCAGCAGCGCCACGGCGGCGCCGCGATGGCGCGCACGCAGGGCATGCCACGCCTCGCGCCAACCTTCGTCGCCCTTGGCCGCCAGCTGCGCCAGATCGATCAGCGCGTCAGTGACGCCCTTCATCGCCGAGACGACAGTGACCTGCAGCGGTTCGGGGCGGGCCAGCAGCAGGCCGGCAACATGGCGATAGCGTTCGGCATCGGCCACCGAGGTGCCGCCGAACTTGTGCACGACAGTGGACGGCGCAGCCAGATCGGCCGGGGCAACGGGATGGGCGGGGGCGTGGGAAGACATGCAGACCTCGGCAGGAGGCCCCGTCGCATGCAGGTGTCGAGTTTCCCCGCCACCTGGATGGTGCGGGGCCGTGGTTTTCGGGAGTTACACGAAGACGACGGGCCGCACCAGGGCAGTGGTGACGGTGGTGGTGGTAATGGTGGTGGTGGCGACCGGCGCAGTCGAACGGCCCGCAGTGGCGGGGGCGATCAGGCTGGCGTGGGCGGCATCAAGGACCATGGCGCACAGAAAACACTGCGCATGGGCCTGCTGTCAAGTGTTGCACCGCAAAAGACCGCTGCCGCGATCATCGGCCAACGTGCGCGCATTTGGTTGCAACTGAGACCAAGCGCGCATCAGCACGCTTGTCGACCGGATTCAGCCGGCATGTTCGGCGATCGCCCGCGGCGTGCGGTGGGCATGCGCGCACAGCATCACGCCGGCCACCAGGAACACGATCGCCAGTGCTTCCAGCAGCGACGGCCAACGCTGTTGCCAGGCGAAGGCATACAGCAGCGCGAACAGCGTTTCGAACACGATCATCTGCCCGGTCAGGGTCAATGGCAGCAGGCGGCTGGCACGGTTCCAGAACGCGTTGCCGAGGATCGAGGCCACCACTGCCACGCCGGCGCTGATCGCCCAGAAGCCACCCCACTGCGCCGCCGTGTGGTCGCCAGGGCCGATGAAGGCCATCGGCACCAGCAGCAGCGCCAGGCCACCGGTGGTGACGCCGGTCAGCAGCGACCAGTCATGGCTGGACAGATCCGGCCTGCGCGCCAGCCAGCGGCTGTTGCCGATCGAGTACAGCGCCCACGAGAACAGCGCGCCGAACGCGCACAGCAGTCCGACCACGCGCTGGCGCCACGGCGTGGCCAGATGCTCGGACATCAGCGACTCCCAGCCGACCAGAGCGACCCCCAGAACGCACAGGCCCAGCGCCGGCAGCAGCTGCTTCAGCGGCACGGCCCCCTGCTCGCGCACGCCGACCAGCGTGACCACCACCGGGATCAGGCCAACGATCAGCGATGCCGCAGCGCCACCGGCCCACTGCACGGCCGTGGCCAGCAGCAGGAAGTACACCAGGTTGCCGGCCAGGCTCAGCCACAGCAGGCCGGACCATTCGGCCCGGCCCAGCCGTGGCGCCAGCCGCCTCCAGCGCGGCAGCAGCAGCGCGACGGCAATCAGGCCGTAGACCAGATAACGGCCAGCCGACAGCTGCAGCGCATTGAACGACTGCAGCACGGCGGGAGCCAGAAAGACCACGCCCCACAGCGCGCCGGCGGCAATGCCGTTGGCGATGCCCAGGGCCATCGGGTTGTTGCGCATTCGGATACTTCGGGGGAGAGAACAGGCCACGCAGTGTATGCGTTGCACAGCGGGCGCTCTTGACCGAGGCTACTGCCCTGCCCGGCTGTGCGCGTGCGGAGTCGCCTCGACTCGGGAGCCGGGCATGGGCCCGGCTCCACAGGTCAGGTGGCGCCCCTTCGCCACGCAGAGGGGGTCTGGCCACATTCGCGGCGCAGCGCACGGGTCAATGCGCTCTGCTCGGAATAGCCTGCGGCCAGTGCGATATCACTGATCGGCGCGGCGCTGGTGCGCAGCTGATGCTTGGCCCAGCGCAACCGGCACGCACTGAGCCATGCCTGCGGACCGAGCCCGAATTCCCGCTGGAACAGCGCATGCAAGCGACTCTCGCTGACACCGACGAAGCCGGCCATGCGCGCCACCGGCCACGCCTGCCCGGGGTCGGCCTGCACCGCCGCGCACAGGCCCTGCATGCGCGCGCCACTACCGGCGGGCGCAAACACCTGCAGCAACTGCGGCAGCAGGGGCGGCAACGGTTGGCCCGCACGCACCTGCGCCAGGCACTGGCGCAACGCCAGCGGCAGGTGCAGCCAGCGCTGGCGGGACAGGTGTTCCTGGGTTGCGTCATCCAGCACGCCGGGGGGGCAGTCGACAATCACGAAACCGTTGGGACCGTCTGCCATCTGGTCGTGCGCTTCGCCCGCTGCAACGAACGCGCCCTGCAGCAGGTCCAAGCGCCCCCCGCGCCCCTCCATCTCGAACTGCAGCTCGCCCTGCAGCGGCAACACCCACTGCGCATAGTCGTGGCGATCCAGGCCGGTGGCCTGGCCGTACTGCCGCAGGTGGAAGATCGCGCCCATGCGGCGAGTGTGCGCGTGCCGGGATATCCCTGCAACGGCGCGCCTCCACACGCGATGGCTCCCGCGATCGGTGGCGGGTCGTGCCTGACCGGGCGCCGGACTAACCGTCCACGCCCAGGAAGGTGAACGGTGCACTGGGCACGAACTGGCCCAGCGCATTGCCGGAATAGGTGTTGCGCTGGTCCGGGCCGAGATCGAGCTTGAGCACCTTGCCGCCGAAATCCACCTTGTTGAGGTCGACCCAGAACGTGTTCGGGGTCAATGCCGATTCGAAGAAGTACAAGCGCCGCTTGTGGTCGGCCACGGTACGCCAGCGCGTGGAGGAGATGTTCGGCTCGCCCGGCGTGGTAATGCCGTAGGGCACCGATGTATTGCGGATCACGCTGAACACGCTGGCCAGCGCCACCACCGGGTCTTCGGACTTGGGAATGGCGTTGATGTAGAACGAAGCCCGCGCGAAGCGATCGGCCGAGCGGTTGGTGCCGGGCAGCATCACGGTGCCGCCGATCTGCTGCCAGTAGCTGTTGAGCGCCAGCTGCTGTTCGAAGATCGGCGAATTGGTCATCACCTGGTAACGGCGGTCATGGTGGATCACCTGGCGGCCACCGATGTATTCGACGATGGCGCTGTCGCCTGTGGCATCGGACAGCGACAGGTGCAGCGTCGCCTGGCGGTCTTCGCCCGGCACTTTGTCGGTGACGATCGAGTACGGCTCACGCTCCAACGCCGCCACCGCCTCGCCAACGGTCGCAAAGTTGTCGAGCACGTACTGCGCCCAGAGCGAAATGGCCAGTCCGGGCTTGTTGCCACGCTGCTTCGGATACTCCGATTCGACCAGCCACAGCAGGTTGGCCACCAGGCCCTTTTCGTTCATGCCGTCGGTGGTCGACACGTCGTAGCCGGTGGCCACGACCGAGCCATAGCGCGCCGTCCAGGCCAGCGACTTCGGGCCAGCCTGGCCGGTGCGCGCGATGCCGCGTGGCAGCACATAGAGGTTGGTCGCCACATCGACTTTCCAGTCCATCGAACGCGCGGTGATCACATCGCCGTTGTCGCCCAGGTACACCGCCCGCGTGCAGGCCAGCGCCGGTGCGACCGCGGCAGCCAGTGCGACCGCCAGCATTGCCCTGCCCGTCCACTTCATCCGTACCATGTCGTTGCACTCCTTTCCCCGTGATCGGTGGATCTCACCCCATGCAGGGTGACACAGCAGTGAAGCCTCATCGAAGGAGGCGATCGTGCAGCCAGAAACCTGCCAGCATCGCCGGCACGAACCACAGGGCTTCGTGGGCGCCGACCGCCAGGCCCGCGATGGCCGGCCCCGGGCAGTAGCCCGCCCAGCCCCAGCCGATCCCGAACAGCGCCGCGCCCAGCAGCAGCCGCCCATCAATGCCACGGGCAGTGGGCAGCTGGAAACGCTCCGCGCACAGCGGTTGCGCACGGCGCAGCACCGCGCGCTGCCCGACTGCACTGACCAGCACCGCCGACGCCAATACCCAAGCCAGAGTCGGATCGAACTGCCCGGCCACATCGAGGAAACCGAGAATGCGGCGTGGATCGGTCATCCCGGCCAGCGCCAATCCCGCGCCGAACAGCATCCCTGCGCCACCGGCAGCCCAGGTCGTGCGGCTCACCGGAGGCCTCAGCCGTGGCGAATGAGGAACGTGGTCAGCATGGCGCAGGCCATGAACACCAGCACCGCCAGCACCGAGCGCTTCGAGCCCCGCGCCATGCCGCATACCCCGTGCCCACTGGTGCAGCCATTGCCCAGCCGCGTGCCAACGCCCACCAGCACACCGGCGCCGACCAGTTGCCAGGCGGGTAGCGCGTCGCGCAGCATCGCCCGCGGCGCCTCCCCGGGCGGTGCCTGCCACCACAGCACGGCTGCGGCGGCGGCCGCCAGGCCGAGCAGGAACGCCCAGCGCCAGGCGCGTTCCTCCGGTTCCGCACGCAGGCTGCCGGCGGCGATGCCGCTGACGCCCGCCACGCGCCCGGTGGTGACCAGCAACAGCACCGCGGCGGCCCCGATCATCGCCCCGCCCGCCACAGCGGCCCATGGCAGGTTCATGTCCGGCCTCCGCGCATTGCATCCATCGACTTGCCTTTTTATTTAGCTTTTTCTAAATTAGCGTCTTCTAAACAAAAAGGTCAACCATGCCGCGCACCGCGCTCGACAGTGCCGCAATGGCAAAGCATGCCGCGCAGGCCGCCGCCCTGCTCAAGAGCCTGGCCCATCCGGCCCGGCTGCGTGTGCTGTGCCGCCTGGTTGAGGGGGAAGCGCCGGTGCCCGAACTGCAGGCGCTGACCGGATTGAGCGCATCGGCGCTCTCGCAGCATCTGGCCGTGCTGCGCGAACTGGGCATCGTGGCGACCCGGCGCGAAGCACAGGCCATGCACTACCGCATGATCGAAGGGCCCGCACTGGGCGTGCTGCACGCACTGCACGCCGCATACTGCGGTAGCGGCACCTCGCGCTGACGCTCAGCCCGCGTGCAGCACCGGCTGCACGACGTTGTCCAGCAGGTCCAGCGGCGTCGGCACGGCGCGATCGCCGTGCAGGGTACGGCTGAAGCCCGACCAGTCGCCGGATGAAAGCCGCCGCAACAGCGCCTCGTCCACCGGCAACGCGCGCATCGACCAGTACGGAAACTGGCGCTGGCCCAGGCGGCCACGCGCCAGTTCAATGATGTCGACATGGCTGCCGGCCTGGAGGATGCGCTCGTACACCGACGCAATGCCATCCGGCGGCCCTTCGATGTACTGCAGGAAGTGCCCGCCATCGTGCAGCAGCACCCCGGTCACGCCGGCCATCTTGTTGAAGCGGGCCGCATCGTCAACCACCGCCTGCAGCCGTTCAGCGGAAAGATCCGCCCGCGCCTGGCTGACGTAGGCGATCGCGCGCAATGGCATGGTGCTTCCTTGGCAGTGGATGCAGCCACGGTAGCAGTTGCGGACGAGTCCGTCTCAGATCCACCGCAGGCTTGCTGAAGGATTCAGGTTGCGGCCGCCGCCGTCCCGTCACAGCGCCGCGGCAACATCGCCTCGAACACCACCAGACCGGCTTCGTTGCGCGCGCCGATGCGGCCACCGTGGGCGCGGACGAACTGGTCGACGATGTACAGCCCCAGGCCCAGGCCATTGCTGGGATGGAAACTGGCCTTGAACGGCTCGAACAGGCGTGGCAGCAGCGCGTCATCGATCCGGCCTGCGTTGCTGACCCGCAGCAGCACAGTGCGCGGGTCACGACCGTCCACCTCCACCCTCGCCTCGCTGCCATGGGTGAGCGCGTTGCCGACCAGGTTCGCAGCGACCTGGCCCAGCCGATCCAGGTCGCCCTGCAGGCGGGTATCGCCCAGCGTGTCGAGATGGATCCGCGCATGGCCGTGCGCACTGCCGGCCTCGGCCACCACCGCACGGGTCACCTCGGCAAGGTCGCAGGCACTGGCCTGCAGGCGCAGGCCGCCGCTGCGGATCCGCGAAAAGTCCAGCAGCTGCTCGACCATCCGCGCCATGCGCAGCGTGCTGGCCTCCAGGTGTTTCAGGGTCTGCTGCGCGCCGCTGTTGTCCTGCGGAAGCTCCAGCGACAGCTTGTCGGCGCACAGCAGGATCGCCGACAGCGGCGTGCGCAGATCGTGGGTGAGCACGGCCGCCATCGTCTCGTTGAGCTTGAGCGAGCGTTCCAGCGCCTCGTTGCGCGCCTTCAGCAGCTGGCGCTGCTGGTAGAGCTCGATGAAGACGTTGACCTTGCTCAGGATCACCTGCGGTGCCACCGGCTTGTGCAGGAAGTCGACCGCGCCGGTTTCGTAGCCCTTGAACGCACGCACCGGGTCATCCGGCGAGGCCGTCAGGAAGATGATCGGCACATCGCGGCTGCGGTGCGAGCCGCGCATCAGTTCGGCCAGGGTGAAGCCGTCGATCTCCGGCATGTGCACGTCCAGCAACGCCAGCGCCACCTCATGTTCCAGCAGCAACTCCAGCGCCTGCGCGCCCGAGCCGGCCAGCAGCAGGTTCACGCCCTCGCGCTGCAGCAGCGCCTGCATGGCCACCAGGTTCTGCGGCACGTCATCGACGATCAGCAGGTTGACCGGGGTCTGCGACTGCGCAGGGTCCGGTGGCAGCAGGTTCATGCAAACAACTCCTTCAGGCGACGGCACATCAGATCAAGGGGCAGCACGGCGTCGGCGCCGGCATGCTGCAGGGCGGCGGCCGGCATCATCGATGCCTCGGCCTCCTGGGGACATTGCAGCCAGGCGCGGCCACCGGCAGCGCGCACCGCGGCGACGCCTTCACTGCCGTCGCTGCTGGCGCCGGTGAGCAGCAGGGCCAGCACCTGGTCGCCGAACACGGCCGCTGCCGATTCGAACAGCGGATCGATGGCCGGACGCGAGAACAGCACCGGCGCATCGACCGACAGCGCCAGCGAGCGGGCATCTTCCACCAGCAGGTGGTAATCCGGCGGCGCAAAGGTGACCGTGCCGCGCTGCAGCGGCTGCTTGTCCTCGGCCTCGCGCACCGGCAGCGCGCAGTAGGGCGCCAGCACGTCGGCGATGCGGCTGCTGCGGTCGCGTGGCAGGTGCAGCACCGCCAGCACCGGCGCCGGCAGTGCCGCGGGCAACGCACCGAGCACGACCTGCAGGGCCGCGACGCCCCCGGCCGAAGCGCCGATCACCAGCACGGCCGGGCGTGTCGTCGTGGCCATCAGGCCACCTTCCGGTACAGGCGATGCTCGCGCGAACAGACCTCGAACGCATCATGGTGGCAGCCGAACTGCAGCGACTCCTTGCTGCCGAGGCCGAGGAAGCCGCGGTGCACCAGCGCTTCGCGGAACAGGCCCACCGCACGGTCCTGCAGGTCGCGGTTGAAATAGATCAGCACGTTGCGGCACGACACCAGGTGCACTTCGGAGAACACGGTGTCGGTGGCCAGGCTGTGGTCGGCAAACACCACGTTGCGGCGCAGCTGTCGATCCAGCACGGCACCATCGTAGGCCGTGGCGTAATAGTCCGACAGCGACGCGGTGCCGCCCGCCGCCAGATAGTTGCGGCTGAACTGGGCCATCCGGTCGATGCCATAGGCCCCGGCTTCCGCCGTGGCCAGCGCCGCCGGATTGATGTCGGTGGCGTAGACGATGCTGCGCTCGAGCAGGCCTTCCTCGTGCAGCAGGATCGCCAGCGACCAGACTTCTTCGCCCGTGCTGCAACCGGCTACCCACAGCTTCACCGACGGATAGGTGCGCAGCACCGGCACCACCTGTTCGCGCAGCTCACGGAAATAGGCCGGGTCACGGAACATCTCCGACACCTGCACGGTGAAGAACTGCATCGCCTGCGCGAACAGGTCCGGCTCGTGCAGCAGGCGATGCTGCAGGTCAACCAGCCGCTCGCACTCATAGCGCTGCATGGCCTGGCGGATGCGCCGGCGCAGCGACGACACCGCATAACTGCGGAAATCGTAGTGGTAGCGCTGGTACAACGCTTCCAGCAGGACCTTCAGTTCCAGGTCGAACAGGGCCTGCTCGTTCATTGCCGCGAGCACCAGACCCGGCACAGCGACACCAGCTTGTCGACGTCGATGGGCTTGGCGATGTAGTCGTTGGCACCGGCCTGCAGGCAGCGCTCACGGTCGTCCGGCATGGCCTTGGCGGTCAGCGCGATGATCGGCAGGTCCTGCAGATGGCGCTGCGCGCGGATCTCGCGCATTGCCGCCAGGCCATCCTTCTCCGGCATCATGATGTCCATCAGCACCAGGTCGACCTCGCGCTCGGCCAGCCGATCCACCGCCTCCTGGCCATTGCGCGCGATCTCCAGCGTCACACCGAGCGGTTCGAGCACGCTGGACAGGGCGAAGATGTTGCGCACGTCGTCCTCGGCCAGCAGCACCGTGCGGCCGTCGAGCACGGTGTCGCGGCGGCGCGCCTCGCGCAGCAGGCGCTGCTGGTCGGTTGGCAGGCTGGCCTCCACGCTGTGCAGGAACAGGGTCACTTCATCCAGCAGGCGTTCGGGCGAGCGCGCACCCTTGATGATGATGCTCTTGGAATAGCGGCGCAGGCGCTGCTCTTCCTCGCGGCTGAGCGCGCGACCGGTGTAGACGATCACCGGCGGGAAACCGACGTCATCGTTGCCGGCCATGTGTTCGAGCAGGTCGTAACCGCTGCCGTCGGGCAGCGACAGGTCCATCACCATGCAGTCGAACGTGACCGTGCTGAGCTGTTCCAGTGCACCGGCCAGGGTGCCCACCGCGACGATCTGCAGCTGGTCGCGGCCCAGCAGCAGTTCCAGGTTGCGGCGCAGCTCGCTGTCGTCCTCGACGATCAGCAGGCGCCGCACGTCGCGCTGGCTGGTCTGTTCCAGCTGCTCGATGGCCGTCACCAGCCGCTCGCGCGTGGTCGGCTTGATCGCAAAACCGATCGCGCCCAGCTCGCGCGCCACCTGGCTGCGGTCCGTTGCCGAGACCACATGCACCGGGATGTGCCGGGTGTCAGGGTTGCGCTTCAGGCGCTCCAGCACGCTCAGGCCCGACACGTCCGGCAGGCCGATATCGAGCAGGATGCCGTTCGGACGCAGTTCGATGGCCAGCGCCAGCGCCTCTTCCGCCGTGCCCGCCACCACGCAGTCGAAGTCCAGTTCATGGGCCAGGGCCACCAGTGCTTCGGCGAACGTGGCATCGTCCTCGACCGCGAGGATCAGGCGCCCGGCGCGCTGGCGGCGGCCGCGGTCATCGGCCACGCCGGCGGACGCGGTGACCGGCGCTGCCGCAGTGGCAGCGCGCACGGGTGCCGCCGGCAGCACGGCCGGTGTCCGTGCCGGCGCCGGCACTGCCACGGGGGCCTCGGCAGCCTCGGCTGCGCTCGCCGCCGGGGCGCCCTGCAAGGGCAGCTCCAGGATGAAGCAGCTGCCGCGCCCGGGCTCGCTGTCGACCTGGATGTAGCCGCCCATGCGCTCGGCCAGATCGCGCGAGATCGACAGGCCCAGGCCGGTACCGCCGTAGCGACGGCGGGTGCTGCCATCGGCCTGGCGGAAGGCCTCAAAGATGACGTCCAGCTGCTCGCGGGCGATGCCGATGCCGGTATCGCACACCTCGAACCGGATACGGCCGTTGCCGGCCGCACGCACGTGCAGGCTGACCTTTCCGTGCTCGGTGAACTTCACCGCGTTGGCCAGCAGGTTCTTCAGGATCTGCTGCAGCCGCTGGCTGTCGACCACCAGCTGGCTCGGTGCCAGCGCATCGGCTTCGATCTGCAGGGCCAGGCCCTTCTGCCGCGCCATCGGCTCGAAGGTCTCGCGCAGGCGCTGCAGCGCGCTGTCGACCACCACCACTTCATCGGACAGTTCGACATGGCCGGCCTCGATGCGCGACAGGTCGAGGATGTCGTTGATCAGTGCCAGCAGGTCGTTGTTGGACGAGAGGATCGCACGGGCGTACTTCACCTGTTCCTCGGTGAGCGTGCCGTCCTTGTTGTCGGCCAGCAGCTTGGCCAGGATCAGCGAGCTGTTCAGCGGCGTGCGCAGCTCGTGCGACATGTTGGCCAGGAACTCGGACTTGTAACGTGACGTCGCGGCCAGTTCGTTGCTGTTGCGCACCAGCTGGCTCTGCGCGACCAGCAGTGCCTGCTTCTGCGCCTCCAGCTCGTGGGTGCGCTCTTCCAGCTGCACGTTGCTCTGTTCCAGCTCGGCCTGCTGTTCTTCCAGGTGGCTCTGCGACTGCAGCAGGCTGCGGCTCTGCTCTTCCAGTTCCTCGTTGGCCACGCGCAGCTCTTCCTGCTGGGCCTGCAGCTCCTCGCCCTGGCGCTGCGACTCTTCCAGCAGTACCACCAGCTGCGCACGCAGCAGCGATGCGCGCAGCGCCATGCCGATGGTCTCGGCACAGCGCTCCAGCAGCTCGCGATCCAGCTCACGCAGCTCGCCGACCCGGGCGCGACCCAGTTCGATGATGCCGACCACCGCGCCATCGCTGCTGAGCGGCGCCAGGATGCGCTCGCGCACCGGCAGCCGGCCCAGACTGGTCTGCAGTTCAAGCACGGCGGCATCGTCACCGTGCAGGTGGCGGATGCGTTCATCACGCGCGACCTGCCCGGCCAGCCCCTCGTGCAGGGCCAGCGAGGCCGGCGCCCCCGAAGGCAGCGCCATGCCCCCGGTCAGCTGCAGCCGCCCGCCTTCCAGGCGGTAGACCGCAGCGACCTCGGCGCCCAGCTGCCCGGCCACGCTCGTTGCTGCGGCCTCGGCGATCTGCTCCGGCCCCAGGTCACCGCGAAGGCTGATCGCCACCGCGTTCTCGGCCTCCTGCAACCAGAGCGCGCGCATGGCCTGGCGGCGCGCCTGGATCGCGCGCGAGACGATCAGCGCGATCATCATGAAGGCGAAACCGCCAATGGTCCGGTTGACGAACGAAAACGCCGAGTTGGAACTGGCGGGCGCGACGTTGAAACCAATGACCAGCAGGATGCAGGACAGCACGGCCACCACGAATGGCGCCCGCGCGCTGCGCTGGAACACCGTGACGCCAACGGCCAGGAAGTAGGCCAGCCAGACGGCATAGCCCAGCGGTACGACCAGTTCCAGCGAAATGGTCGCGGCCAGCAGCACAGCGGACGTCATCCAGATCCAGCGGTCACGCGTAGTCGCACCAGGACGCATGCAGGTCGGTTCCAGAAGGCAAGGGGTGGAAGATGGTACTCCGTGTCGCATTCAGCCGCACAGGACAAATGGCACGTGTCAGGTGTGCACGCATCCTTCACACTTGAATGCCTAGCTTCACGTGCCTCACAGGGGTAACACTTATTTTCACGTGGACGCAGCTGCCTCTACGACGTCCGTGCTGACGGATCCTTCCCGACAACTGCGGTTGCTGATCGACAGCGTGCGCGACCATGCGCTGTACCTGCTTGATCCGGAAGGCATTGTCTGCAGCTGGAATCCCGGCGCCGAGCGCATCAAGGGCTATTCCGCCGATGAAGTGATCGGCACGCACTTTGGCCGCTTCTACCTGCCTGGCGACCGTGAGGCCGGCGAACCGCTGCGCCTGCTCCGCCTCGCGGCGCAGCATGGCCATGTGGCCAGCGAAGGCTGGCGGGTACGCCGGGATGGTTCGTCGTTCCGCGCCAGCGTGGTCATCGAGCCGGTCATGGAAGCCGGCGAACTCCTTGGCTTCGTCAAGATCACCCGCGACATCACCGAACAGTGGCAGGCGCAGCGACTGCTGCGCGATGCCCAGCGGGCGCTGCGCAACACCCAGCAGTTCGAGACCGTCGGCCGCCTCAGCCGCGGCCTGTCGCACGAGTTCAACAACCTGCTGACCACCATCGGCAATGCGCTGGACCTGCTTTCCCTTCGCGTGAGCGGCGATGATGCGCGCACGGCCGAGCTGCTGGATGCCGCGCAGGCCGCCACCGACCGCGGCGCGCTGCTCACCCGGCAGCTGCTGGCATTCAGCACCGGCCAGACCCTGATCCGCGAACCGGTGGACATCAACACTCTGCTGCAGCGCTGGTTGCCGGACCTGCAACGAACCTGCCCGGCGCATGTGACGCTGGAAGCCGAGCTGGCGCCCGGGCTGCCGCAGGTCAGCACTGACGCGATGCAGCTGCAGACCGCGCTGGCCAACCTGGTCGCCAATGCGGCCGAGGCCACGCTGGAGGGCGGCCGCATCCTGATCGGCACGACCCTCCAGCATCGCCTCGACCCGGATGCGGACACGGCCCTGCAACGCGGCTATGTCACGCTCAGTGTCTGCGACGAAGGCCACGGCATGGCCGCCGACATCGCCGAGCGCGCGACCGAACCCTTCTTCACCACCAAGGACATCGGCAAGGGCAGCGGCCTGGGCCTGAGCCAGGTGTTCGGATTTACCACCCAGAGCGGCGGCTTCGTCGATGTGTCCACCACGCCCGGTGTCGGCACCACGGTCAGCCTGCTGCTACCCGCAATTGAGGACCCCACCCATGACCGATGAACCGATCCGCGTGTTGATGGTGGAGGACCAGAACGATCTGCGTGAGATGATCGGCCTGGCCCTGCGCGATTTCGGCATCGAGGTGTCCACCACTGCCGATGGGCATGAAGCAGCCGCGTTGCTGAAGAGCGACGCACGCTTCGACGTGGTGTTCAGTGACGTCAGCATGCCCAATGGCATGTCCGGCATCGAACTCAGCGAGCACGTCGCCCGCGACCAGCCGCAGGCACGCATGATCCTGTCCTCCGGCTACGCGCGTTCGCAGCTGCCGCCGCTTCCGGAGCAGGTGGAGTTCCTGCCCAAGCCCTACCGCCTGCGCCAGCTGGTGGAACTGCTCAAGCAGGACTGAAGGCGTACCGGCCTGCGTGGCCATGCTCAGCGCCGGGTCCGCTGCATGAACAGCAGCGCCGGCGTGGATGCAGCGTCCACCGGCTCGAAGCCGAGGGAGCGGTACAACGCAACTGCGGCGGCATTGTCCCGATAGACCCGCAAGGTCAGCCGTTCAACGGCAGCAGCCTGGAACGCCTGCGCGATCAGCGCCTGTACCAACCCACGCCCGAGACCGCGGCCCCGCGCCTGCGGCGCAACCAGCAGGCGGCCCAGATGGACGGTGCCCGGCTGCGTGGACCAGGCTTGGCCGAAACCCACGCGCTGGTCGCTTGCGTCCAGCAGCACCCACCCCGGGCGTTCGCGCAGCTGCAATACGTGCTCGAACCGATCGGGTGGCAGTGGATAGGGCACGCCCGGCCCGGCCCAGCGCAGCGTGGCTGCGGCCGAATCCAGCCACGCGGCGATGCTCGCGTAGTCCTGGGGTTGCACGGGCTGCAGGCGGTGGTCCATGGCGGCCGGATCGCGGGGCGAGACGCCAGCATATCCGAGTGGCCTCGCGGGCAGCGCGCGGACGTCGCGCCGCAAACAGGGTGACCCCGGCCCGATTCGAACGGGCGACCTTCCCCGTAGGAGGGGGACTTCCACTGCACGTTAGGCCAACGACTTGCAAGATTGCTGGGACCGGCTTGGATCCACCTTCGCTCAAACACCCCACCGTAGCTGCTGCAGCCCTGCCCTCACCCACGCCTGGGTGCGGGCGTCCCTCGCTCGGGGCTTCATCTCTGCCGGCGGCTTGGGCGGCTCTAGCGCCGCCTTGATCTGCTCGATCCCCTTAGCCCCCGCCTCGGCCAGACGCCGGGCCTGCTGCTGCTCGCGCGTTGGTGGCAGGCCCGGTAGTGGCGGCGGATTCCGCTGGGGATAACATTGGCCCATCGGTCAGCGTAAGGAACCCATGATGCGTTCAATCGTTCTGGCAGTTGTGGTGTCTTCCCTGAGTTCTCCGGCTTTTGCCCAATCAGCCAGACCCCAGACTCCACCTGTATCCAATGCCGAGGCGTATAAGTGGATTCACATCAGCGGCGGCGTTACAGAGGCGACGAGCCGCGGCGTGACGATTCCCCTTTGGGACTCCGAATCCAAAGACGGCGAGTCACTCGACAGCTTTGTTACCCGTACAGGTCGTGACGCACTGCGCGTACTGGAATCATCCCCGGCTACGATCTGCGGTCAGCTGGAAGAGACACCAGGCAAGTACAAGATCTTACTGAAAGCCACGAGCAAGGCGGCAGACTGTAGCGCCCAAGGCTCGCGCCTTCCCTACATGCATATCAGACGCACAGAAGCCGGTGTAAAGAGCGTTGGCCCGTCCCCGAGCGAGCTTCGCGGACCGGTGTATGTAGTCGACCTGTCTGGCATCAAGTTCGAAGACGGCAGGAAGACTCGAACGGTCGTAGATTTCGGCAAGAAGTAGGCTGTGTTGCTGCGCAACCCTTGCCGCATGCCTGCGAACATCAGCTCTCCACTACACGACTGTCGGCTAATAACAATGCCTGCGCCGCTAATCGGCCACCAACGCTTGATTCATCTCAGCGCCAGAGCACCGCACCAAGCCCTTCGTAATCTAACGGTAGCTCCGCCCTCTCCGGCCAGGCGAACGTCTCCGGTTGCGGCAACAGCGCGCGCAGCTAGGCCGGAGTTCCGTTGCGAAGGGTGCAGATTCTGGCCGGGGACGCTGATTACGCCACGGCGAAGAAGTACTACGTACACCTCGCCCCTGAGGGTAATGATGGAGCGGTGGCGAAGCTAACCTATTGATTCGCCACTGTGACCACTGTGACCAAGTAGTGCCTTTTGATGGCCAGATATGGCCCATTGCGGTGTAGCAGCTATCGCAAGTTATTGATTCTGGTGACCCCGGCCCGATTCGAACGGGCGACCTTCCCCTTAGGAGGGGGACGCTCTATCCAGCTGAGCTACGGGGCCATGCAGCCGGGAAGTTTACAGCCAACGTGCCCTGCCCTCCAAGCATTCATGTCCGGCTCGGTCCGGCTGGCGCGTTGCACCATGGCCGGTCGGGGCGCTCTGCTACCATCGGCGATTCAGTTCATCGCGCCCCCCACCTGCCCGCGATGGCACCAAACAACGTAACGAAACACAGGAGTCTGCATGTCTTCCGAGCTGCTCAAGTCCCTTGGCCTGGACGCGATCAACGCTGGCACGTACCTGGGCAACGGGGAGTGGTCGAGCGCGACCAGCGGTGAGCTGATCACCCCGGTCAACCCGACCACCGGCGAGCCGATCGCGCAGGTCCGCGCCACCACCGAGGCCGAGTACGAGACTGTCGTCGCCCGCGCCCAGGAAGCCTTCAAGGTCTGGCGCACCACGCCGGCGCCGCGCCGCGGCGAAGCCGTGCGCCTGTGCGGCGAAGCACTGCGCAGGCACAAGGACGCCCTGGGTTCGCTGGTTGCGCTGGAAATGGGCAAGAGCAAGCCGGAAGGCGATGGCGAAGTGCAGGAGATGATCGACATCGCCGATTTCGCCGTGGGCCAGAGCCGCATGCTGTACGGCTACACCATGCATTCCGAGCGCCCGGGCCACCGCATGTACGAGCAGTACCACCCGCTCGGCCTGGTCGGCATCATCTCGGCCTTCAACTTCCCGGTGGCGGTGTGGAGCTGGAATTCGTTCCTGGCGGCCATCTGCGGCGACGTGTGCATCTGGAAGCCGTCCAACAAGACGCCGCTGACCGCCATCGCCTCGCTGAAGATCTGCAACGACGCCCTGCGCGAAGCCGGCTTCCCGGACATCTTCTTCCTGATCAACGATGCCGGTACCGCGCTGTCGGAAAAGATGGTCGATGACCGCCGCGTGCCGCTGATCAGCTTCACCGGCTCGACCCAGGTCGGCCGCACCGTCAACGAGAAGGTCGCACGCCGCCTCGGCCGCTGCCTACTGGAACTGGGCGGCAACAACGCCATCATCCTGGACGAAACCGCCGACCTGAAGCTGGCTGTGCCGGGCATCGTGTTCGGCGCCGTCGGCACCGCCGGCCAGCGCTGCACCACCACCCGCCGCCTGATCGTGCACCGCTCGATCTACGCCGACGTGCTGGCCACCCTGGTCAAGGCTTACAAGCAGGTGGAAGGCAAGATCGGCGATCCGACCGATGCGGCCAACCTGATGGGCCCGCTGAACAGCGAAGGCGCCGTGCAGCAGTTCCTCGATGCGATCGCCCAGGCCAAGGCGGCCGGCGGCACCATCGAAACCGGTGGCAGCCGCATCGACCGCCCGGGCAACTTCGTGCTGCCGGCCATCGTCTCCGGCCTGAAGAACAGCGACGCCGTGGTCCAGCACGAGACCTTCGCGCCGATCCTGTACGTGATGCCGTACGACACCCTCGATGAAGCCATCGACATGCAGAACGGCGTGCCGCAGGGCCTGTCGTCCTCGATCTTCACCCAGAACCTGAAGACTGCCGAGAAGTTCCTGTCGGCCGCCGGCAGCGACTGCGGCATCGCCAACATCAACATCGGCACGTCGGGCGCGGAGATCGGCGGCGCCTTCGGCGGCGAGAAGGACACCGGCGGTGGCCGCGAGTCCGGCTCGGATGCATGGAAGGTCTACATGCGCCGCCAGACCAACACCATCAACTATTCGGATTCGCTGCCGCTGGCGCAGGGCATCAAGTTCGACCTGTGATGGCAAACGACGCCGACACGCCTGTGGGTCAGGGCCCTTCCGGGGTTCTGGCCCAGGCCCAGGGTCGGATCCCCGCAGGGGCTCCGATCCTCGATTTCAGCGGCCGCCGCGTGCTCATCGCCGGCGGCAGCAAGGGCATCGGCCGTGAAATGGCGCTGGCGTTTGCCGGCGCCGGCGCACAGGTCTCGGTCTGCGCACGTGGTCGGGCCGGGCTGGATGCCCTGTGCGCCGATGCCCAGGCACAGGGCACGCCAGTGCAGGCGTTTCCCGCTGATCTGGCCGACCCCGACCAGATCCAGGCCTGGCTGCAGGCCGCCGCCGATGCCCTCGGCGGTATCGATGTGCTGGTCAACAATGCCACCGGCTACGGCATGGCCGACGACGAGGATGGCTGGGCCGCGAGCCTGCAGATCGACCTGATGGCAGCCGTGCGCGCCTCGCGGCTGGCGCTGCCCTGGCTGCGCGCATCCGGCGACGCCTGCATCCTCAACCTCTCTTCGATTGCCGCGCAGCAGCCCCGTCCCGGTGGCGCACCCTATGCTGCTGCCAAGGCCGCCCTTTCGCACTACACCACCTCGCAGGCGCTGGCGCTGGCCAAGGACCGGATCCGGGTCAATGCCATCGCACCCGGCTCGATCGCGTTCGATGACGGCCTGTGGGATCGCCGCCGCGTCGAAGACCCCGACCTGTACTACGGCACGCTGGCGAAGATTCCGTTCGGCCGCTTCGGCCACCCGCGCGAGATCGCCGATGCCGCCCTGTTCCTGTGCTCGCCGCTGGCGCGCTGGGTCACCGGCAGCGTGCTCAACGTGGATGGCGGCCAGGTGTTGATGGGCTGATACCGGCAGTTCGGTAGCCGCCAACCTGGGTTGGCATGCCTTTCGTCGACCAAGGTCGACGCCTACCAAGGCCGAAATCCCATTCGTCGACCAGGGGGCGACGCCTGCCCTCACATCCGCCGGGCATGGGATTGCCCGGGCAGACGCACTATCATGTGCACACTGCCAAGGAGGACCCCGATGAGCGTGGCACCCCGACAGACAAGCGCCCTGGCCGTGGTCAGCCTGGTCATGGGCATCGCCAGCTGGACCGTCCTGCCCTTCGTGGCCAGCATCGTCGCCATCATCACCGGCCACATGGCCCGCGCCGAGATCCGCCGCCGCCCGCATGAGTTGGAAGGCGATGGCATGGCACTCACCGGCCTGGTGCTGGGCTGGGTGATGGTCGGCGCCGTGGTTGCCGCCATCCTGGTCTTCATCCTGTTCTTCGGTGGCCTGGCGTGGCTGGCGGCGGTGTCGAACTGACGCCATGACCGCCTCCGACAGCACTGAACGCTTCAGCAGCCGCGTCGCCGACTATGTCCGCTACCGGCCCGACTACCCGGCCGCACTGCTGGACTGGCTGCACGGCCCGATGGGTGTCAGCCACCAGGCCCGTGTCGCCGACATCGGCGCTGGCACCGGCATCTCCAGCCGCGCGTTTCTCGCCAGCGGCCATCCGCTGGTGGCGGTCGAGCCCAACGATGCCATGCGTGCTGCCGCCGAACAGTGGCTGGCGCCACAGTACCCGCAGTTCTCCGCCGTCGATGGCCGCGCCGAGGCCACCGGCCTGGCGGACGCCAGCATCGATCTGGTCAGCGCCGCGCAGGCCTTCCACTGGTTCGACACCGTGGCGGTGCGCGCCGAGTGGCAGCGCATCCTGCGTCCCGGTGGCCTGGCACTGATCTACTGGAATTCGCGCCTGCTCGATGCCAGCCCGTTCCTGGTCGGCTACGAACAGCTGCTGCTGGACTACGGCACCGACTACACCGCCGTAGCCGAGCGCTACCAGGACGATGCCACCATGCAGGCCTGGTTCGGCGCTGGCCTGCGCGGCAGGGTGGAGCTACCGAACGTGCAGTATCTCGACTTCGACGCCCTGCGCGGGCGCCTGCTCTCCTCTTCCTACGCCCCGCAATCCGGTCATCCGCGCCACGCGCCGATGATCGACGCTCTGCAGCACCTGTTCGCCGCCCACGCGGCGGACGGCCAGGTTGCTTTTGAATATCGAACCCGAGCCTTCCTCGGCACGCTGGACTGAACCGACGCATGTATTCGCTTGCCCGCCCCTTCCTGTTCTCGCTCGACGCCGAGCGCGCCCACGGCCTCGGCCTGTCCGCACTGGACCTGGCCTATCGCACCGGCACCACGCCGCTGCTGGCCGCCCGCATCGCGCCGATGCCGAGCACGGTGTTCGGGCTGACCTTCCCCAACCCGGTCGGCCTGGCCGCCGGCCTGGACAAGAACGGCGAGCATATCGATGCACTGTTCGCGCTGGGATTCGGCTTCGTCGAGATCGGCACCATCACCCCGCGCCCGCAGGCCGGCAATCCGCAGCCGCGCCTGTTCCGCCTGCCGGAACACAACGCTATCATCAACCGCATGGGCTTCAACAATGCGGGCGTGGACGCGCTGGTACGCAACGTCGAGCGCGCGCGCAACCGCCGCGGCCTGCTCGGCATCAACATCGGCAAGAACAAGGACACCCCCAACGAACAGGCCGTGGACGATTACATCGCCTGCCTGGACAAGGTGTACCCGCTGGCCGACTACATCACTGTCAACATTTCCTCGCCCAACACCGCCGGCCTGCGTGAACTGCAGGAAGAAACCGCGCTGCGCCAACTGGTCAGCCAGCTGCGTGACCGCCAGGAAGAGCTCGCGGCCCGCCACGGCCGCCGCGTGCCGATGCTGGTGAAGGTGGCGCCGGACCTCAGCGAGCGTGACATCGATGCCGCCGCCCGCGTACTGGGCGAGCTGCAGGTGGACGGCGTGATCGCCACCAACACCACCATCGACCACAGCAAGGTGGCCGGCGACCCGCTGGCCAACGAGGCCGGCGGCCTGTCGGGCGCGCCGGTGCTGGAGCAGTCCACGCTGGTGCTGCGCCGCCTGCGCTCGCGCCTGCCCGAGTCGGTACCCTTGGTCGGCGTCGGCGGCATCCTGTCCGGTGCCGACGCGGTGGCCAAGATGGCGGCCGGTGCCGCGCTGGTGCAGTGCTACAGCGGCCTGATCTTCCGTGGACCGGCGCTGGTTTCCGAATGCGTGGAGGCGATCCGCCGCCGCCGCGAAGCGCCGAGCCGCGGCGCGGTGGCCCCCCTGTGAGCGCGCCCATGGATAGCACCGACGGCAACGCCCCGCTGCGCTGGACGCTCACCCGCAATGCGCCGCTGCAGGCACTGAACACCTTCCACGTGCAGGCCAATGCGGAACAGCTGCTGGAACTGCACGATGCCGCGCTGCTGCCGGAGGTGCTGGCACTGCCCGAGGTGGCCAACGGCCCGCTGCTGGTGCTGGGCAGCGGCAGCAACGTCCTGATCGCCGAGGACCTGCCCGGCACCGTGCTGGTGTTCGGCAACCGCGACATCAGTTTCCTTGAACACCGCGCCGACCATGCCGTGATCCGCGCCGGCGCCGGCGTGCCCTGGCATGGCCTGGTGATGTGGTCGCTGCAGGAAGGCCTGTCCGGCCTGGAAAACCTGGCGCTGATTCCCGGCACCGCCGGTGCCGCACCGATCCAGAACATCGGCGCCTATGGCGCGCAGGTGGGCGAGTTCATCCAGGCGGTCGAAGCCTGGGACTGCCAGGATCAGGCCTGGGTGCGGCTGGACAACGAGCAGTGCCGCTTCGCTTACCGCGACAGCGTGTTCAAGCAGCAGCCCGACCGCTACCTGATCACCGCCATCGAACTGAAGCTGCCGCTGCTGCACGACCTGCGCATGGACTATGCCGGCATCCGCGAGGAACTGCAGGCACAGGGCGTGGAACTTCCCAGCGCCGTGGACGTGGCCAATGCGGTGATCGCGATCCGCCGCCGCAAGCTGCCCGACCCGGAGGTACTGGGCAACGCCGGCAGTTTCTTCAAGAACCCGGTGCTGCCGCTGGAACAGGTCGACGTGTTGCTGCAGCACTTCCCCGACCTGCCCGTGTTCCCGGCCGAGCAGGACGACAGGCGCAAGGTCTCCGCGGCCTGGATGATCGAATCCTGTGGCTGGAAGGGCTTCCGCGAGGGTGATGCCGGCGTGGCGCCGAGCCACGCGCTGGTGCTGGTCAACCACGGCAATGCCAGCGGCGCTGATCTGCTGGCGCTGGCGCGCCGCATCTCGGCCTCGGTGCTGGAAAAGTTCGGCGTGCCGATCGAACCGGAGCCCCGCCTGCTCGGCGCACAGTGGTGAACAGCCCCGCCCTTTCCTCAGGCGCCACCCCGATGCGGGCGGCGCTGCTGATGCTCGGCAGCACGATGGCATTCGGCCTGATGGCGGTGGCCATCCGCTATGCCACCCGTTACGTGCCGACGCAGGAAGTGGCGTTCTTCCGCAATGCCTTTGGCCTGCTGGCCCTGCTGCCGATGCTGCTGCGGCCGGGCCGCGCGCCCTTGAAGACGCAGCAGCTGCCACGCTATTTCGTGCGCAGTGCAATCGGCCTGGGCTCGATGCTGTGCGCGTTCTGGGCGCTGGGCCACCTGCCGTTGGCGCAAGCGGTTTCGCTCTCCTATTCCACGCCGCTGTTCGTCACCATCGCCGCCGTGCTGTGGCTGGGCGAAACCGTGCGCGTGCGGCGTTGGGCGGCAGTGGTGGTGGGTTTCATCGGCGTGCTGGTGATCGTGCGCCCCGGCACGGCCGGCTTCACCGCCGGCAGCCTGGTGGCGGTCGCCGCCGCGGTGCTCAGCTCGCTGGTGGCAATCCAGATCAAGCAACTCACCCGCGTCGACAGCGCCGATACCGTGGTGCTCTACACCTACGTCTTCTGGGTCCCCCTGTCGCTGGTCCCGGCGTTGTTCGTCTGGGTCTGGCCGACCGGGTTGGCCTGGCTGTGGCTGCTGGCCACCGGCGTGCTCGGCACCGTCGGCCAACTGCTGTGGACCCGGGCGCTGCGGCTGGGCGAAGTCTCGGCGCTGACACCGATCAGTTTCCTGCAGCTGCCCCTGGTGACGCTGTGCGGCTGGCTGTTGTTCAACGAAAGCGTGGACCGCTGGACGATCATCGGCGCCGGCATCATCCTGGCCGCCAACGCCTACATCGCCCATCGCGAAGCCGTGCTGTCGCGCCGCGCCGCAAGTGCGGCCGCCTCAGCAGCGGCCAAGCCTGCAGAATGAAAACCACCTGCATGGACAAACCATGGGCCTTGCATGGAGAGGCCATGGGTAGAGTCGACTGTTAGTCGACTGCTCTTCGTCTGGAACAGGCAAAGCCCGCGCTGCGCGCGGTAGTCGACTAACAGTCGACTCTACCCGGGGCGATCCTGGCAACGGCCCGGGAACTACCCCAGCGCGCGATACACCCGCTCGGCGGCGTCGAACACGTTGCCCGGCGCGAACTGCTCACTGAGGAAATGCAGCGATTGCCGGCGCAACGGCGGCGAACGCTCCTCGCCATCACTGCCCAGCAGCACCTGCTGGAACTCGATCAGGTCCTGCAGGATGCGCCAGTGCCGGTACCAGGCTATCCAGCGCGGATCACCGCGGTCGCTGCCATAGCCCTCCTCGAATCCCAACGGGTTCTCGCGGCCCCAGCGCCCGCCGACCGCGCCGCCGATGAACATCAGGTCGCGCTCGCGCGGTGCCAGCGACAGGCCATCCCAGTCGATCAGGTGCAGGCCACCGTCGTTGCCCATCAGCAGGTTGCCGGCATGCAGGTCGGTATGGCACAGGTGCAGCCCCCTCGGCACGTCCTGCAACGCCGCATGCAGCTGGACGGCCTGCGCATGCAACGCGGCGATTCGTGCGTGCTGCTGGTCCCAGACCGACACGAACGCACGGCCCAGTCCGTCCTTGGCGGCCGCCAGGCCCTCGCCAGCCAGCCACTGGCCCACCGTATCAAGCGCCGCGGTTTCCATCCGCGCGCTCGGCAGCGCCTCCTGCAGCTGCAGCGGCGGGCGGGCCTCGTGCAGACGGCGCAGCACTTCACCCAGCCGTTGCCACTGCATGCGGCTCAACGCCGCCTCGAAGCCGGACTGGCCTTCCACATAGGGAAACAGGGTGAACTGCAGGCCCCAGCGCTGCACCGAAGCGCCACCGGTCAGTGCCGGCCAGGGTGCGACGATTTCCTCGATGCCCAGCGTGCCGCGCAGCCAGTGCAGGGTATCCCAGACGGCAGGGTCGACCTGGTAGCTGCGGCATTTCAACCACCATTGCCCACGCCGTGCATCGATGCGATACACGCTTGCGTTGGCGTCGGCGCCAACCGGGCGTGGCACCACGGCCGTGGCGGTGATGCCATAGGACTGCAGGAGGACTTCGCCGAGGTGCTGCGCCGAAGCGGATGACATGGATGCAAGCGGAAAGTGTTACCTGCCGCCACTATCGCAGATGCGCAGGCCGCGACACAGACATGTCCGTCACAACATCACGCCTGCGCGACCAAAGTGCTAGCCGGCGACGCGCCGCATCACCGCTTCCAGTGGCCCCCGCGCGAACCGCAACGACCACAGCCACGCGGCGGCCGTGGCCAGCATCAGGAACAGCAGCGCGCACCACAGCACCGCCGGCAATGACGCGCTGCCATCGAGCACGCCCAATCCTTCCAGCGCCCCCATGCCCAGCAGGATGTGGCCGACGTAGAGGCTGAGTGTCATCCGCCCTGCCGCAGTGAGCGGCGCCCGCCAATTCCCGGGATACCGGCGGCTGACCCACAGGCACGCGGCGATCACACTGCAGGCCGCGCCCGAACCGGTCAGCACGTAGGCCGGTCCCGGCGGCATCGGCTGCGTTCCCAGCCACACCTGCCAGGGCGTTCCCAGCGCAAGGTGCTGCACGCCCTGGCCGGCGCCGATCAGCAGCACGCCCAGCAGCAGCAAGGCACGCTGCACGCGCGGCTGTGACAACTGCAGGCGCGCCAGCAGCATGCCCAGCAGGAAGAAGCACATCCACGGCAGCAGGGGATGGAAGCCGTTGAACAGCAGGTTGCGCGCGGCACCCGGCCACTGCCAGAGACCGGTGTACTCCAGCGTCTGCCAGTTCCAGCCCTGGCTGTAGTCCCAATGCAGCAGTGCCCAGAACGAACCGGCCGCCAGGCCCACGATGCTGGCCAGCAGCGCCCGTGGCGACGCACGCAGCCACAGCACCGCCAGCGCGAAATACACCGCGTAGTAGTGCAGGATGTCGGCCGGGAACAGGGTCAGGTTGAGCAGGCCCAGCACCAGCAGGAACAGCGCGCGCCGCCAGGTCTGCACGCAGGCCTGCCTCCGGCCCAAGCGCTGCGTGGCCAGTACCAGGCCAAGCCCGGCTAGGGTGACGAAGGTCGCCGAAGCCTTGCCTTCCAGCAGATGGAAGAAGCCGGCCAGCCAACCCGCGCGCTCGGCAGGTACGGCCATCGCCAGGCGGAAGTTGACCAGCACCATGCCGGCCAATGCGAAGTAGCGCGCCAGGTCCAGGCCGTGCAGCCGCCGGTCATCGGCGCTCATGCACGTGATCCCAGCAACCGTGTTAGCAGCTCGAGATCCAGCGCGGCGTTCTCCGCGTTGCCGGCTTCACCCAGGCCCTGGCGCAGCGCATCGCTTTCGATGGCATCCAGCAACACCTGCGCCTGCAGTGCCGGGGCCAGCGCAGGGCGCCGCCGCTCGCGCCGCGCAATGCCCTGCAGTGCATCGCCCAGCACCTGTTGAAGCTGCCTGCGGTTGGCGGCGAAGGCCTCGGCTACGGCGGGGTTGCGTGCACTCTCGGCCAGCACCTCGGCCGCGAGCGTTGCCCACTCCGGTTGCCGGCACAACGCATGGAAGTCCTGCAGGAACGCCAGCACCTGCGCGCGCTCGCCGTCGGCCGCCGCCAGCCGCTGCAGCATCGGGGCCAGTTCCTCGCTTTCGGCCGCGGCCACCGCAAGGATGATCGCCTCCTTGCCCGGGAAATGGTTGTAGAGATTGCCCAGGCTGACACCGGCCGCCTGCGCGATGTCGCGCATGCTGGTCTGGTGGAAGCCCTTGGCCAGGAAACACTGCAGGGCCGCCTGCAGGATCAGGGTCACGCGCTGCTCATTGCGGTCGATTCGGCTCATGCCACACATGGTGAACGAACGTTCGTCCATTTTGAAGAATGGAGAAGTCCGTCGGCAGGGCAGCATTCAGCCCTGCCCTGCGCTGCCCGGCGCGGTTTCAGAAGAACTCGTCGAGAAGACGGTAGAACGCCAGCCGCCGTTCGTCGGGCACAACGCCATAACTGCGGAACAGCGACGCGACCCACCGGGTGTCGCCGAAGTTGTGGACCAGGCTGCGCGCGGCCAACGCCAGATCCTGGTAGCGATCGGCCACGCCCAGCCGGCCACAGTCAATGAAACCGCTGAAACGCCCCTCGACGGCCAGCAGGTTCGGCAGGCAGGCATCGCCATGGCTGACCACCAGATCCTCGTGATCAGGCCGGGTAGCGCGCAGTTCGGCGAAGACCTGCTGTGCGCTCTGCCCCAGGCGCTCGTCATCGAAGTCATCGGCGTCGACCCGGCCCGCCTCGACCCGTGCCTGTGCGGCCTGAAACCGCGAAGCCAGCCGCTGGTCGAACGGACAGGCCGCCACCGGCAGGGCATGCAGGCCCCGCAGCGCGTCGGCCAGCAGTTGCACCCGGTGCTGGGGTGCGAGCGCCGGCGACGAGGCCAGATCGTGGCCGGGCAACGCACTCATCAGCAGCCAGCGGCGCCCTTCCTCCTCGGCGGTAGCGATCACCGTCGGCGCCGGCTGGCCCTGCGCCTGCAGCCAGCGCAGGCGCGCGATCTCGTCGCCCAGCTCACTGAAGGCGTCGATCACTTCCGATTTCAGGAAGGCATCGGCCTGCCCCGGACGATGCACGCGGGCAACGTCCGCACGCGATACGCCGATCGACTGCCGCTCGATGCGCGCATCGGCCAGTGCTTCCTGCCAGGCGTGAGGCAGGGGCATGCCCTCCATGCGTGCGCGGGGTGCTTCCATGCCAGGGGACGCCTGTAACCGATGACTGCATGGATTCTCGCTCATCCGGCATTCCTCCCGTCAACAGCAGTGATGCCGGGCAGTCGTCGCTGCAGCAGCGCCCACGGATCCGTCACCGTGGAACGCCGGCGCCGATCGCCCCTGCATTCCCGCAATGTCGCGCTGAACATGCGCATCGCCGATGCGCTGCGCGAGGGCTTCCGCGATCGCCGGCCCGCGCTACTGACCCCGCCGGCCGCCGCAGGGCATCGTCAGTGGCCGCGCGCGCGGCCGTGGTTTACCCTGCTCGTCACCGGCCGTCGGTCACAGGCGGGAACCTGCTATGGATGCGCTTTCACGGGTCTCGGCCCAGGTCCTGGACAGTGCCCTGCCCAGCCTGCCGCTGTACCTGCTGCAGGCCACCGCGGTGATCGGCATGATCGGCGTGCTGCTGATCGCCACCCGTCGCGCCGGGCACGCCATCGAGGGCCGTCGCCTGTATGTCGGCGTGACGCTGGGGCTGATCTACCTGTTCAATTCCTGGTTCGTGGCCGGTTACACCCAGGGCGTGGTCAAGCTGCACCTTGGCTTCGACATCCTGCTGGTCAGTGGCCTGCTCGGCGGGTGGCGCGGTGGTCTGGCCTGCCTGGCGGCTGCCGTGCTGGCCCGCTACCAGTTTGTCGGCACCCAGTTCTTCCTGCCCGCCAGCCTGGAGGCCGCGCTGCAGATGATCACCGGTGTCTGGCTGCGCAGGCGCCTGCATCCGCGCATGCTCAACGAGCTGTCGCTGCGCATGATCCTGCGGGCGTGGTCGGCGCGCATCGCCGCGACCGCTGTGGGGCTGGCACTGGGCGTCGCGATCATCGGCGCCGACCAGCTGCCGGTGGCCGAACTGGCGATCCAGCGCGTACTGGCACTGCCGGTCTCGCTGCTGGTGCTGGGCGCGGTGTTCGCGCTGGTCTACAACGACGCCCAGATCGACGCGCAGCGCCAGCGCGAGCAGGCCTGGTTGCGCATCGACCCGATCAGTGGCCTGCCCAACATGCGCGCGCTGGGCGAACGACTGCAGGACTTCTGGCGCGGCAACGACGGCTTCGGCAAGGCCTGCCTGGTCGTGGTCGAGATGGGCAACCTGCGCGATCTGCGCCTGCGTTACGGCCCACTGCAGGACAACGGGCTATGGCATCGCGATACGGCGGCGGACATCCATCGGTTGCTGCCATCGCTTCCCGCCGATGCCTTGGAGATCTATCAGTTCGGTGACGCGGCGCTGGCCCTGCTGGTGCGCAGCATGTCGTTGGCCGAGCTGCGCAGCCAGGCCCATGTCACCGCGTTGGCCTGCAATCTCACTGAGCGCGTCAGCCGCGACTGGCCGGGCTTCCGGCCGCTGTTCCGCTGCGCCGTGGTCGAGCTGAAGCCTCCGGCCAACGCCGATGAAGGCCACCTGCCGTTGCGGGCGATCACGCTGGCGCTGAGCGCGATCGAGTCGGGCGTGGTGTTCTTCGATGACCCGATCCAGCGCGACAGCGAAATCGATGCCTTGATCGAGGTCGCGCTCGAACGCTGGCTGCGCCAGGGGGATGCACCGCTGAACTACCAGCCCAAGCATCGCCTGCGCGACCGGCGGCTGGTCGGTGCCGAGGCACTGCTGCGCATGCGCGATGGCGAGGGCCGGCCGATCACACCGATGCGGGTGATCTCGCTGCTGCGCCGGCAGGGCCGGCTGGCCGACCTGGAATGGGCCACGCTGCAGTCGGCGGTGCACTTCCTGCAGTTCTGCCGGCAGGATGGCGCTTCACTGACCATCGCGGTCAATGTCTCTGCCGAATCGCTGCGCCTGCCCGGTTTCGGCCTGCGCCTGCACGAGCTGCTGCAACTGCACGACATCCCCGGTGCGATGCTGCGCCTGGAAATCGTCGAGTGGACCGAGATCGTCGAGCGCGACGTGGTCGATGCCAACATCGCACAATTGCTGGCGGCCGGGGTCACGCTGTCGCTGGATGATTTCGGCGCGGGCTACTCGACCCTGATCCTGCTTTCGCAGCTGGCCATCGCCGAGGTCAAGATCGAACAGGCGCTGATCGCCACGCTGTCCGACGCCAAGTCACAGTCGATCGTGCGCTTCATCGTCGAAGTCGCGCACCGCTGCGGCGCGATCGTCGTGGCCGAGGGCACCGAGACCCTGGCGCAGGAACAGCACCTGCGCGCGCTGGGCGTGGATGTCGGCCAGGGCTATCTGTATTCGGCCGCCCTGCCGGCCGACGAGTTCCGCCGCTTCGCCGCCGGCTAGGCCGCGTAGAACCCCAGGAACATCGCCACCGCCGACTCGGCCACGCGCGCGCGCTCCTGTTCGTTCAGTGGCGGCTGCCCCATCGTCACCTGCGGCCAGAACGCGAAGCTCTTCACCAGCCCGTGCAGCTGGTGGCCGGCAAATTCCGGATCGACCGCGCGCAGCCGGCCATCGGCGATTGCCGCGCGGATCCACGCACTCTCGCCACTTTCCTTCTCGCCCATGCGGCAGACGATGGCCTGCGCACGCTCCGGCGAGTGGATGATCTCGGCCATCGCGACCCGCGCCAGGTCGATGAAGTTGGCATCGCTGAGCAGGTCCAGCTTCTGGCCCAGCAACTGCAGCAACTGCCCCTGCAGCGGCTGGTCGGGCCGGTACGGCAGCGCGTCGCTGGCCACGCTGCGTTCCCACAGTTCCTCCAGGATCATCGAGAACAGCGCTTCCTTGCTCGGGAAGTGGTTGTACACGGTGCGCTTGGAGACGCCCGCCACCTCGGCGATGCGGTCCATGCTGGTCGCCTCGTAGCCCGACGCACGGAACTCCTCCACCGCAGCGCGCACGATCGCGTCGCGTTTGCGGTCGGTGAGGCGCTGCGGGGCACGGGACATGGCGGGAACGGATGGCTGAACGGATGCACGCATTTTACACCCGGGAGTATACTTTTGAAAAACGGGAAACTACACTGTGCAGTGTACCCAGCGGACGTCACCCATGAAGCGCCTGCTCCTTGTCCCCCTGCTTGGAATCCTCGCCGTGACCGCCTACACCTTCTGCACCGCCTGGTCCCTCCCCGACTACCCCGAGTCACCGCAGTACCGTGATGGCAAGTTCCGCAATGCCCTGCCCCGTCCGGCAATGAGCCTGCGCGACGGTGCGGAGATCTGGTGGACGTTCCTGTTCAACAAACCCAAGGGCACCGTGCCGGCCCACCCGATTCCGGTGAAGCCGCTGGACCGGGCCACGCTGGACGCCGCGCCGGACCGCAGCCTGTTCCGGCTCGGGCACTCCACGATCCTGCTGAAGCTGCGCGGCCAGTACTGGCTGACCGACCCGGTCTTCTCCGAGCGCGCCTCGCCGGTGCAGTGGATGGGCCCTGCGCGCTTCCATGCGCCGCCGATCAGCATCGATGCACTGCCGCCGATCGCTGGCGTCATCCTTTCGCACAACCACTACGACCATCTCGACCACGCCGCAGTGATGCAGCTGGATCGCAAGACCTCGCGCTTCATCGCCCCGCTCGGCGTGGGTGACCAGCTGATCGCCTGGGGTGTGGACGCTGGCAAGGTCGAACAGCTGGACTGGTGGCAATCCACCGAGGCCAATGGCCTGCGCCTGACCGCCACCCCGGGCCAGCATTTTTCCGGCCGCGGCCTGGGCGACAGTGACCGCAGCCTGTGGGCGTCATGGGTGATCCAGGACGGCGACTTCCGCATCTTCTTCAGCGGCGACACCGGCTACTTCGATGGCTTCAAGGCGATCGGCGAAAAGTACGGCCCGTTCGACCTGACGATGATCGAGACCGGCGCCTATGATCCGCGCTGGGCGTTCGTGCACATGCAGCCGGAGCAGACGCTGCAGGCGCACCTGGACCTGCGTGGCAAGTGGCTGCTGCCGATCCACAACGGCACCTTCGACCTGGCCCTGCACGCATGGCAGCAGCCGTTCGAGCGCATCACCGCATTGGCGGCCGCGAAGCGCGTGCCGGTGGCCACGCCGATGATGGGCGAAGCAGTGGACATGCAGGCGCCGCAGCCGGGCACGCGCTGGTGGGAGACGGTGGAGCTGTAATGCGGTGGGCTCCGGTTCTGGCCGCCGCTACGTCTTCGGGTGAAGCCTGCGCCCTTCCCGGGCCAGATTGATCTGCAGCGCAGCGGCGGCGAGCTCGGTCATTTCCGCCGTGACTTTCCCGCTGCCGCGCGCTCGCAGCCAACCGAGTATGTCGACGAGATGCCAGATCAAGGTCGAGCCGTCATGCACGGGGGACGGGAACGACTGCAGGTTGGCCAGCATGAGCTTCCGCATGTTCTGGCGCGACATTCCGAGCAGGTCTGCGACGTCAGTGAGCCCCACCAGATCGGGGCTCACTTCAACCAGTTCGGCACCGGGCACAGCCCGCTGCACATCGTCGAGCGCCGAACGCAGGGCAACCCCTGCGCTGTCTGCTTCCCGGCAGAACGCCAGGGCCAGCCGTCCCGGCAACCCAAGGCCCACAAGCGCGTCGTCACAGCCGCCTTCGGCCAGGCGCTGCTCGAGGACGCCGATTTCATTGCCTGTGTCCGGCAAGCGGTACTTCAGGGTGAAGTTGAATTCCATGATTGACCCCTTCGCTTCTGACGAAGCCTGATCTCATTGCTCACGACTGCAGTTCTCGACCACACGCCGCAAGGCACTTGCATGACGGCTGCCGCTTCGCGGCGTGCATCCAGATGCTCACGATGCAGAACTCCCCGCATCGGCAATCGGTGTCGTTGTAAGGGCAATACATCCGGCCCCACGCATGGCCGCCCGCAATACGGAGCCTCCACCCACGATCCTCCGCGAACTGCAACGCCGCTTCGATGTCCTTGTCTGGATGACGCGCTCGAGACATTCCTTCTTCTCCATAGTCTCCACACGGCTCACACGGGTTGTCACATGACAACTCTCTTAAAAGACGCTCGATGTGACCCTAGCCAATCCGCGCTACACGTCCAGAGCCACATCCGTCAGCCCTCCCGTGATGGCAGCGACAGCGTCCAGCGCCGCTGCAGTGCGTCATGTAACCGATTACATCCCTTGCTAGCGTAGCGCTCGCCCGATTCCGGCCGAACCTGCGAGGCAGTCCGTAATGACGTTGCGCGCCGAACGCTCCAAGGTCTCCACCCTGCTTTTCCCATTGCGCCCTGCCGCCCTGCTGCTCGTCGCCCTGGCGTCCTCCGCACAGGCCCAGACGCTCCCGCCGCGCAGCCAGTGGCAGGCCAGCAGTTCCTCGCAGCAGGTGCCGGCAATGGCGATCGGCCACCTGATCGACGGCGACCCGAAGACCGTGACCGGCGGCGCCTTCAGCCCCGGCCACTGGTTCCAGATCGACCTGGGCACGCCCACCCTGCTGGCCGGCGTGCGCCTCACCTGGGATGTCTCCAATCCGGAAGGCTATTCGCTGCAGACCTCCCTGGACGGCACGCAGTGGCAGGCCGCATACACGATGGCCGATTCACTGGGCGACGTGGAAACGCTGTACTTCGCGCCGCGCCAGGCGCGCTACGTGCGGCTGGCCAGCCCGCAGCGGACCTCCGACTGGGGCGTGTCCCTCTTCGAGATGGAGCCACTGGACAACACGCTCAGCGCACGCGTCAGCGGTGTGGATGCAACGCAGGCAGCCGCGCTGTGGCAGGGCGGTGCTGCCGTCGCGATTCCCGTCGGGAAGGCAGGCGCCCATGCGCTCGAGATCACCTTGCCCCGCGCCCAGCCCACTGCCGGCCTGCTGGTCGAGTGGGCCGATGGTGCGCGTGGCGCTGCCCGATTGCAGGCGCAGGACAGCAACGGTCGCTGGCACGACTGGGCACAGGATGCGCAGGCCGCCAACCATCGGCAAAGCTGGCTGGCCGCCACTGTGGCGCAACCGGTGCGTGCGTTCCGGCTGAGCGTGGACGGCGCTGCACCCCGGGCCGCGCGGTTGCGCCTGCTGGGCCCGAAGGCGGTGATGACGCCCATGAAGCAGTACCAGATCGCCGCCAGCGGCGCGCAGCGCGGGCTGTTCCCGGCGTCACTGCAGATGCAGCAGACCTACTGGACCGCCGTCGGCGTGCACGCCGGGCGACAGAAATCGATCTTTGACGAGTACGGCAACATCGAAGCCTACAAGGGCGCACCGCTGGTGCAGCCCATCTGGCGCGGTGCCGATGGCCGCGCGGCGGGCGCCGCCGAACGCCCCGTGCACCACGCCCTGCGCGATGGTTGGAAGCCGATGCCTTCGGCCACCTGGTCGCCGCAACCCGGGCTGGAGCTGCGCAGCGAGGCCTTCGCCCTCCAGCGCGACGGGCAACCGGTCACCTTCGTGCGCCATCGCCTGCACAACACCGGCAGCAGCCGGATCGATGGAACGCTTAGCCTGGTCGTGCGCCCGATGCAGATGAACCCGCCGTGGCAGAACGGCGGGCTGTCGCCGATCCGCGAGGCCGCCGTCGATGGGCAGGCCGTGCGCATCAACGGGCGCACGCTGCTGCAGTCGCTTACGCCAGTGACCGCATCCGGCGCGGCGCCGTTCGGCGACGACGGCGCAACGGAAATCACCGCGAACATCGCTGCCGGCCAACTGCCTTCCACGCAGCAGGCGCGTGATGACCAGGGCCTTGCCTCGGCTGCGTTGAACTACCGGGTGTCGCTGGCACCGGGCAGCAGCGATGCCATCGTGGTCGCGTTCCCGCTGGGCACTGCCGCCGCCGATGCCAACGGCATGCTGCCCGAAGCACCTGCGCTTGATCTGGCTGCGCTGCCCGACGATGCCAATGCCGCGTTCGACGTGCTGGCCACGCAGGCCTCCGCCGACTGGCAGGCACGGCTGGGCCAGGTCGGCCTGCGCCTGCCCGATCCCTCGCTGGTCGACATGCTGCGCGCGCAGGCTGCCTACATGCTGATCAACCAGACCGGCCCGGCCATGCAGCCGGGGCCGCGCAACTACAACCGCTCCTTCATCCGCGACGGCATGGCCACCTCGGCGGTGCTGCTGCGCATGGGTGAAGCACGTGTCGCGCGCGATTACCTGGCCTGGTACAGCGAACACGGCGTGCATGCCAACGGCCTGGTCTCACCGATCCTCAACGACGATGGCAGCGTCAACACCGGCTTCGGCTCGGACATCGAGTACGACAGCCAGGGCCAGTACGTCGCTCTGGTGGCCGACGTTGCACGCCTGGATGGTGGGCCAGAAACGGTGCGAGCCTACCTGCCCAAGGTGAAAGCCGCACTGCGCTTCCTGCAGGAACTGCGCGAGCGCACGCTGGTGCCCGGTTACAAGGCTGACCAGCCTTCGCCGGAACGGTTTGCGGGCATCCTTGCGCCGTCGATCAGCCATGAGGGCTATCCATCACCCACCCACAGCTATTGGGATGACTATTGGGGCCTGAAGGGCTGGCACGACGGCGCGTGGCTGGCCGAGGCCCTGTGCGACCACCAGACCGCTGCCTGGGCGCGCGAGCAATACAAGCTGCTGTACGACGCATTGCATGCCTCGATCCGGGCAACGATGGCGTGGAAGGGCATCGACTTCATTCCGTCATCGGCCGATCTTGGCGATGGTGACCCCACCGGCGTCTCGATTGCATTGGACCCGACCGGCGCGCAGAGCGTACTGCCGGCCGAGGCACTGCGGACCACCTTCGCGCGTTATCTGGATGACGTGCGCAAGCGCAGCCAGCCCGGTGCGCTGTACGCCTACACCCCGTACGAGATCCGCAACGTGCTGAGCTACGTGCACTTGGGCCAGCCGCAGGCGGCCGATGAGCTGCTGCAGGGGCTGCTGCATGACCGGCGCCCGCTCGAGTGGCAGGTGCTGGCCGAGGTCGTGCACTCACGCCTGCGCTTCCCGCGCTACCTGGGCGACATGCCGCATACCTGGATCGGCGCCGAATACGGCCGCACGCTGTTCGGCATGCTGATGCGCGAAGACGATGATGCGCTGTCGCTGCTGCCGGGCACGCCCCCCGCGTGGGTGGCGGGCGATGGATTGGCGGTGGAACGCCTGCCGACGGCGTATGGCACCTTGCAGATGCAGGCGCGGCAGCGCGACGGCGTGTTGACGGTGGCGCTGGGCAAGGGCCTGCGCAGCAGGACGGCGGTGAAGGTGTGGTGGCCGCAGCGGACGATGCCGAAGACGGTGCGTGTGGATGGGCGCAGCGTTTCCGACTTCGATGCCGAGGGCGTGCGCCTGGCGAAGCCGTTCAAAACGCTGGAGGCGCGTTGGTGAAGCAGCCGAGCATGGCTTGGCTCTACAAAAGCGGGGGTCGCCCGGGCCACGCCCGGTGTCATTGCAGCGTCGGCAACCCCGGCGGATTGGTCTGCGACTGTGGCACGGCTTCCTCGGCCACATTCCAGCGTGCCAGCGCCTGCGCGTAGGTGCCGCTGCCGATCTGGGTGTTCAGCGCCTGTGTCACCGCGTCGGCCAGGCCGCTGCCCTTGCGCGTGGTCACCGAGATCGCTGCGGCATTCGGCCAGCCACCAGGGAACAGGCCCACGCGCCGCACCTTGCCGTCGCGCGCCGAATAGGCGCCGGTAGCATTGGGCTCGAACGAGACATCGGCGCGGCCGGTGATCACCGCCAGCCGCCCGACCACCGCGTCATCGAAGTACTGGTATTCCACGGGCTTCAATCCCGCCGCGATGTTCTGCTGGTCCCACTGGCGCAGGATCTGGTCCTGGTTGGTGCTGGCACCGACCACCACCTTCAGCCCGGCCACATCGGCGGGTTTTTCGATTTTCTGGATGGGCCCGTCGCTGCGCGTGTAGATGCCCAGCAGGTCGTAACGATAGCTGGAGAAATCGAACTTCTTCTTGCGTTCCTCGGTGACCGTCACGTTCGACAGCACCGCATCGTACTTGCCCGACTCCAGCCCCAGCGGCCAGTCGGCCCAGGCCACCGGCACGATCACCAGCTTCAGGCCCAACGCATCCGCGATCAGCCGCGCGATGTCCGGTTCGATGCCGACCACGTCCTTGCTGTCGGCGCCGTAGTCGGCCAGCGGTAGCTGCCCCGGGTGGGTCGCCACGGTGAATGCGCCTGGCGTGACGAAGCGGTAGCCCGCAGGAATCAAGGCCTGCGCCTTCGGGTCGAGCGTGCCCTTCAGCACGGCGGTGTTGGTGCCGGCCAGGCTGGTCGCGGCCACAGCGGCAGCCTCCGGGGCCTGGCGCACGCGCGAGTAGACGATGCCGGCGATGCCGATGACCAGCACCCCAACGATCAACAGGGTGCTGCGCGAGGGGCGACGCGGTGCTGCAGGGCTCATGGTGTTCCTTCCGGGGTTACAGGGTCTTGGCCAGGAAATCGGCGGTGCGTTGCTGGCGCGGGCGCTCGAACAGGGCCTCGGGCGTGCCCTGCTCGATCACCCGTCCCTGGTCCATCATCACCACGTGGTCGGCCACGCGGCGGGCGAAGCCCAGTTCATGGGTGACGATCACCAGCGTGGTGCCGGAACGGGCCAGCTCTTCGATCACGCTCAGCACTTCGGCCACCAGCTCCGGGTCCAGCGCCGAGGTCGGCTCATCGAACAGCAGTACCTTTGGCTGCAACGCCAGCGCGCGGGCGATCGCGATGCGCTGCTGCTGGCCACCGGACAGCTGGCGCGGGAAGGCATCGGCCTTGTCGGCCAGGCCGACCCGTTCCAGCAGCGTGCGCGCCTGCTGCTCGGCCTGCGCGCGCGGCACACCGCGTACTGCGATCGGCGCTTCGATGATGTTCTCCAGCGCGGTCAGGTGCGGGAACAGGTTGAAGCCCTGGAACACCATGCCCACTTCGGCGCGCCGGCGGCGGATCTCGCGTTCGGGCAGCTCGTACAGGGTGTCGCCATCGCGACGGTAGCCGATCAGCTGGCCACCGACGGTCACGTAGCCGCTGTCGGCGCGTTCCAGGTGGTTGATCAGCCGCAGCAACGTGGACTTGCCGGCGCCGGACGGGCCGATCAGCACGGTCACGCTGCCGGCACGCAGGTCCAGGTGCACGTCTTCCAGCACCGGCTGATCGCCAAACACCTTGCCCACGCCGTGCAGCGACACCGCCGCCCCGTCACCCGCTTCCACCTGGGTGGCGATGCGCGGGCGGTTGATCACGCGGGGCGCAGCATCACCGGACCGGCGCTGCGGCGATGACACCCGCGACACCGAACGTTCGCGTTGCAGCTGCCCGCGTGCAAAGCGCTGCTCCACACGGCGCTGCAGCAGCGACAGCGCGGTCAGGATCACCAGGTACCAGACCGTGGCCACCATCAGCAGCGGCACCACTTCCAGGTTGCGCCGGTAGATCACCTGGACGGTGTAGAACAGCTCCGGCAGCGCCAGCACGTAAACCACCGAGGTGCTCTTGGCCAGGCCGATCACATCGTTGAACGCGGCCGGCAGGATCGAACGCATCGCCTGCGGCAGGATGATGCGCCGCACCTGGCGCGCACGCGGCAGCCCGAGCGCGGCGGCCGCCTCATACTGGCCATGATCGACCGAGAGGATGCCACCGCGGATCACTTCGGCCGAGAACGCGGCCTGGTTCAGGGTCAGCCCCAGTACCGCGGCGGTGAACACGCCGATCAGCTGCGTGGTGGGGTACGAGAACAGGCTGATGCCGGTGAACGGAACGCCCAGCTCGATGGTGCTGTACAGGTAGCCCAGGTTGTTCAGCAGCAGCAGCAACACCAGCAGCGGGATCGAGCGGAACAACCACACATAGCCCCACGACACCGCCGACAGCAGGGGTGAGCCGGACACCCGTGCCAGTGCAAGCAGGGTGCCCAGCGCGAAACCGAGGCCGGTACCGAGTGCGGTCAGCAGCAGCGTCCGGCCCAGGCCTTCCAGCACCGGGCGTGCGAAGAACCACTCGGCAAAGGTGCCCCAGCCCCAGCGCGGATTGCCCAGCACCGATTGCAGCCCGATCAGGATCAGCGCCAGCGCCAATACCGTGCCGACCACCTGCAGCGGGTGCCGGGCCGGCACGATCTTCAAGGCCGGTGCGGGTGCCGGCCGTGCGCCGATCCCATCCAGCGCCGTCGAGGGCGTGCTCATGCGTGGACCCCTTGCAGCACCGCCTGCACAGGCGCAACGACAGGCGCGGGCGCCCGCAGGTGTTTCTCGAACGGCAGGTGCGCGATGGATTCCGGGTCCGCGTCCAGGTCGAACAGCGCGGTGTAGCCGTGGCTGAGGTAAAGGCCGACCGCCTCGGGCTGGCGGAAGCCGGTGGTCAGGAACACGCGCCGATAGCCCTGGCGCGCCGCCTGCTCTTCCAGTTCCTGCAGCACGCGCCGGGCGATGCCCTGCCGGCGCAGCCCGGGCAGCGTCCAGATCCGCTTGAACTCGGCGGTGTCCGGATCGCGGTGCGGCATGAAGGCACCGCCGGAGATCGCCACACCGTCGCGCAGCAACAGTACGAAGGCCCCTACCGGCGCGGCAAATGCCTGCGCCGGGTAGCGCTGCAGTTCCTCGCGGGCGCTGCCGCCGATGCGTCGGCGCACATCGGCGTAGCGACTGTCGTATTCCTGCTCCAGGCCATCGAACAGCGGCCGCGCCAGCGGGTCATCGACCGAGGTATAGAGGAAGCGTTCGTCGTGGCTCATGTCGCGTCCTTCACCAGGTAGTCTTCGGCCAGCCGCGCCCACAGGCTGGCGGCGGGGGCAATGGCCGCGTCGTTGAACACATAGCGCGGGCTGTGCAGCGGTGCACTGTCACCGTTGCCGACGAACACGAAACTGCCCGGCCGCGCCTGCAGCAGGAACGCGAAATCCTCGCTGGCGGTGCGCGGCGCGAAGTCGGGCACCACCTGTCCGGCGCCGAAGCCCTGCACCGCCACCTTGCGGACGTAGGCGGTCTGCTGCGGGTGGTTGATCACGCTGGGGAAGCCGCGCGGGAATTCAATCTCGGCGCGCGCGCCGAACGCAGCGGCGGTGTGCTCGGCAAGTTCCGTGACCCGGCGTCGCAGCGTGTCGCGCACCTCGGGCAGGTAGGCGCGCACGGTCAGCTTCAGCTCGACCACGTCCGGAATCACATTGGCGGCCTGCCCACCGTGGATCGAACCGACGGTCACCACTCCCATCTGCCGCGGGTCGACATTGCGCGACACCACACTCTGCAATGCCGTGATGATGTGCGCGGCAACCAGGATCGGGTCCACGCTGCCCTGCGGCTCGGCCCCATGGCCGCCCTTGCCGATCACTTTCAGCCGCGCCCAGTCAACCGACGCCATCGCTGGGCCGTCGACGAAACCGAAGTGGCCGACCGGTACGCCAGGCCAGTTGTGCAGCCCATAGATCGCATCCACCGGGAAGCGCTCGAACAGGCCGTCGGCGATCATCTTCGATGCACCCGAACCGGTTTCTTCCGCAGGCTGGAACACCAGCTGCAAGGTGCCGTCGATATTGCCGTGATGGGCCAGGTAATGCGCGGCGGACAGCAGGATGGCGGTGTGACCATCGTGACCGCAGGCATGCATCAGCCCGTCGGTCTGGCTGGCGTAAGCCAGCCCGGAGTCTTCGTGGATCGGCAAGGCATCGATGTCCGCACGCAGCCCCAGTCGACGACTGCCCTGCCCGCGTTGCAGCGTGCCGACCACGCCGGTGCCACCGAGGCCGGTGGTCACGTCATAACCCCATTGCTGCAGAAGTTCGGCCACGCGGGCGCTGGTGCGATGCTCTTCGAAGGCCAGCTCCGGGTGCCGGTGCAGGTCATGGCGGATCGTGATGGCAGCCTCGGCGCGTGCCGCGATCTCCGGCAACACGCCAATCGCTGGGGAACTCCGCCGGGCCTGGCCCGGTGCTACCGCAGTTTCTCCGCTCATTGCCCTACCCCACCTTCCGCGCCGGTTCGGCGTCGGTCGCATACCGGCTGGCCTTGTACGGCAGGCCCAGATGCCCGCGCAGGGTCTGCCCTTCCAGCTCGCGCTGGTGGTAGCCGCGCGCCTGCAGGATCGGCAATACCTGGGTCACGAAGTCGTCCAGGCCCTCGCGCTGCGCGGCAAAGCCCAGGATGAAGCCATCGCTCGCACCGGCGTCGAACCAGCGGATCAACTCATCGGCCACGTGCTCCGGCGTACCGATGAAGTTGGGTCGCGGGCTCACTGCCTCCAATGCCACCTGGCGCAGGCTCAGCCCCTTCTCGCGCGCATCCTGCTTGATGCGATCAGTGGTGGAGCGGAACGAATTGCTGCCGATATCGCCCAGTTCGGGGAACGGTGCGTCAGGGTCGTACTGGCTGAAATCATGGTGATCGAAGAACCGGCCCAGATAGGCCAGCGCATCCTCCAGCGTCGCCAGTGCGGCAATTGCCTGGTACTTGGCCTCGGCCTCCTCGGCCGTGCGGCCGACGATGGGGCCGATACCCGGAAAGATCTTCACGTCGTTGCCGCTGCGGCCATGGGCGATCGCCGAGTTCTTCACCTTCTGGGTGAACGCGCGGGTTTCTTCCAGCGACGGCGAATGGGTGAACACCGCATCGGCGTACTTGCCGGCCAGCGCGATGCCGTCATCGGACGACCCGGCCTGGAAGATCACGGGCTGGCCCTGCGGCGATCGCTGGATATTGAGCGGGCCTTCCACCTGGAAGAAGCGGCCCTTGTGGTCGAGCCGGCGGAATTTTTCCGGTGCGAAGAACGTGCCGCTGTCGCGCTCGCGCACGAACGCGTCGTCATCCCACGAATCCCACAGTCCCTGCACCACCTCCAGGTATTCGTCGGCGATCTGGTAGCGCAGCGCATGCTCCGGATGGGGGCGGCCGTAGTTGCGGCCGGAACCTTCCAGTGGCGAGGTCACCACGTTCCAGCCGGCGCGGCCGCCGCTGAGCAGGTCCAGCGAGGCGAACTGGCGGGCGACGGTGAACGGATCGCTGTAGGACGTCGACAGCGTACCGGCCAGGCCGATCTTCTTCGTCGCCGTGGCCAACGCCGACAGCAGCGAGATCGGCTCGAAGCGGTTGAGGAAGTGCGGGATCGACTTTTCGTTGATGTACAGGCCGTCGGCCACGAAGCCGAAGGCGATGCCGTTGTCTTCGGCGGTGCGCGCGATGTCGATGTAGAACTGCAGGTTGACGCTGGCATCGGCCGGGTTGGACGGGTGCTTCCAGGCGTGCATGTGGCTGCCGGGGCCCTGCAGCATGATGCCGAACGGAATGTGGCGCGGGGTCGTGCTCATGGGAATCGCTCCTGCGGGTCACGCCACCGCCGCGCGTGGCGCAGGCGACAGCAGTTCGAGGGATGTCAGGCGTGCATCGAGGTCGGCCACCGGCGCATCGAGGATGAACTCGCCCACGCCGAAGCGTCGGTGCAGCGCATCCAGTTCGTCGCGTACCTGTTGCGCATCGCCGGACAGCACGCTGGGCCGTGTTTCCTCGATGCGGAAGTCGGCCACGCCTACCTGGCGCGCGTACTCGGCAGCCGCCTCGGGGCTGGGCAGGTTCACCGTCTGCCCCGGGCCAAGGTGCAGCTTGTAGACGCGCAGTGCGCCGATGTGACGTGCAGCGGCTTCGGCCGTCGGGGCAGCAAAGGCCACCGTGGCCAGCAGCGGGGGCTGCGTAGCGGCACTGCGATAGGCATCGAACGCGGCCTCGATGTGCTTCGGGTCACCATCGAAGTGCGCGGCGTACACGAAGCGCCAGCCCAGCGCGGCCGCCTGCCGCGCGCTCTGCGGACTGGCACCCAGCAGGAACCGCTCCGGTGCCTGTTGGGGAACCGGCCGCGCCAGCACCTCGCTTTCTGCACCGGAAAGATAGCCTTCCAGATCGCGCAGTTGCTGGTCGAAGTCGGCAAACGCCGGGCGCCCTGCCGCCAGCGCGGCGGTCGATGCCGGCAGGCCGCCGGGTGCCTTGCCCACGCCTAGGTCCACGCGTCCCGGCGCCAACGCCGCCAGCAGGTTGAAGTTCTCGGCCACCTTGTAAGGCGCGTAGTGGCGCAGCATGACCCCGCCGCTGCCGATGCGGATGCGCCGGGTCTGCGCCAGCACCCAGGCGGCCAGCACCTCCGGCGCAGGGCTGGCCAGGGTCGGCGCGGCGTGGTGTTCGGCAAACCAGTAACGGTGATAGCCCAGCTGCTCGGCGCGCTGCGCCAGCAGCAGGCTGTTGCGCAGTGCCTGCTCCGGCGAGGCCCCGTCGGCCACCGGGCTCTTGTCCAATACGCTGATCAGGTAGCTCATTGACGCGTCCTCGCTCAGGGATGGGCCACGGGAATGCCGAGCAACCCGTTCAGCGCCGCCAGGATCGGCTCGGCACCGGAGACGTACTGGCGATCCTTGTGGGCGCCACTGGCCAGCGCGCTGTGCACGCCCTGCGGCAGCACCAGCTTCGGCAGCGACTGGTCCTGCTCGCCAATCTCCGCGATCACCTCGCGACGCGGCCGTGCGAAGCCGATGCGACGTACGTCCAGCTGCGCGTCGAGGCCCTCGATGCTCGACAGCGCACCTTCCAGCAGCAGGCTGTGCCGGCAGAAGAAACGCTGGCCGGGAATCTGACCGTCCTCGAACTCGCGGTCCAGCAGGAACAGGATGGGTTTGCTTGCTGCGTCGAGCGTCACTGGGGGGTCCTCATCTGGGCCGGCAATGCGATGCCGCTTCGATATCGATGCTAGAGATGCCAGCGGTCGCGGCGGCGATGCCTGGCGACAATCGGCGGTCAGATCCGGCCATGCAGATGCGCCTTCGCCATAAGAAAAGCGCCGCCGGTTATGGCCTCAGGCAATGCGCCGCAGCGGCGTCGGCGGCGCCAGTCCCTGCGTGGCCAGATGCGCGGCGGCACGCTCGGTCGCCAGCGCGATACGCGCCTGCAGCGCCGCGCTGCTGACGTGCTCGCCGTCGAAGTCAGCCGGCGTGGCATACACCCCGATCGGCAGCGTGTGCGCCTGCAGGAAACTGAACAACGGCCGCAACTGGTGGTCGATCACCAGCGCATGGCGCTCGCTGCCCCCGGTCGCGGCCAGCAGCACCGGTGTATCCACCAGCGCCTCCAGCCCGATGAAGTCGACCAGGTGCTTGAACAGTCCCGGGTACGATCCGCGGTACACAGGCGCGGCCACCACCAGCAGGCCAGCGCCCTCGATGGTCTGCAGCGCCTGCTCCACCGCCGGCTCCGCTTCATCGCGCGACAACGACTGCCCCAACGAGCGGGCGATCGGCGCCAGCTCCACCCGCTCCACGCTGGCGTGCACCCGCTGCTGCAGCGACGCCAGCAGATGCCGCACCAGCAGCAGCGTGCGCGAAGTCGCCGAACTGGCCGGTGAGCCCACCAATGCAACCACCCTCAATGCAGAAGACATGAACTGCTCCTCGATGATGGCGGACCCTGTCCGGCCGCCTTTCGCGTTATGTAGAGCCGAGCCATGCCCGGCTGCTTCCCGCCTCAGAACCGGTAGTTGATCCGCCCGTACCAGAACGCCCCGATCCGGCTCAGCACGTCGCCCGAATCCCAGGTCGTCTCGATGCTCGCCACATCGGTGGCACTGCGTGCATACGCGGGTACCTTGCGCGTGCGCTTGTCGAACACGTTGTTGATGCCCAGCGCTGCACTCCAGCCTGCGCCCAGCTCCACGGCGCCGGAGAGATTGGTCACCAGCACCGGCGGCTGCTTGTACTCCACGCCGTTGTTCAGGCGCTTGATCGGTCCGTAGTAGGTGAAATCCAGGTTCGAGCGCCAGCGCCCGTTCTGCCAGCCCAAGCCCGCCACCTGGGTGTAGCTGGGCGTGCGGAAGCGCAGCGCGTATTCGCTGCTCTTGGTCAGCAGGTTGATGTTCGGCAGCCCCTGCAGCGCCGCCGGAATGTCGCTCACCTTCTGGATGGTGGTACGCCCGACGTTGGCCGCGTAGCTCCAGCGCAGCTTGCCCCACGCGGTGTCCTGGTTGGCTTCCAGGGTCAGCTCGACACCGCGTGTGCGGGTATTGCCCACATTGGTGAAGTAGCTGGCGTAGAACGCATCACCCGGCAGGATGCTGATGCCGGCGGAACCCAGCAGCGCATCGATGGTGTTCTTCTGCGCCGCACTCAACACCGTACCGCTGTTGTCGGTGATGCGCGCCGGGTCCTGCGCGTTGTAACCGATCTGGCTGGACTGGCCGAGCTGGCCGCGGATGTCGATCTGGTAGGCATCCACGGCCAGGTGAAATGCAGGGCTCGGGTCCCAGGTCACGCCCAGGCTGTAGTTGGTGGCTTTCTCGGGCTTCAGCGGCGTGGCACCCAGCGCAATCGCCGCCGGCGAAGACACCTGCGCCACCAGCGTGGTACCGCACGGGCAGCTGCCGGTGGCCTGGTAGTACTGCGCGCCGAGGCTGGGCGCATGGAAACCATTGCTGACCGTCGCGCGTACACCCAACGCGTCGGTGAAGTCGAAGCGCGTGGTCAGGCGGCCCGTGGACACGCTGCCGAAGTCGGAATGATCTTCCCAGCGTGCAGCCGCATCCAGATACCAGCGCGAGGTGATGTTGCTGGCCGCGCCCACATAGACCGCCTTGCTGTTGCGCGTCGCCTTCACCGCATCGGCGGTGGAGTAGCCCACGAACGCGGCGGCGCCGAAGCCGGTGTACGACTCCCACTGCCCGGCCCCGCGTTCGTACTGTTCCTGCTGGTACTCGGCGCCTGCGCTCACTTCCAGCGGTGACGCAAAGGCGGCCACCTCGAAGCCACGGCGCAGGTCCAGGTTGGCGATGCCCTGCTGGTAGTCCAGCTTGCCGTCATAGAAGTCAGTGGGCGATCCGGGGTACGGCAACGAGTAGTTCACCGAGTTGCGGGTATAGGTGCGCACCGTGCTGCGGTTGCCGGTCAGGCTGGCGTCGTAGTCCCAGCCTGCCACCTGCCCTTTCACGCCCGCAGTGCCGGTGTACTGCTTTTCCTTGGTTTCCAGCACGGGCAGGAAGCCATCGGGGAACACGCTCAGCACCCCGGGCGCCTTGTAGGTGGTGAAGATGGTCGCCGGCAGGCGGAAGTTCTGGATCGCCTGCGCGGTGCGATCGCTGGCCGTGGCGTTGGCGTAGAACTGCGCGCGCTCGCCCAGGCCATGGCCCGCATTCACTGCGAAGGCCTTCAACGCGTACGACGGCGAGCTGAGGATGATGTTGGCCTCCGCATCGCGGCCGGCCTCGGCGGGGTTCGGCGACGCACCGGCGGGCAACCGGTTGTTCGGGCGCAACGCTACCCGATTGCCATTGGCATCCACCGCCGGGTAGCTCAGGTAACCGTCGATGTAGCGGCGGCTGCGGATCGCATGATGCTGGCGGGTGGTTTCACCGGACAGATTGACGAAGCCGTCCTGGCCCCATGGCAGGCCGACGTTGGCGCGCACACTGGTACGCGAACCGTCGCCATCGATGCTCTGCCCGCTCTCAACCGACAGGTCACCGCCATGCGCCTGCGACTTCAGGATCACGTTGACCACGCCGGTGATCGCGTCCGAGCCATAGATGGCCGACGCACCATCGCGCAGCACTTCCACATGGTCGATGGCCGACACCGGAATCAGCGCCAGGTCGGCCCAGGCGTGGCCCGGAAAGCCGCCGCCGTTGGCCCCACTCACGTAGGCGCTGGCATTGCGGCGCTTGCCGTTCACCAGCACCAGCGTGTAGCCCGGTGACAGGTTGCGCAGCTGGTAGCCACGGATCAGGCTCTCCTGGTCGCTCTGGTAGCCGCCGATCTGGCTCAGCGACGGCAGCGCACGTTGCAGCGCTTCCAGCAGGTTCGCCTGGCCGGTGGCGGCCAGGTCTTCGGCAGAGATCACATCGATCGGCGTGGAGCTGTTCTTCACGGTGCGCGTGCTGGTACGCGAACCGGTCACCACCACCGCATCCAGCGTGGACGCAGCCACGTTGGCTGTCGCGGCGGTGGCAGCGGGATCGGCATCGGCATCGGCTTCGGCCGCGTGGCCAGGCGATGCGGCCAGAACGGCAGCGATCAGGACAGCAAGGGGGCTCAGGACAGGGGCGTGGGCGGCAGGCATGGGGGCTCGTGGGGGTGGGCCGGAAACACGCTTCCATTCAAGGGCCTGTTCACCCGCGGCAACAGGCGGGATCGCGTCACCCAACCGTCATATCCGGCCAGCCACATGACGGCTGGTAATGACGTTAGGCAGGCGTGCACAGCACGCGCATGGGACGGCGATGGGCAATCGACGTTGGGTGATGTGCGGCGGCTGGTGGGTGACCGGCGGCGGTCGGCAACCGACGGGGTAGAGTCGACTGTTAGTCGACTGCTGTTGGCGATACCGCCTGGAAGCCCGCGCTGCGCGCGATAGTCGACCAACAGTCGACCCTACACCGTCGGGCGCCCCAAGCCAGGAATGTCACCCGTGCACATGCTCCACAGGCATCACCTCATGCCCGCGCGCCACTCAGCGCCGCGCACCGCCGCCCGTAGCATCTAGCCATGCCCAGCCCTTCCGCCGATCCCAGCGCACCGCTCGTCGCCATCGTCGCCTGCCACGGCCAGGGGCTGTTCGAGTTCGGCTGCGCGGTTGGCCTGTTCGCGCCGGTGCGGCCGGAACTCGGCGTGGCCTGGTACCGCACCCAGCTGTGCGCGGGCGAGCCCGGCGCGCTGCGCATGCTCGGTAATGCGCAGGTGCAGCTGCCCTACGATCTCAGCACGGTCGATGACGCCGACATCATCGTCATCCCCGGCTGGCGCGAGCCCAGCGAACGTCCGCCACAGGCGCTGCTCGATGCACTGATCCGTGCGCATGCCCGTGGCGCGCGCATCACCTCGATCTGCTCCGGTGCCTTCGTGCTGGCCTGGGCCGGGCTGCTCGATGGCCGCCAGGCCACCACGCACTGGCGCCTCACCGAATCACTCGCACGCGACTTCCCGCGCATCGATGTGCGGGAGGATGTGCTGTACGTGGATACCGGCAGCATCATCACTTCGGCCGGCTCGGCCACCGGCATGGACATGATGCTGCACATGGTGCGCAAGGATTACGGCGCGCGCGTGGCCAACCTGGTGGCCGAACGGCTGGTGCTGGCACCGTGGCGCGACGCCGGGCGCAGCCAGCGCGTCAGCCGCGCCATTCCCCACGGCGAGCCCACCCGCTTGGCAAAGCTGATGGAATGGATGCGCCGCAACCTGCGCGAGCCGCACTCGCTCGGCAGCCTCGCCGAGCAGGCCGCGCTCAGCCAGCGCACGCTGCAGCGGCAGTTCCTGGAGGCCACCGGCCTGTCACCCATCGACTGGCTGATCCGCGAACGCGTGGCCTTCGCGCGCGAGCTGCTGGAAACCACCGACCGGCCCCTGCAGTGGATCGCCGAGCAGGCCGGCTTTGGTTCGCAGGAATCCTTCCGCCGGCACTTCCGCGGCCAGGTCGACGCCAGTCCTGCCGAGTACCGCAACCAGCACCGCGGCGGTCTCGGTGCCGACCGCCTGGTGGGCTGTTGACCCAGTGCGCGGTGCCAGGCGTGGCGTGAGCAAAGCCTCACGACGGTGCGGGCTTGCGTGCGTATAGTGACGTGCGTCACAAGAAGCCCCTTCCATGCTCCATGCATTTGCTTACTCCAGCCGCATGTCGGCTGGGCTGTCCAATCACGCCCTCCGCCAGATCGTCTTGCAATCTGCCGCGTTCAATCGCCGGGTGGACGTTACCGGTGCGCTGATCGTCGACGGCCAGCGGTTTTTCCAGTACATCGAAGGCCCGCCCGACGGCCTGGCGGCGGTCAGGCGCCGCATCCTGGACAGCCGTTCGCACGCGGCCGTCGCCCCGGTACTGGACATGGCCATCAGCGCGCGTGCCGTTCCGTACTGGGCGATGACCCACATCGAGACCGGGCAGATCGTGGTGTCCGGCCTGGTGAATGCGCGCTGGGACGAGTTCGGCCACGCCATCCCGGGCATGGACCAGCTCGTCGGCCTGCTGCGTCCGCATTTTCCACGCGTCGGCAGCGTCGGCGCGCCACCCGCAAACGCCTGATACACACTGAACCGTCGCCTTGCACGCGCACGCCGCCGCGGCCGCGCGCTGCGTTCAGGCGTCATCATCCAGATCCCCCTTCCCATCGTCTTCGCCACGCCCATCGCATGCCCGTACCCGCCCACCCTGCAACGGAAACACGCGCATCGCCTGCCGACCTGTTCGAGGTCATCGTCGTGCGTGCAGGCACCGTCCTGTTCGCCACCGACATCCAGGCGGCGGTCGAAATACGCGGTCCGGAGAGATTCGGCCCTGCAGACCACCATGGCAGACCGACCCTGGAGGTCCGTGGGCAACCGTTACCCGTCGTCGACCTGCGCCGCATGAGCGGCCAACCGGCATTCGAGGGTGGCAGCCCGGCCATGCTGTTGATCAACGCCGGCACCGCACCCCTGGCGCTGGCCGTGGACGAAGTGCTGGAGATTGAGGCACCCGACGCGACCACACGCGTCCCCGAGCGTGCCGCGGGCCAATCGTTCGGCTTCTGCAGCGGGCACATTCAACTTGACCCGGCACGCTCGGCTGCACTGATCGAACCGGTGGCACTGCTGGCCGCACTCGCCACGCAGGGGTGACCGGCAGCGCCTCAGGATCGTCCTGCCAAGGCACGGTTTCGCAGCCTCCAGCACTGCGCGGCAAAGCCGATCACGAACACCACCAGGCAGGCCAGCAGGGTGTGCAGCACCACCGGGGCCATCGGCGCCGCTGCAATCGGATGCGCTGCCGGCAAGCGGGTCAGCGTTTCGTTGACGCCGGGCACCAACGAGAGCAGGAAGCTGAACGACAGTGCGAAGGTCGACAGGTAACGCGCGGCGCGCCCCAGCCAGCGCAGCCGCGCGGCCAGCACGCCGCCGAATGCCACCAGCAGCACGACCACCCCGAACGCGTGGCCCGGATTGAGCCCCCCGGTGCTGGAGACGGTGAACGAGGTGGCCACCGACAGCACCAGGCCCACCAGGTACAGCTTGCCCGCGCGGGTGGCGGGATCGATTGCGCGGTGGCGGATGAAGGCATACAGGCCGCTCAACACCGGGATCAGGCTGACAGCGGTATGGATCACGCCGAGCGTGGACAGAGGGTGCGACATGGACATATCTCCGGAACAGGATGAACCTACTAGTAGGTAGGCATTGGACTCAAAAAGAAGGCCCGCGTCGCCGCAGGCCCACCACACATCGCTCAGGTCGCCGCGCTCACCCGCGCGATGGCCAGCCGTGCCAGCGCAGCAAAGGTCGCCGCGTCACCGAAACCGCGCGCGGCCAGCATCGCGCCATGCACCGATGACATGAAGGCCTTGGCCTCGTCCGCCGCCGAACCCTGCAGGCGCAGTTGCCCAAGCGCCGCACCCTTTTCCAGGGTGAGGGCCAGCCAGCCGCTCAGGTCCTCGAAATGTCCACGCACTTCCTCGGCAATTTCCGGCGGAATCATCGGCGCCTCGGCGGCCAGCATCGCGCAGATGCAGAACGAGGACGTCCCCCCTGCAATACAGCTGGACCAGTACTCCACATACGCGCTGAGTTCCTGCAGCGGGTCGTCGAGCTGGCGATCCAGCAGCGCCAGGCCCTCGCGCGCCTCGGCCCGGTACAGCTCGACCACCGTGCGCACCAGGTCCGCCTTGCTGGGGAAGTGATGATGGATGCTGGCCTTGCTGATGTTCACCCGCGCCGACACGTCGGCGTAGCTGAAGCCGTTGTAGCCACCGGCCTCCAGCAGCGCACGGGCGTGGACCAGGATTTCCTGGGCCTTGGGCGAGAGCGATTCCTTCATGTAGTCAATCTACTAGTTGGTAGACTCGCCTGTCAAGCCCCCGGGGTTCGCGCGGAAAGATCGGCACCGCATTCGCACGACCTGGGCACTGCGGCAACCGGTCGATTGCCAGTGAAGCGATCAGCAACCGCCGTCAGCAGCCTCGTCGGTAATGAACCAGCGCTGGAACCCCTCGATCGCATCGGGCATCAGCGCGCGGGCGCGTTCGCAGACCAGCGCTTCCGCTTCACGGAGGGCGCTGATCGCATCCGGCTGCGCACACAACGCCATCGCCACATCCGACGCGTCCAGCATCGCCAGGTTCACGCCCACGCCCACTGGCGGCATCAGATGCGCCGCATCACCGACCAGGGTCACGCCATCGCGCGGGGTCCAGCGGAAATCCGCCGGCAGGCTGTAGATCGGCCGCCGCACGAAGTCCGTGCAGGCCTCCAGCACGCGCCGAAGATTCGGGGCCCACCCGGCATAGCTGCCTGTCACCAGCGTCCGCATGCCGTGCTGCGCGATCCGTGCATCGAGCCACTCGGAGGAGCGCTTCAGCGCCGCATACACGCAGAGCCGATCACGGCTGTTGCGTTGCACGAACAGGGCCTCCTCGCCGCCAAAGCAGAACAGGCTGCCCTGCCCGACCATCGCTGAGATGTCGGCTGCTGGCCGCTCGATCCAACCCTCGAAAAAGGTAATGCCGGTTGGCAGCGGCTGGCACGCACTCAACGCCGCGCGCACTTTCGACCACGCGCCATCGGCACCGATCACGATGTCCGCCTCGTGCTCCACGCCGTTGGCGAAGCGCAGGCGGTGGCCGCCCGCCTGTGCAGGGACGAGCTCGGTCAGGCGGTGGCCCCACTGCACCGCGTCCGCCGGCAGCGCATCCATCAGCAGTTGGCGCAGATCGCCACGGTCGATCTCTGGCTTGTCCTTGCTCCCTTCCGGCCCGAACCCACCGGTGGTGATCACCCCGGACCACGGGTCGCCCGTTCGCGCCTCCTGCCCCTCGTGGCGCGCCACTGCGCGGAAAGCCTCCAGCAGGCCCGCGCGCTGCAGCGCCACCTGGCCGGAATCGTCGTGCAGATCCAGCGTGCCGCCCTGCGTGCGCTGCTGCCCGGACGCTTCGCCCTCGTACACGCGCACGCGGTGGCCGCCGCGGTGCAGGATCAGCGCAGCGGTCAGACCAGCGGGGCCTGCGCCGATGATGGCGATGCGGGAAGGGGGTTGCATGGCGTGATCCAGAGGAGTTGACACGTCAACCGTAGACCCGGGTTGTTGACATGTCAACCCTGTCGCGGCAACGTGGGGCCATGAGCTCTCCCCGCATCACCCCCGACGAATGGGCCGCCTGGCGCGGCTTCCGGCGCATGGCCGAGATCACCTCCGGCCGCATCGTTCAGGACATCACCCGCAGCACAGGCCTATCCAAGGCGGACTTCATCGTGTTGATGGAGCTGAGCCAGGCCAAGGATCGCTGCCGCCGCCAGCGCGAACTGCTGGACTACCTGGAATGGGACAAGACGCGCCTCTCGCACCAGCTGACCCGCATGGCCGGGCGCGGGCTGATCGAGCGCGATGCCGACAGCGACAACGTCGTGCTGATCCGCATGACCGCAGAAGGTCACGCACAGCTGCGCGCGGCACGGCCGGTGCACGTCGCTGGCGTCCGCCAGTACTTTCTCGACCATCTCTCCGCCGATGATCTGGCCGCCCTGCAGCGCATCACGGACAAACTCCATGCCGCCTTGCAGGACGCGGAGAGCTGACGCATCGCCCCGGTAGTGCCGGCCGCTGGCCGGCAACTGCAGTCACCCAACGCCACTGGCATGCCGGCCAGCGGCCGGCACTACCACGGTCGCAACGCCATGGGCTGGATTTGACATGCAGGCATTTACCTGCATATAGTCCGTCCCAAGGGCGGCACCTGCCTGCCCACGCGAGGAACCTGCAATGGTGGATATCGCACACCGGGTCGGCATCAAAGCCCCCGCAAGCCAGGTGTACCAGGCCCTGGCCACCCCCGAAGGCGTGGCGGCCTGGTGGGCTGAAGACACCCACGGCGACCGTGAGACCGGCGGCACGGTCAAGGTCCGTTTCACCAACAACGGCCAGGAAATCGGCGCCATGGAGATGCAGCTGGAACAGCTCATTCCCGGCGAGCTGGTGCTCTGGAAGTTCCTCGCCGGCCCCGCCGAATGGATCGGCACGCATGCGCGTTTCGCACTGAAACAGGAAGGCGACTACTGCATCGTGCTGTTCACCCACGAAGGCTGGAAGGAACGCGTGGAGTTCACCTCCCACTGCAGCACCAAGTGGGCGGTGTTCCTGATGAGCCTCAAGGCCCTGCTGGAAACCGGCAAGGGCCAGCCCAACCCGCACGACATCAGGATCGACAACTGGAACTGAAGACATCCCGCATGAATGCAGACAAGGTGTTCAAGGCCTTGGCCGACCCCACGCGCAGGACGCTGCTGGACCTGCTCTGCGAGGACAACGGCCAGACGCTGGGCCAGCTGTGCGAACACCTGGACATGGCCCGCCAATCGGTCACCCAGCACCTGGGCCTGCTGGAAGACGCCAACCTGATCAGCACCGTGCGCCGCGGCCGCGAAAAGCTGCACTTCATCAACCCGGTGCCGCTGCATGAAGTCTACGAGCGCTGGGTACGCAAGTTCGAGCAGCAGCGCCTGAGCCTGCTGCATGACCTGAAACGCGAACTGGAAGGAGAGTGACGATGTCCGCAGAGACTACCGGCTTCATCCACGTGATCTATATCGCCTCCACGCCACAGAAGGTGTTCGAGGCCATCACCCGCCCAGAGATCGCCAGTCGCTACTGGGGGCATGAGAACGTCTCGGACTGGAAGCCCGGCTCGCGCTGGCAGCACGTGCGCGCCAACGAAACGCGCTCGGTCGAGCTGGTCGGCGAGGTGGTGGAGAGCACCCCACCCTCGCGGCTGGTCATCACCTGGGCCGCCGCCTCTCAGGCCGACAACCCGGATGCCTACAGCCGGGTCACCTTCGACATCGTGCCCTACCAGGACATGGTGCGGCTGACGGTGACCCATGAGGAGCTGGAACCGGGTAGCGGCATGGATACCGGCATCCGCCAGGGCTGGCCGATTGTGCTGTCCAGCCTGAAGTCGCTGCTGGAGACGGGCAAAGGCTTGGATGTGTTTGCGAAGCCAGCGTAGCCGTCGGGATGGTTGGCCCGCGCGAGCGGCACCGGGCAGACGGCCCCCGGTCGCCGCCGCCGTCCAATACCCAATCACTCCCAAAAATTGAATTTCATGGAACAATAGGGAGCACATGGTTCTCGAGTTCCGATATGTCCCCCGCGTTGCTAACCGTCGAACAGGCTGCCCAGCAGCTCAGCCTGCACCCCAAAACCGTCCTGCGGCATATCCGTAGCGGCCAACTGCGCGCGACCCGCATCGGCAAGTCCTATCGCATCACCGCTGAAGACCTCGACATGTTCACCGGCACCGTGCGTGAGCCCTCCGCTGCGCGCCCACAGATGACCACGGTGGTGGATATTCCCGGATGCGGTGCGGCACGTGCCGCCGACCTGGTCCGTGCCCTGCATGCGCGCGTCACCGGCCGCGCGGCCGACGATGAGCCGCTGCGCATGGAGACGATCTATTCGCCTGAGCACGATGTGCTCAAGCTGATCGTGATCGGTGGCCTGGCAGGTTCCACGGCACTGCTGGTCAGCCTGCAGCGTCTGCTGCAGGACCGCAGCGCATGAAGCGGCAGCGCCCCGGCATTCCCACCCAGCGCGTACTTGCCGCCTACCGCCAGGTGCTTTCGGACTGGCCGGTACCACACGAATCGCACCATCTCGCCACCCGCGCCGGTTCGACATTTGTGGTCAGCTGCGGCCCCGAACACGGCCCTGCCCTGGTGCTGCTGCATGGCACCCTCAGCAATGCCGCCAGCTGGATGTTCGATGCCGCACGTTGGAGCGAGTACTACCGCGTGCATGCCGTCGACATCATTGGCGAACCGGGTCTCAGCGAAGGCACGCAACCTGCGCTGGACAGCGATGCGCATGCGCAATGGCTGGATGATGTCCTCGACGCACTCGGCGTGGAAAGCGCTGCATTCGTGGGCCTGTCGTTCGGCGGTTTCCTGGCAATGGACTACGCGTTGCGAAGGCCTGCCCAGGTTAACGCACTGGTCCTGGTCAGCCCCTCGGGTATCGGGCGCCAGCGTGCATTCCTGCTCAAGGCGCTCCCACTGTTGCTGCTTGGCCGATGGGGGCGTGAGCGCCTGCGCCGTGCGGTCATGGGCCCCGCGCCACTGCGTGCACCTGCACGTGCGCAGCCGCTGCTCGACCTGCTGGCATTGATCCGTGCCGAGGTCCGGCCACGTCCGCTGCGCATTCCCCGTATCAGCGACGAGCGCTTGGCTACGTTGCATCCACCGGCAGCCCTTGTCATGGGCGCGCGTGATGCCCTCATCGATACCCCTGCCGCCGCCGAACGCATGAAACGGCTCGTCCCGACGGCGGACGTCACCCTGCTGGCAGACGCCTACCACTACATCCCCGGCCTGCGCGAAGACATCCTCGCCCGGCTGCGTCGCCTGCAGAGCCTCCGGCATGAATGATTCCATTGAGAACATCGGCACCATCCGTCTCCTGCGCATCGAGCCGCAGGGCCCGACACTCGATGCCAACGGCCTGCGCGATCTGGTCGGCGATGCCCTCGGGCATCAGGCCGAGTGGATCGCCGTGCCGGTGCAACGCCTCTCTCCGGACTTCTTCGAGCTGCGCTCCGGCATGGCCGGGCAGTGGCTGCAGATGCTGGTGAACTACCGCCTGCACTTCGCCGTCCTGGGCGATGTCAGCGCCTACCGCGCACAGAGCGAACCGCTGGACGCGTGGATCACCGAATGCAACCGCGGCCGCGACGGCTGCTTCGTGGCCGACTGGGACGCCCTGCTGGCGCGCCTTTCGGCCCCGGCCGGCGTGGGCTGAACGCCAGCCCCACGCTCACCCTCACCGAACCCGGTTCCGACCGCGCTCCGACGCCCGCCACCACAGCATCGCCCGCAGGCTCCCCAGGCGACGTTCCATGAGTGCTTCAGACGCAGACTCCCTGCACAGCAAAGTGGCGGCGGTCACGCTCGGCTTCTGGGTGATGAAGATCGCCGCCACCACCCTCGGCGAGACTGCGGGCGACCTGCTGTCGATGACGCTCAACCTGGGCTACGTGGCCAGCTCGGCGATCCTGCTGACGATCTTCGCTGGCCTGCTGGCACTGCAACTGTCGGCGCGGCGCTTCCACCCGGTGCTGTTCTGGTCAGTGGTGCTGGCCACCAGCACCGCCGGCACCACCATGTCCGACCTGCTCGACCGCACTCTAGGCCTGGGCTACGCCACCGGCGCCAGCCTGCTGGCCGGCTGCCTGGCGCTGGTGCTGCTGGCCTGGCGGATATCGGAAAAATCGATCTCGGTCAGCAACATCGCATCGCGCCGCGCCGAAGGCTTCTACTGGACCGCCGTGCTGTTCTCCAACACGCTCGGCACCGCGCTGGGCGACTTTCTCGCCGACGATTCCGGGCTGGGCTTCACCGGCGGCGCACTGCTGATCGGCAGCCTCATCGCGCTCACCGCATTGGCCAGCCGCATCAAGGGCATCAACCGGGTCATCCTGTTCTGGATCGCCTTCGTGCTCACCCGCCCGTTCGGCGCCACCTTCGGCGACCTGCTCACCAAGCCGCTGGAGAAGGGTGGCCTGGGCTTCGGTACGGTCGGCTCGTCGCTGGTGCTGTTCACCCTCCTCGCCACACTGGTGGCACTGCCGATGCTGCAGCGGCGACCGCAACCGGCAAACTAACGCGCGGTCCAGCCCCCATCCACCGGTAGCGCCGTTCCGGTGATCTGCGCCGCCGCGTCCGAAGCCAGGAACACCACCATCTCACCCAGCTGCTCGGGCGTCACGAACTGCAACGACGGCTGCTTCTCAGCCAGCAGCGCACGCGCGGCCGACTCCTGATCCGTGCCTTCGCGCTCGGCCAACGCGGTGATCTGCTGCTCGACCAGCGCCGTTCGTACCCAGCCCGGGCAGATGGCATTGGCGGTGATCCCGCTGCCCGCATTCTCCAGCGCGGTCACCTTGGTGAACCCCACCACGCCATGCTTGGCCGCCACGTAGGCGGACTTGTTCACCGAGCCCACCAGGCCGTGTACCGACGCAATGTTGATGATGCGGCCGGCGCCCTGCTGCTTCATGTGCGGCAAGGCCGCCGCCGTGGCATGGAATACGGCCGAGAGATTCAGCGCGAGGATCGCATCCCACTTTTCGACGGGAAATTCCTCGATCGAGGCGGTGTGCTGGATGCCTGCGTTATTTACGAGGATGTCGATGCGGCCCATCGTCGCGACGGCATGCTCAATCATCCCGCGCACTGCCTCGCCACGGGAAAGATCGGCGCCGTCATGCGCCACCCGCACGCCGAACTCGGTTTCCAGCTTGGAACGGATGCGTTCGATCTCCGTCGCATCGCCGAAGCCATTCAGCACGATATCGGCACCTTGCCGCGCCAGCGCGGTGGCAATGCCAAGACCGATACCACTGGTGGAGCCGGTGACCACCGCAACCTTTCCACTGAACATGGGTGAGCTTCCATCGGGGGTAGGCCGCCAGTGTAGCGTTACCGGCCGCCGCACCCTCCTCCTACGTGCCCACGTCCAACGAGTGCGCCAGCAGGAACTCCCTGGCGTACTCATTCCCACCCTGCGCCGAAGCGCGGATCAGGTACACCGCACGTGGCACGTCGCTGGCGACACCCTTGCCATGGAACAGCGCCAGGCCAAATTCGTACATGGCCGACGGATAGCCGGCCTCCGATGCCCGTTCAAAATGCGCGGCCGCCCGCATGACATCCTGCTCGACGCGGTCACCAGTCAGCAGGCACAGCCCTACCGCATAGATTGCCGGGATATAGCCCTTCTCTGCGGCCTGCTTGAGGGTCGCGAAGCTGTCCGCCTCGGCGTGTGCGTCGTCCTCCCCTACAGGCATCGAAGAAGAGAGGAACAACGCTTCGGCGCACCCGCGTGCAAGCTGCGGGGCCAACAGCCGCCGCGCGTCGGCAATGTCACCACGGTCGAGCATCGCATCGAAGTCAGTCGTGAGCTGGGTTGGCATGTTCGTCATGGCGCCGGCTTCCTTCCTGTTTGCGGGCATCCGTTCGCCCCATTGGGATTATGCATGCGCAATGCCGTACATTCCTCCAGCGCACGAGGAATGGCGACCCAGTGATCTGACTCGTGGGCCAAATCGACACAACCCATTTGCCTATACATTGTCGCAAATAGCATTGGACCCACCAAGGCATGTGGGGATATTCTCGAATCTACGTGGATCTACCCCAAAGGTGACAATCTTGACCCTTTCCTCTCCACCCGTTCCAGCCAAACTCCGGGAAATGCTCAAGGACTATCCGGAACATATCGAACGACTGCAGGAAGTACTGAATCGATCAGCCGAACGATCACGACAGATTCCTTTAATGCCGTTCGACGACGCGATCTCCGCATTGGAAGGCAGGCTCGGAACGTTCATCATGGAGGCACGGAGTGAGCTTGCCGCTGCTGAAGCGGCTGGGAATCCCCAGGATATTGCCAATGCACTTGAAAAAGAACGGTTAATGCTTAGGGCGCGCCTACAAAGCCAATGGATAGGAGATGAGTCGATGTACTCCTATTTTCAGGAGCTAGAGCGTTGAGTTCACCCGATTGGAGCCTCGCGCCCCAGGCGCATGCGCAGGTGTTTGCGGAGAAGGTGCTTCCCCATAGTGGTCTGGACAGTACCACTCCTCAGGAGCACCCCAAGGCAATTGTACTCGCTGGACAGCCAGGCGCAGGTAAGAGCGGGGTTGCCGGTGCTGCGATTCGAGAGCTTGCTGGTGATGCCATTTCCATCGATCCCGACGCGCTGCGGGAGATGCACCGTGACGCTCCGCAGCTTGTCCAGCAGCACCCATACACCTGGTCGGGGCATACTCACACCGATGCCAGCCAATGGGCAAAAGAGCTGCGATCCCTGGCAGTCGAGGGCCACAGGAATCTCATCCTCGATACGACACTAGGAAATGGCGACGCCGCAGTTAATCTGATCAAGAATCTCCAGGCCAAGGGCTACGAAGTGGAGATTCGGGGAGTTGTCGCACATCGGTTGGAAAGCGAGCTTGGTGTCGACCGAAGGTTTACTGACAAGCTGGACGACGAAGGCTTCGGCCGCTACGTCCCCGAAGACGTGCGCAAATACGTTTACGATGCCCTGCCCGGAAATCTGGACAAGGTCCAGGCCGAGACCGGCATCCAGATTCGACTCTACGGACGCGAAGGCGCTCAGGTCTACGACAGCCATAGCGATACCCGTCTACCGGGCGCAGCGCTGGAAGCCGAACGCGAGGCTCGGCTGAAAGACCCCCGAATCACCCAATCATTGCGCGATGGCTGGCGCGCACAAGGCCGCTGGCACGCCGAGCTTACGGACACCCTGCCCCTCAACGACAAGGTCAGCCCACCAACAGCGGCAGCCGTTCTCGATGAGCGCGCAACGCTCAAGGTTGTTGAAGGCATTACGCCCAACATCCAGGAAGCACGCAGCGTCGACCACACCATCCGCGTGCGCCCAAACATGGTGCGGGGCGCCGTCATCGGTGGCGCCGCAGCGACGGTCGTTGAAGCCGCCACCGAAGGAACAAAGATTGCCGACCTGTACGCGCGCGACAACCGGACGGGCGCGGAAGCCGCGCTGTTGGACTTCGGAGCACGCAGCGTCGGCGGTTGGACCGGCGCGGCAGTGGGCGCCAAGGTCGGTACGCTGCTGGGCATCGAGTCCGGCCCTGGCGCCATTGTCACCGGCATCATCGGTGGCGGGTTGGGCGCCTGGGGTGGCGGTGAGATCGTCGATTGGATCGAGAAGTACCAGATCAACAATCAGGCCGACAGCACCGGTAGGGTCTGGACGTTTGACCCGGCGCATCCCGAGAAGGGCTGGACACACAGCGAGCGGGAGATCGTAGGCACCGTCGGTACCCTGGCCGATCGCCCGATCTACGGCGCGACCACGCTGCTCACGGCCGACGCCGAATTGACCCAGCAACTGAACTACCAGGCCTCAAGCCGGGCCGTCGGGCTGCGGCTGTCCGAGCCGGATCAACCGATCAATCCCTTCAGCATTGCCGGCGACGCCAGCGATACACCCAGCGCCCTTCCGCGTTCCTGGGAGCGCAACCCGGAGAACGGTGAATGGCGACGCGAGGTCGTCCATCAGGTCCTCGAACATGGCATCAAGAACACCACGGTCGAAGTTGCCGACGCCACCAAGGCTGCGCAGCTTGATGAAGCCGCACAGGGCATCATGGCCTTCAACGCCGCCCGAAGCTCGGCGGCCTTTGCCAAGCAGTATGAGGAGGCCTACACCGCCCAGGGCTGGTCTCAGTACGGAGCTATTCCTGATGAAGTGATCTGGGCACGCGAGCATCCCGATCACGTACTCGCCTCCGACGGACGCACCTATCAGCAACAGGGCGATGGTGAGTGGCTACATGACGGCTGGGTCTACGATTCGCTGGCCGAGGGCAACATCCGCGACGAGTTGAACAGTACCTACCCGCAGATCCGGGCCATCCAACAGATGGAGGCGCCCGTACCCAGCGCCCACGAACGCAGTATCGAGGCATTGACCGCCAACGAGCGCGATGCTCACGAACAGGCCATGCAGGAAGCCAATCGACTTGGCGTCGCTGCACCGCAGGTGCAGCAGATGGCCGCCGCAGCCGTGGCTGAGGTTCGCGGCGAGCACGCCGAAGAACGGCTGACGCCGCAAGCCGTGATCGATGCGCACAGCGTTGAACGCGCTGCACTGGCGCCCAACACATCATCCTTGGTACAAGAGCATCACGCTCCTGCGCCTGCAGCGCCGACGCCTTCGGATCGTGTGGAATCTGTACGGGAACCGGCTCGCCGCGAAGCACCACGACAGGAGCCGACCGCAGCCGCTGCAACGCAACCTGCATGGGATGAGTCAAGCGAGCGGCAAGCGCATACCGAGGCAAATCCTCCTGCGCACCCGGTGCCGGCAGCTCCTGTGCCGTCACCCGACATTCCCTCCGCTGAGCGATCTCCCGCGCAGCCAGAAGTGAGTGCGCTACCGACACCGGATATCGGGCACCCGGCTCCTGCGCAGGAGCCCGTTGCAACTGACCCGCACTCCCCGGCCCCGTCAATCCAGACCGAAGTGGCTGAAGCCGCGCCGGCTACTGCCCGCCTCCACGAAGCCGAAGCGAAGTCGGCGTCGGTCCAGCCGGAGTCAGACGTTCCAGCCGCACTCGCGAGAGCCGAGCCCGCTGCGCCCCCGCTGATGACAGACGCGGCGACCCAAGTCTCGCAGCACGAACCTCCCTACACGCCACCACCCGTGGAGGCACCGGCGGCATCACCCTCAAGCGCAACGATCCAGGAACCCGAAGCGCCGCCCGCGCCCCTGCTGCCTACCCAGCCCGAGCATCCCGATCATGCGCTCTACCAACAGGTGCGCGAAGGCGTAGCGGCGCTGGACGCCAAACACGGTCGCACCTTCGACGAAGCCAGCGAGCGCATGACCGCCAGCCTGCTGGTGCTAGCCAAGGACAACGACCTGGACCGCGTCGACCACGTACTGCTGAGCAACGCCACCGCAGACAAACCCGCCGGTCACACCCTGTTCGTGGTCCAGGGCGAGCCCAGCGACCCCGCACACCAGCGCGCCGCGATGCCGACTGAACTGGCCGCACAGACCTCGGTCGAAGAATCAACGCAGCAGTTCGACGCAGTCAGTCGCGAAGCACAGCAGCGTGCCATTACCAATCAGCTTGATCAGCAGCTGGAAGATCAGCGCGTGCAGCACGATATCCAGGCCCGCGCCGCCAGCATGGGCTGAGTCAGCCAAAGCAGCGATCGGCGCAGGCATTACCGCATCGACTGGGAAAGAAATGAAACCCCTGACCAAAGGCTTCCTGGGAACACAGATCCTTGCCGCGCTCTTTGGAACATCGTACTTCGCTTTACTAGCCTATCGCCGCAATCCAGATGCCCTCAACATTGGACTCTGGATCTGGGGCTATTTCGCGGGCATCTTCCTATTGCTTCAGGCCTTCCTTGCAGTGAAGCAGTGGTGGGAAAACTCACGCAGGCAATAGCGGCACGCGCCCCATCACTTCCAATGATCCGGCCCCAGGAACGGCAGGCTCAACACAAACACCGGAACCGCCACCGGCACCAACGCAGCCCCCAACACCTTCCCGGCCGCAGTCCCAACCCCCGGCTTGTCCGTATCGTCCGGCCGGATCCGCTCAGCCCGCGCGGTGATCGACTGCGGCAGCTTCGCCTTCGCGGCCAGCGCCGCAGCATCCGGCAATTTCACCCGCTCGCCATCACTCTCGAACAGCGCGCTGTAATAGCTGCCACCCTGCCTGGAAAGGTCGCAGTCCGGGTTGGCCGCCAGCTCGTAACGGCTCCGCGCTTCAAGGATGTACGGCTGGCGCGTCAACGCAGCGATGGCCTTGGCCACTCGCGGGCTGATCTCCAACCGCTCCAGCTTGAACTGCGCCGCCTGTTCCGGCGTCACCTGCTCCGGCCGCAGCAGCAGCGCGTAGCTGCCATGCACCTTGCTCCGGTCGGCCGGCACGCGCCAGTCCTCACGGAAGTACAGCTGCGCGCAGACCACGGCCTCGCGCAACGGGCTGTCCATCAAGGCGCGGTAATCACGAAACGGCGCCGCATCGAAGCGCATCGGTTCGTCATAGACCGGCAGCAGGTACAGCTTGCCGTCGTCGGCCACGAACGCGCCGGTAATCTCGCGATTGGAATGGTGGTAGTCCGGCCCACTGGCGCAGCCCGACAGCAAGTTCAGGCACAGGACCGAAAGAATGAAGAGGATGGACGTTCGCATGTCGTGTTGAATGGCTTCCCTGGAAAACCGGCCTCCCCATAAGGAAGAGGCCAGCGCTTCATGGTGCCACGGCATCGCATGCGATGCAGAACCCGCCCTACTTCAACCGCTCCACCAACCGCTGCCCCACCTCCAGCGCCGAAGCCGGGTTCTGCCCGGTAATCAGCTCGCGGTCCACCACCACATGCCCGGTCCACGGCGTGGTGTTGCTGCTGAACTTCGCCCCCGCCCGCTGCAACGCCGTCTGCGGGTAGAACTTCATCTCGCCGCCGCCCAGCAGCGGTTTGGCCTGTTCTTCTTCCTGGTTGCTGATCACCGTCATCTTGTAGCCGCTGTAGATCCACTTCGGCGTGGCCGGCATCGAACCCGCTTCCAGCTTCGCCACGAAACCCGCAGCATCCGGCAGCGTGGACAGCAGCGCGATCGGTCCGTGGCAGACCAGCGCGGCGGTCTTGCTGCGCTGATGGAAGTCAGCCAGCAGCCGGCCCAGCGCGGGGCTCTTCAGCAGGTCCTGCATCGGCGCGTGGCCACCGGGAATGTAGACCGCATCGAAACGCGCGTAGCCCTGCTGCTCAACGCGCGCCAGGCTGACCACCGGCGAGGCCGTCGGCGAGGTCAGCGCCAGCTTCTCCATCAGGTCCTTGTGCAGTTTCAGCTGCGCGGCATCATTGCCGAAGTACGCCGGCGTCACCGAGGACGCGTCCACCGTTGGCGCCCGCCCGTACGGCGTGGCGAAGGTCACCTCGTGGCCCGAGTCCAGCAGCAGCTTGACCGGCTGCATCAGCTCGTTGAGATAGAAGCCGGTGGACAGCACCTTGCCGTCCTTCAGGTCCAGGTGGTTTTCGTCGGACAGCACCACCAGCACGTTGGCGGCATGCGCGCCGGTGGCGGCCAGGGTCAGGGCCAGCGCTGCGGCCAGCCGGGTCATCAGGTTCATGGGGAGCTCCTATCGGGGAATGGCGGCCACTTTATTCATCGCCACAGCGGCGATAAATTGGCTCCATCGCAAAACATCTGTTCCCTGGAGAGCCAAATGAGCCGCAAGTTCGACTACCTGGGCGATGTGGAGGTGTTCCTGGCAGTGGTCGAGCACGGCTCGTTCACGGCAGGCGCCGTGGCGCTGTCCACCACACCCTCGGTGCTGAGCCGCGCGGTCACCCGCCTGGAAGCGCGGCTGGGCCGGCAGCTGCTGCAGCGGACCACCCGCCGCGTGGGCCTTACCGACGCCGGGCGGCTCTATCTGGACCAAGTGCGCACCGCCTTCGGCTTGCTGGACGACGCCGAGCGCGACGTACTGGCCCAGGACGGCGCGCTGGCCGGCCGCGTGCGCCTGAGCGTGCCCACCACCTATGGCCACTACCGGCTGCCGCCCGTGCTGGCGCGCTTTGCGCAGCAGTACCCGCAGGTGCAGGTGGAACTGAACATCACCAACCGCAACGTGGACCTGGTGGCCGAAGGCTTCGACCTGGCCATCCGCCTAGGCCAGTTGCCGGACAGCGGGCTGGTGGGGCGGAAACTGGAGGATGCGCCGCTGCTGCTGGTAGCTGCGCCGGACTACCTGCAGCGCCGGGGTACGCCGCAGACGCTGGAAGATCTGGAACAGCACCTGTGCCTGCCGTTCGTGATGCCGCGTACCGGGCGCCTGGCGCCGTGGATCTTCCGCGACGGGGGGCGCGACGTGGACTGGCTGCCGCGTTCGCCCATCGAGACCTCCGACGATGTGCTGGGCGTGGTGTCGCTGGCCGAACAGGGCATTGGCATCTGCCAGAGCTATGCGTTCATCGTGCGCGAGCGGTTGCAGCGTGGGCAGCTGGTGGAAGTGCTGCCGCAGTTACGCGGGCGCTCGCGGCCGTTCTCGGTGATCTATGCGCCGCATCGGCGGCAGTCGGCAGCGGCGCGGGCGATGATTGAGCTGTTGGTGGGGAATGCGGCTGAGGATCGCGCTGGTTGAAGCTGCGAGCTTGCTAACAGTGTCGGGTTTGAACCGATTTTCGGGCTGTGCGGATGATCCGGCGCCGCCGCCCGGCGAGGCGGACTAGGAACTGTTGCAAAGAAGGCTGTCGCGCTATTCACTTGTGCCGTGGGCGATTGCGCCAGTTTGATTCGCCATCAGCAGAGCAGCTGCGCGAATGCGTCCGGCGGTGTCGCGTGCCGCACGAATGGTGCGTGCAACAATAGTTCTTCGCTCTCGGATTCCGCGATTCCTTCGCGAATTTCTATTGGCATTCGAAGCGACGGCGTAAACACCATGGCGCGCCACCGAAAGCGGGTGGCTCGGGCCTGCAAACCCGAAGAAAGCGATGTCTGTAGTTTGCGCTTGCCCGCCGGCACCGTCCTTAACCGGTGCCGGCGGGCAATCCGTCGGCCTTTTTGGCGGGCGGTGCGTGGGGGCTTTCGGGCCCGCCGGTTTATGACATCGCTTCTTCCGGTTTGCAGCCACGCATCGTCCGCCACCTTGCTACGCGGTGGCGCTGTTAAGTACAGCCACGGAAGCCGACGCCATGAACGAATCCGACACCTTCTCTTCGTACGCCGTTGTTGAGCCTATCAACGACGACACTCCCCTGCCCGACCTGAACTCCCTGCTCGGCATTCTCAAGCGCATGCGCGGCTGCGAAGGCGCCGATGGACTGCCCTGGCCGGAGAACGACGTCTCTCCCGGGCGCCGCGTGAGCCTGGCGAGGACCGAGCGCGCGATGGTCGGGGCGCTGACGGTGCTGGAACTGCTGCATGCGGCAGACCGCTGCCGGGTGGCAGCGGACCCGGAGCGGCATTTGGATGAGGGGGTGGTTGATGGGTTGTTTCTGGCTTGTAGGGGGCTGATTGAGTGGGCTTGCCGGGAGGTTAGGCCGGAGTGATAGCCTCCTTAGCAAACTTACTCATTGGCATTTGACATTCAGAGTTAACAACACGCCCCCCCCCGCCCTTGAGTTACACTCGCTCAAGGACAAAGGGGGCTAGGGATGCAGCAATCTGAGACATTCGCTGATCGCTATCTGCTTTTAGACGAGCAGATTCAAGGCGGCACCGCAATACTTCACAAGGCCTATGACCAGCAGAAAAAGACGGTTGTCGCTCTAAAGACTTTCACTGAGCAAGGCCGAGACCCTGCAATTGTGAACGAAATCTGGTATCGCGAGCACAGCGCTCTGAGCCAACTGAACCACGACGGGATCGTGAAAATGCTTGATGCGGGGCGCTGCGCGCTGACCGGCCAGCGTTATATCGCGCTTGAGTGGATCGATGGGCAGACTCTGGAGGATCATCTTGCCACGATGGCTCCAATGGACTGGGCAACATTCTATGAACGCTACGGCGAACCTCTTCTCGCGGCATTGATTTATGCAGCCGAGCGCAATGTCACCCACCGCGACCTATCGACTGAGAACATCCTTATTACACCAGCAGGCACGCTCAAGATAATCGACTTCGGGCAAGCAAAGCTGAACACTGTAAGTATAGGTCGGACCTTAATAGGATGGCGTACCGTCCCGTACTGCCTACCTGAAGAGGATACCGGAACGTACACCATGACACGGGATCCATATGCGTACTGCGCCATCGCGGTACGCGCGATGGCCGGCCATTCATTAAGGAACCATGAAGAACTTTATGCAGCATTACCCATGGTCACCTTGCCACCGAACGAGCGCTCAGCAATATCACGGGCGCTCAGCCGCATCCCCGGCGAGCGCTTCGGCACGCTCGTTGAATTCTCCCAATCTCTTTTGCAATTCGATACGATCGAGGCCGATAGCATATCGGAACGACCCCGTATCGCACTGCGATTCACCGCTAGTGTTAGCGAGCAACTCTCCGTATTCGGTGATGCCGAAGCACGTCCGCTGGAGCAGCTACTAGCAGAGCTAAGCGATGTCGTTGCCGTATCGCCCGCAGGTGCCAACGCCGACTCCACTATCGCATTGGAGACATCTTCATTTCGAATTTCTGCCTCGCCGGATCGCAGCTTCGAGCACCTAGTCGTGACCAGTCTCGTGCGAAAGCGATTCCGACTTGAAGCGTTGTTCCGATCAGATCGCTGGCTGCTGCAGGCAGATTTCACAGATCAACTACCACGATCTCCGTCGACTCGACACACCGCTCGCAGAGACTTGCAAGCGATTTACGCCGGGCTCGAATCCCATCTCAGCGAGCTTGACCAAGCTCAGCGTCACGACCCGAATCGCTCATTCTCGGAATGGTCCAATCTACTCGAGGCGCTAAGACATATCGCGCGGAATGGCATTCCAGCACTGCGCTATAACGCCGTTGAGAAGGACGGCGCTCGTCTTATCGCTGTGGTCGAAAACCCAGAGCACGCGACCGAGGAACAGTTGCGCGTTATCTCAGTAAAAGGGACCTGGGTATTTCGTGGCGAGGTAGAAACGGTACGAGGAGACCAGTGCGTACTGCTATCAACTCGTCCTTACGTCAATCTGGAGCTCATTCCGAGAAGCGGAACGCTTGAGATTGATTGGGCCCAGACGCGAATTGCCCTTGACCGGCAAGCTCGCGCTCTTGATAGATTCAAAAGCGGTGAAACCCCTGGAGTTCGCCTGCGCGCCCTGCTCACAGGGGCTGACCCAGGACCAAGCGAACCTTCGTATGAGCCGGTCGCGCGATTCTTTGATCACACCCTTGACGACGCCAAGAAGATCGTGGTGTCCCGATTTGCAGCTGGCGCCGACCTCATCGTGACACATGGCCCTCCTGGCACCGGAAAGACAAAACTGATTGTGGAGCTTATTCGACAGGAGCTCGAGCGGAATCCCGATGCAAGAATACTGCTCGCATCTCAGACTCACGTAGCTCTCGACAACGCTCTCGAGCGCCTATTAAGCGCCAATCGCGATATCCCATGTGTCCGGATAGGCAGCGGGTCGAAGGAGGCAGATCCGCGCGTGGAGGCTTGCTGTATCGATCAGCGCAGCTTGGCTCTGCGCAATCAGGTCACGCTATCGTCTCAGCGCTTTCTTCAGGAGCGGGCCTCGGAGAGGGGGATCGATCAACACGAAGTCGAACTCGGACTGGCTGTGCTTGATCTTATTGGCGCTAGTGAACACCTTGCTCAGGTTCAAGTTTCCCGAGAAAAACTGGAGGAGGAAGCCCAAGCATTGGAAGCTCGAGTGGGTGCAGAGTCAACGTCTACAACCCGCGAGCTTGATGACGGCCTGCTCCGCGCAGGAGTACTTGAGAGCGAGTTGGAACGGATTGGCAGTGATGACGTCCTTGCGCGTAGCGCTGTGGATGCCGCTCGACAGAAGCTCACATCACTCGGCAAGGACGGCGCGCAGTTGGCGAACAACTCCGAAGCTGAGCTGCGTGAGTGGTCACAGCTTCTTCTTGGCGACCCCAAACGCGAGGCTCTAGGCCAGTTAATGAGGCTATCTGAAGAATGGCGCATGCGTTTCGGCCAATCTGAAGACTTTAAAGCCGCAATTATTGCGTCGTCTTCAGTCGTTGCCGGCACCTGTGTCGGATTCTGTCGCGAGGAGGCTGCGCTGCGCACAGTGTTTGATCTGTGCATCATTGACGAAGCCGGCAAGGCCACAACTACCGAACTTCTGGTGCCGCTTGCACAATCTCGCCGTGCCGTACTGCTCGGCGACCATCACCAACTCCCTGCCGTAATCGATCATTCCCTACAATCGGGAGAGCTGCAAGAGCGATTTGGCCTAGCGCAGCAGCAACTTGATGAACAGCTATTTGAGCGATTGACTAAGGATCTGGGTGAAGGATGCAAAGCCGCATTGACTGAACAGCATCGGATGCGGGGCGAGATTGGCCGATTGGTCAGCTGGTGCTTCTACGATAAGAAGCTAGAAGAGGGAGCATCCACTGCAGGACGCGACATCGCAAACCTCGCCGTGGCCGGTCTCGACCGCGAGGTAACATGGCTGGATCCTTACGCAGGATCCGATAGTGTTTACTACGAACGCGCACGCGGCACCAGCTATGAGAACACCCGAGAGGCGATAGCTATCGTTGCGTTGCTAAAGCGACTGCAGTTTGCTCTTGTGAGCAGTGGCCGCCCAGCCTCCCTTTGGCCGACTGTCGGAGTGATAGCTGGCTACGCACCTCAGGTAGCATTGATTCGAAATGAAATTCGCAAGGAGCAGGACCTTGATCGTTTGTCTATCGACTGTGCGTCCGTACACGCATTCCAGGGCCGCGAGGTTGATGTCTGCATATACTCGATCACAAGAAAGAACGACCACGGAAAGATTGGAATGCTGTCTGATTGGCGACACCTTAACGTTGCACTTTCTCGCGCTCGCGACTACTTGGTAATCGTTGGAGATCTAGATTTCTGCCGCACGGTGAAATCTCCAAATCCATTTTCCCGTCTAATCCGCTTCATTGAAGAAGAGTCCAGCGAATGCGCGATAAGGGAGTGGAATCATGAGTGACCTAGAGAGTATCGCGCAGCGCCTTGATCGTCGCGATGAGTATCGCTTGATCGCCTATCGCGAGATTGGGCTACCCGTTTTTCGAGTAAATTGCGCCATTACCTTCCAAGAGGCCAGCCAACTCGGCGCCATTGAGGAGTTCATGTTGAAGTCAATTGCGCGGGGCGTTGATTCAATAGGTGACTTGGAGAGATTTCTTGGCCTTCCTTCTAGGGTGGTAATTTCCCAGCTTGGCCAACTAGTCTTCGAGAACGCAGTAGCATCATGCACTGGCGAACCCATTCGCTACTCGCTCACAGCGGAGGGATCGCGCCGGCTGGCCACAGCGGCTTCCTACGCCTTAGAACGGCAGCGAATCCCCGTCTACGTTGACGGCATCACTCGCCAACTGGTGGCTTTAGACCATCGGGAGCTTTGGACAAGCAAACAGCTGGATCCAGTAGGAGTCATACCTCCAGTGGAGCGTCGCTTGCCATGGGCTACGGACATTGACTTAGCGCAGGTCAACCGAATGGCGGCCCTAGTGGCAAGAATCGGAAGTCCCACTAGGCGAGCTGTGCGCTTGGATGCAATCATTGGAAAGCCGACCATGCTATTTCGTCGCGCCTTAGCGGTGGCCTTCAAATCGCACGACGGACGCCGCATATCGATCGCTTTTGCAATTGATGGACGCGCATCTATGGAACATGAGATTGCCTATCAACGTAGCGGCGCGGCATCCAGATCTCCTTTATTCTCCACCTTGCTTGATGCTGACAAGCGTCGGCGCGAAGTACAAGTAGTCGCACGGGAATTCCGTAGAGACGTCCAGGTGGTGGAGGCTACGCATTCTGAGCAGCATCAGCAGCGCCCACTTTTAACGCTGACAAGCCCAGAAGCGGTAAGCGTCTCCTCAGCAAAGGTGCGGACACTTGGCGTCTACGATCACCCGCCACTACTTCGTAATGCCATGGATCGCGCACAGTCACGGCTACTGATAATTTCGCCATGGATCCGTGCCGCTGTTGTAGACGAAGCCTTCATCAAGCGCCTGACGGCGTGCCTAGATCGCGATGTAGAGGTGACTGTGGCCTATGGCCTGGGCCGGGACGACCCAGGCGAACGAACCGCTGATCGACAAGCGCGGGAATCACTGGAAGCCCTGGCGAAGACGTTCCAGAACTTCCGTCTAATTCGAAAGGGCAACACCCACGCCAAGGTACTGTTGGTCGACAGCGCCTACTTTGTCACCACCAGCTTTAACTGGCTGTCTTTCCGCGGCGACCTAAATCAACCAATGCGCGAGGAGGAAGGAACTATGGTCGAAGATGAGTCGGCTGTGGCCGATTACTATGCCTCGCTCATTAAACGCCTGTCAGTTGACCCACCAGCGAATGCCAGATTGGATCGAAAGAGAGGCTCTAAGCTCTGAAGACAATGGGCTGCCTAACCAATTAATTGGGCGCCCGCTGGTGAAGCAGGCCTGTCGATGAAAGACCTGTGACATAAAGTACCGAGGGCGCCTCTCGGCGCCCTCGTTCTTCAACTCATTCCCACTCAATAGTCGCCGGCGGCTTCCCCGAGATGTCATAGACAACCCTTGAAACCCCCCGCAACTCATTGATGATCCGGTTGCTCACCGTCCCCAGGAACTCATACGGCAGATGCGCCCAATGCGCCGTCATGAAATCAATCGTCTCCACGGCCCTTAGCGCAATCACCCACTCATAAGCGCGCGCATCGCCCACCACGCCCACCGACTTCACCGGCAGGAACACGGCAAACGCCTGGCTGGTCTTGTCGTACAGGTCCGCCTTGCGCAGCTCATCGATGAAGATGGCATCGGCCTTGGCCAGCAGTTCGGCGTATTCGCGCTTCACTTCGCCCAGGATACGCACGCCCAGGCCCGGGCCCGGGAACGGATGGCGGTAGACCATGGTGCGCGGCAGGCCCAGCTCAACGCCCAGGCGGCGCACTTCGTCCTTGAACAGCTCGCGCAGCGGCTCCACCAGGCCAAGCTTCATGTGCTCCGGCAGGCCGCCCACGTTGTGGTGGCTCTTGATCACGTGCGCCTTGCCGGTCTTGCTGCCGGCCGACTCGATCACGTCCGGGTAGATGGTGCCCTGCGCCAGCCACTTGGCGTTCTTCAGCTTGTTCGACTCCTCGTCGAAGATCTCAACGAACAGGTTGCCGATGATCTTGCGCTTGGCTTCCGGGTCGCTCACGCCTTCCAGCGCGCTGAAGTAACGGTCGGCGGCATTCACGCGCACCACCTTCACGCCCATGTGCTCGGCAAACATCGCCATCACCTGGTCGCCTTCCTGCCAGCGCAGCAGGCCGGTATCCACGAACACGCAGGTCAGCTTCTCGCCGATGGCCTTGTGCAGCAGCGCGGCCACAACGGACGAATCGACGCCGCCGGACAGGCCCAGGATCACTTCGTCATCGCCCACTTGATCTCTTACGCGGGCGATCTGGTCGTCGATGATGTTGGCGGCGGTCCACAGGGTCTGGCAACCGCACACGTCCACCACGAAGCGGCGCAGCAGCGCCTGGCCCTGCAGGGTGTGGGTCACTTCCGGGTGGAACTGCACGCCGTACCAGCGCTTTTCTTCGTTGGCCATGGCGGCCACCGGAATGCGGTCGGTGGTGGCGGTGATGGTGAAGCCCGGCGGTGCAACGGAGACGTGGTCGCCGTGGCTCATCCAGACATTCAGCTTCGGCTCGCCGCCGTGGTCGCTCAGGCCCTTGAACAGTGCATCCGGGTTGATCACGTTCACTTCGGCGTGACCGAATTCGCGCTGGTCAGCCGCTTCGGTGGCACCGCCCAGCTGGGCAGCAAGGGTCTGCATGCCGTAGCAGATGCCGAAGATCGGCAGGCCGCTGTCGAACACTTCCTGCGGCGCGGCCGGGGCACCCGGCAGCGTGGTCGATTCCGGGCCACCGGACAGGATGATGCCCTTGGCGCCAAACGCGGCGAGCTCGGCCGGGTTGTGGTCCCACGCCCAGATTTCGCAATAGACGCCCAGCTCGCGGATGCGGCGGGCGATCAGCTGCGTGTACTGCGCGCCGAAATCGAGGATGAGGATCTTGTCGTTATGGATGTTGGTCATGGCGCCCCGGCAATGCAGTAGGGAAAACGAAATCAGATTTACGGCGGCAGATGGAGAAAGAGGAACGGGAAGTGCTTCCCCGTTCCTCTTTGCTCGGCCCGCGTCAGGCGCGGTAGTTCGGCGGCTCTTTGGTGATCGTCACGTCGTGGACGTGGCTCTCACGCTGGCCGGCGCCGCTGATCTTCACGAACTTGGGCTTGCTGCGCATCTCGTCGATGGTGGCGCAGCCCACGTAGCCCATGGTGGCGCGCAGGCCGCCCATCAGCTGGTGGATGATGCCGCCCACCGGGCCGCGGTACGGCACGCGGCCTTCGATGCCTTCCGGCACCAGCTTGTCGGCGGTGGCGGCGTCCTGGAAGTAGCGGTCCTTCGACCCCTTCTCCATGGCAGCCAGCGAACCCATGCCGCGGTAGCTCTTGTACGAACGCCCCTGGTACAGCTCGGTCTCGCCCGGCGACTCTTCGGTACCAGCCAGCAGGCCGCCGACCATGATGGTCGAGGCACCGGCGGCCAGCGCCTTGCCGATGTCGCCCGAGTAGCGGATGCCACCGTCGGCGATCAGCGGGATGCGGTCCTGCAGGGCTTCGGCCACCAGATCAATGGCGGTGACCTGCGGCACGCCGACGCCGGCGACGACGCGGGTGGTGCAGATCGAGCCCGGGCCGATGCCGACCTTCACTGCGTCCGCGCCGCTGTCCAGCAGCGCCAGTGCGGCTTCGCCGGTGCAGATGTTGCCACCGATGACCTGCACGTTCGGGAAGTTCTTCTTCACCCAGCTGACCCGGTCCAGCACGCCCTGCGAGTGGCCGTGCGCGGTATCGACCACGATCACGTCCACGCCGGCGGCGACCAGCGCTTCCACGCGGCGATCGGTATCGCCACCCACGCCGACGGCAGCGCCGACCAGCAGGCGGGTCGACAGATCCTTGGCAGCGTTCGGGAAGTCGGTGTTCTTCTGGATGTCCTTGACGGTGATCAGGCCACGCAGTTCGAACGAATCGTTGACCACCAGCACCTTCTCGATGCGGTTGCGGTGCAGCAGCTGCAGCACTTCATCGGACGCGGCGCCTTCCTTGACCGTGATCAGGCGATCCTTCTTGGTCATGATGTGGCGGACCGGATCGTCCAGCTCGGTCTCGAAGCGCATGTCGCGGTGGGTCACGATGCCGGCCAGCAGGCCGTCGCTGCCCACCACCGGCACGCCGGAGATGTTGTGCGCCTGGGTCAGGGCCAGCACGTCGCGGATGGTGGTTTCCGGGCCGACGGTGATCGGGTCGCGGATGACACCGGCCTCGAACTTCTTGACCTTGGCCACTTCCGCGGCCTGCTGTTCCAGGCTGAGATTCTTGTGGATGATGCCCATGCCGCCGAGCTGGGCCATGGCGATGGCCAGGCGGGCTTCGGTGACGGTATCCATCGCGGCGGACAGGATCGGAAGCTTCAGCTTCAGGTCTCGGGTCAACCGCGTTTCGAGGTTGACGTCCTTGGGCAGGATGGTCGAGTGGGCGGGGACGAGCGAGACGTCGTCGTAAGTGAGTGCTTCAGCCTGGATGCGCAGCATCGGCATACCCGAGATGTGGGGAAGCGCGACATTTTACCCTGTTTTCGCGTCGCGTGGCAGGGGGTAGATGCGACGCAGTGTCGCGCCGGCGGCGATTGGTTCAGGGGCCCGCCTACCGCTTTGGTGGGTGCCAACCTTGGTTGGCACGACCCGTCCAGCACCGGTACCCCAGATGGGCCGATGGCCCTGATGGATGTGTGCCAACCCAGGTTGGCACCTACCAGGAGCAGGCCAACGGTTGCCCCCACCCCAAAAAGTCAGCTCAGCGCTTCCGCCGCTTCCAGGGTGTTCTGCATCAGCGTGGCCACGGTCATCGGGCCCACGCCACCCGGCACCGGGGTGATCCAGCTCGCCCGCTGGGCAGCCGCCTCAAACCCGACGTCGCCCACCAGGCGGCCGTCGTCCAGGCGATTGATACCGACGTCGATCACCACCGCGCCCGGCTTCACCCACTCGCCCGGCACGATGCCCGGGCGGCCCACCGCCACCACCAGGATGTCGGCGTTGCGCACGGCCTGTTCCAGCACGTCCTTGGGGGTGAACTTGTGGCAGCTGGTCACGGTGCAGCCGGCGATGAGCAGCTCCAGGCCCATCGGGCGGCCGACGTGGTTGCTGACGCCGACGATGGTGGCGTTGCGGCCGCGCACCGGCTGGTCGGTGTGGCCCAGCAGCGTAGTGATGCCGCGCGGGGTGCACGGGCGCAGGCCGAACTCGCGCAGGGCCAGGTGGCCGACGTTTTCCGGGTGGAAGCCGTCCACGTCCTTGCGCGGGTCGATGCGCTGGATCAGCCGGCGCGCGTCGGGGATGCCCGGCAGCGGCAGCTGGATCAGGATGCCGTTGATCTTCGGATCGGCGTTGAGCTGGTCGATCAGGTCGAGCAGTTCGGCTTCAGTCGTACCGGCCGGCAGGTCGTAATCGTGTGCCTCGATGCCGACCTTCTCGGCGGCGCGGCGCTTGTTGCGCACGTACACCGTCGAGGCCGGGTCGCCGCCGACCAGCACCACGGCCAGGCCCGGGCGGCTGCCACCGGCGGCCACGCGGGCGTCGACGCGCACCTTCAGGCTGTCGAGCAGGTCCTCGGCGATGCGGCGACCATCAAGGATGCGGGCAGGATGCGGGGCGGCAGAATCAGTCATCGGGGGCAGGCGTGGAGCGGCGGGGACGCTATTGTCCCTGATTCAGGCCCCCTCGCCCACCGCCGTGCGCCGACTCCGCGCACCGGTAGTGCCGGCCGCTGGCCGGCAACCTCATGACGTCGGAACGTTTGCGCATCTGCCGGCCAGCGGCCGGCACGACCAACCACCGGCTTCGGCAATTCCCCACACGGTAGTGTCGGCCGCCGGCCGGCACCCCCATGACGTCGGAACGTTTGCGCATTTGCCGGCCAGCGGCCGGCACGGCCAACCGCCGGCTTAGGCAATTCCCCACACGGTAGTGCCGGCCGCTGGCCGGCAACCTCATGACGCCGGAAGGTTTCCGCATCTGCCGGCCAGCGGCCGGCACGACCAACCACCGGCTTCGGCAATTCCCAACACCGTAGTGCCGGCCGCTGGCCGGCACCCCCATGACGCCGAAACGTTCGCGCATCTGCCGGCCAGCGGCCGGCACTACCAACCGTCGGCTTCGGCAATTCCCCACACGGTAGTGCCGGCCGCTGGCCGGCACCCCCATGACGTCGGAACGTCTGCGCATCTGCCGCCCAGCGGCCGCACGACCAACCGCCGGCTTCGGCAATTCCCAACACGGTAGTGCCGGCCGCTGGCCGGCAACCCCATGACGCCGGAACGTTCGCGTATCTGCCGGCCAGCGGCCGGCACTACCAAGCGATCAGCGCGCGGGCTTTATTCTTCTTCTTCCGGCACGTCCTGCGGGTTCAACGTCTTGCTTGCCCGCTTCGGCGCGGTGAACGGCGTCGGCGTCGGCACGCCCTGGCCGGAGTTGCCGAACACCATCTTGGCGCCGGCGTTCAAACCACCACCCGCAATTTCCAGCTCAAATCGCTCGGCATCGCGGCGGCGGATCTGCTCGGCAATCTCCACCGCGTCGTCCTCATCCGCACCCAGCTCCACCAGCGCAGCCTGGCCGAACAGCACCGCCGATTCAAATGTCTCGCGGATCTGGAAATCGACACCGGCATGGATCAGCCGCAGCGAATGCTCGCGGTCGAACGAGCGCACCATCAGCTTGGCCTGCGGGAACTCGTGCGACACCAGTTCGACGATGCGGTCGGCGGCCTCGGCCTTGTCCACGCACACGGCAATCGCACGTGCGGTGGCCGCGCCCGAGGCATGCAGCACGTCCAGTCGCGTACCGTCGCCGTAATAGATCTTGAAACCGAAGCGCGCGGCGCTCTGGATCATCTCCACATCGTTGTCGATGATGGTCACGTCCACGTCGCGCGCCAGCAGCGACTGGCTGGCGACCTGGCCGAAGCGGCCGAAGCCGATCAGCAGCACACTGCCGGACAGGCCCTCGGCCTCGTCCACGCCGTCCATGTTCACCGTCGGCTTCGGCGCGATGCGCTTGTAGACCAGCACCACCAGCGGGGTCAGCGCCATCGACAGCACCACCACCGCGGTGAAGTTGGCATTGATCTCCAGGTTGATCACGCCGGCGGATGCCGCGGCCGAGAACAGCACGAAGGCGAACTCGCCGCCCTGCGCCATCAGCACGCCCCGGTCCAGCGCCTGCGCGTGGTCGCTGCCCATGATGCGCGCGACCACGTAGATGCACAGCGCCTTGGCTGCCATCAGCGCCAGCACCAGGCCGAGGATCAGCTGCCAGTTGCCGGCCACCACGCCCAGGTCCAGCGCCATGCCCACGCTGAGGAAGAACAGGCCCAGCAGGATGCCGCGGAACGGCTCGATGTCCGCTTCGATCTGGTGGCGGAAGGTCGACTCGCTCAGCAGCACGCCGGCCAGGAACGCGCCCATCGCCATCGACAGGCCGGACAGCTGCATCAGCAGCGCCGCGCCCAGCACCACCAGCAGCGCGGCGGCGGTCATCACCTCGCGCGCCTTCGATTCGGCCAGCACGCGGAACAACGGATTGAGCAGGAAGCGGCCGACCAGCACCAGGCCGACGATGGCGCCCACGCCGATGGCCACCGACAACCAGCGTGAACCCTCGCCATCGGCACTGCCCGCGCTCGGCGCCATCCACGCCACGAGCGCCAGCAGCGGCACGATCAGCAGGTCTTCGAACAGCAGGATCGAAACGATCTTCTGCCCCGACGGCAGCGCGATGTCGCCGCGCTCGGCCAGCAGCTGCATCACCACTGCGGTGGAGGTGAGCACGAAGCCGGTGGCGCCGATGAAGGCGACCTGCCAGGGGAAGCCGAACAGCTTGGCGATGCTGGTCAGCACCAGCGCACAGGTGACGATCTGCAGCGTGCCCAGCCCGAAGATTTCCTTGCGCAGGCTCCACAGGTGCGAGGGCCGCATTTCCAGGCCGATCACGAACAGGAACATCACCACGCCGAGTTCGGCGGTATGCAGGATCGCCTGCGGGTCGGAGAACCAGCCCAGGCCGAACGGTCCGATCGCCAGGCCAGCAGCGAAGTAGCCCAGCACCGAGCCCAGGCCGGCCCGGCGGAACAAGGGCACCATCACCACCGCCGCGCCCAGCAGGGCGACGACCTTGACCAGCTCGCTGGTCGCTGCTTCTACCGCCATGCGGTGTGTTCCCCAAGATCCAGAATCGGGTTCAACAATAGAGCAATGCCGATGACGGCAATAGCACGCATGTTGCGCCGGATTGTCTTGGAGGTGGAACGATGGTGGGTACCCGCCCCAGCATCATCCCGAAACCATTGCACGTCGCTGTAGATCCACACCCTGCGTGGATGACGCCCGGCCGGATTCACCCACCCCGGCAGAACGCGGCGTAATCGATGTACCCCGGGAACGGCACACCCGGCGCACATACCGGGCACTGCGGGTCCGGCCGGATGCCGGTCTCACGAAATCGCATGCCCAGCGCATCGAAGCGCAGCAGCCGACCGACGAGTGGCTCACCGATGCCCAGCAGCAGCTTCAGCACCTCGGTGGCCTGCAGCACGCCGGCCAGCCCAGGCAGCACGCCCAGCACGCCCGCCTCGGAACAGTTCGGCGCGAACTCCGGCGGCGGCGGCTCCGGGAACAGGCAGCGGTAGCACGGCGCCACGCCACGCTGGCGGCCAGCGTCAAACACGCTTACCTGGCCGTCAAAGCGCTCGATGGCGGCGTAGACCAGCGGCTTGGCGTGCTTGATGCAGGCGTCGTTGAGCAGGTAGCGCAGCGGGAAGTTGTCCGACCCATCCAGCACCACGTCCACGCCCTCAAGCAGCGCGTCCACGTTCTCGGAGGTGACCCGCTCGGGCACCGCCTCGACCTCGATCGACGGATTCAACGCCAGCAGCCGCTCGCGCGCCGAATCGACCTTGAGCTGGCCGACGCTGGCTTCGGTATGCACGATCTGGCGGTGCAGGTTGCTGCGCTCCACGCGGTCGTGGTCGGCAAAACGCAGGTGCCCTACCCCGGCTGCCGCCAGGTAAAAACCGGCCGGCGCGCCCAAACCGCCGGCACCCAGCACCAGCACGCGCGATTGCTGCAGCCGGCGCTGGCCCGCCTCGCCCACCTGCGGCAGCAGCAGGTGGCGCGAATAGCGATCAAAGAAATCACGCTCGGCGGCGCTGGCCAGCGGCTGCACCAGCGGCAGCGACTGCTCGCGCCAGGCCACGGTGCCGCCGGTCACGGAAGCCACATGGGTGTATCCAGCCTCCAGCAGGCACTGCGCGGCATCGGCCGAGCGCTTGCCGCTCTGGCAGATCAGCAGGATCTCCTGGTCGTGCCGCGGTAGATGCGCAGCCGGGTCGGCCTGCAGTTCGCCCTTGGACACGCCGCGCGCGCCCTCTGCCATGCCGCCGGCCCGTTCGTGCGCCTCGCGCACATCGATCAGCACGGCGCCATGGGCCAGGCGCTCGCGTGCCTGTGCGGGGGAAAGCTCTGGGATGCTCATGGGCGCATTATCACGCACGTGGCGGCAGGCCGCCTTGGCCGATACCTGCAAACATGGGGGACTGCCGGCTGCTGGCCGGCATGGCCATGAACGCACGGGATGACGCGGGGTTGCCGGCCAGCGGCCGGCACTACCACAAACAAGAAAGGCGGCCCTGCGGCCGCCTTCTGTGAATCACTTGCCCTTGACGTGCTTCATCAAGCGCCGCTTGGCCTTGATCTGCCGCTCGGTGAGGACGTTCTTCTTGCCCTCGTACGGGTTGGTACCCTCGCGGAAGATGAAGCTCACCGGCGTGCCGATCAGCTTGAAGCGCTTGCGGAAGAAGTTCTCCAGGTAGCGCTTGTACGACTCCTGCAGTTCCTTCAGGCGGGTGCCGTGCACGATGAAGGTCGGCGGGTTGGAACCGGCCGGGTGCACGTAGCGCAGCTTGGAGACATGGCCGCGGATGGTCGGCGGCGGGTTGGTCTCGTAGGCCACTTCCAGCGCCTTGTTCACTTCGCTGGTGGTGAAGGTCTTGTTCGCCGATTCGTGCGCGCGGTGCACCGCACGGAACAGCTCGCGCAGGCCCGAGCCATGCTTGGCCGAGATGCGCACCGACTCGGCCCACGGCACGAAGCCCAGCTTCAGCGACAGCATGGTTTCGGCCTGCTCGCGCTGGTACTCGGTCAGGCCATCCCACTTGTTGATGGCGATCACCAGCGCGCGGCCGGCATCGAGCACGGCACCGAGCACGGTGGCGTCCTGGTCGGTCACGCCTTCGGTGGCGTCGAGCATCAGCACGGCCACCTGGCACTGCTCGATCGACTGCATGGTCTTGACCACCGAGAACTTCTCGACGACCTCGTCCACGCGTGAGCGACGGCGCAGGCCGGCGGTATCGATCAGGCGGTATTCGCGGCCATCACGTTCCAGGTCCACCGCGATCGAGTCACGGGTGGTGCCCGGCACGTCGGAGGCGATCATGCGCTCCTCGCCGAGGATGCGGTTGACCAGGGTCGACTTGCCCACGTTCGGGCGGCCGACGAAGGCGATGCGGATGCGGTTCGGATCGTTGTCCAGCTCTTCGCCGCTGCCTTCTTCCGGCAGGCGCTGGATCACTTCGTCCAGCAGGTCGTCCAGGCCCTGGCGATGCGCGGCCGACACGGTCAGCATCTCGCCGAAACCGTAACGGGCGAACTCGGAGCGGACGCTGTCCTCGTCGGTACCGTCGATCTTGTTGATCAGCAGCAGCGTCGGGCGCGACAGCTTGCGCAGCCAGGACAGGATCTCGTCGTCCAGCGCCGAGGTGCCCTCGCGGGCATCGACGACGAACAGGATCAGGTCCGCTTCGGCAGCCGCCGCACGCGCCTGGCGGGTGGTGGCACCGGCCAGGCCTTCGTCCTCACCGGCGATACCGCCGGTGTCCACGACCAGGAAATGGTTGTCCTCGTCGAGGCGGCAGACGCCGTAGTTGCGATCGCGGGTGACGCCGGGCTGGTCATGGACCAGGGCGTCACGCGTGCGGGTCAACGCATTGAAAATGGTCGACTTGCCGACATTCGGCCGTCCAACCAGGGCGACCAAAGGCAGCATCGCGATTACTCCGTATTAATTTGCCAACCGGAAGGCGGTCAGCTTGCCATCCACGTTCTGCACCAGCAGCACCCCGTCTGCGACGACCGGCTGGGCCAGCAGGGCATCACCACCGCTCTTTGCCCGTGCCGCCATCGCACCATCGGAGGTCTGCAACCAGTGCACGTATCCCTTGTAGTCGCCGACCACCACGTAGTCGCCCTGCAGCGCTGGGCCGGTCAGCGAACGACGGGCCAAGGCGGTCTGCGACCACATCGCTGCGCCGCTGGCCTTGTCCAGGCCGAACACGCCGCCCTTGTTGTCGGTGACGAACACATTGCCCGACGACACCGCCACGCCACCTGCACCGCCATGGTCGCGCGCCCACAGCGGGCGACCGGTCGGGCCTTCGATGGCCATGGTCTGGTTCTTGAAGCTGCTCACGTAGAGGGTGTTGCCCTCCAGCACCGGCGCGCCATCGACGTCAGCCATGCGCTCCAGCTCGGTACGGCCTTCGCCGTTGCCCAGGTTCTGCTCCCACAGGGTGCGGCCATCCTGCTGGGCCAGGGCGGCAACCGCGCCCTCGTCCTTGCCGATGAACAGCACGCCCGGACCGGTCACCACCGGCGCGTTGCCGCGCACGGTCAGCGCCGGCAGCTCGCTCGGGTTGAACCACTTCTGGGTGCCGTTGCCGGCATCGAAGGCGGTGACGCGGCCATCGTTGCTGCGCACGTAGACCAGGCCCTGGGCCACGGCCGGCGCGGCAATGACTTCACCCGGGACACGGGCGCGCCACTTCTCGCTGCCGTCGTTGATGTCCAGCGCGATGACCTGGCCGTCCAGCGTGCCGATCACGACCAGGTTCTCACCGACACCCGGGCCGCCGGACAGGCGCAGCTTGGCCTTCTTCTTTTCCTTCTTCGGCTCCCAGGTCCAGACCTTCTTGCCGGTCTGCAGGTCGATGGCGTGCACGCCACCGGTGATCGCCGCAGCGAACACGTGGCCGTTGGCGACCGCCGGGCCCTGGCGCACACCGATGCGGCGCTCGCCCTTGCCGAGGTTGACCGACCAGACCTTGCTGACCTTCACGGTCGGCTCGAACTTGACCAGCTCAGCCGGTTCCTGTGCCTTCTTCGCGGCCGCGTCCTTGCCGGCGAACCAGCCCTTCATGGTGCTGCAGCCGGTCAGGGCCATGCCCATCAGGAGCACGGTGGCGACGCGGGTGATCATGACCTTCTGACTCATCAAACCGACTCCGCAGGGGCGGCGACGGTGCCGCCGGCGTCCATAACCTTGGTTTCCAGCAGGCGCCGCTGCGGCGCTGCCACGTCCAGCGTCTTCAGCGCCTTCTCGTACTGTGCACGGGCCTCATCACGCTTGCCCTGCGCCATCAGCGCATCGCCATGGATTTCCAGGCTGCTGCTGTCGGTGGCGCTGCCCAGCAGCTTGATGGCCTCGTCGCTCTTGCCGGTGGCCACCAGCAGGCGGGCCACGCGCTGGTCAACCACGCGCTGCAGGTCGCCTTCGACCTTCACATTGCGCAGGGTCGCCAGCGCTTCTTCGTTCTTGCCAGCGTCGACCTGGGCCTTGGCCAGCTGCAGCGCCGCGAGGTCGCCGTAGATGCTGGACGGGCCGGCTTCGAGCGCCTTGACCGCCTTGGCGGCGTCGTCAAGCTTGTTCTGCTGCAGGCCCTGCAGGGCCTTCTGGTACTCGACATTGGCCGAGGCCAGCTTGCCGCCCTGATCCTTCTGGTACCACTGCCAGCCGGCAATGGCACCGATGGCGATGACTACGCCACCGAGGATGCTGGCGCCATTCTTCCGCAGCCAGCTGCGGACGCGTTCACTTTGTTCGTGCTCGTCGAGCAGATCGTCGATCGCCATGCGTACTCTCGCCCCGCCCATCGGGAGGGACCATTGGGATTATCGAAGGTGGTGAAACCGCGCCTCAGTGCGAAACCGGGACCACGGAGCCTTCAGAGGATACCTGAAAGCGTGCCACGTTGGCTCGCTGGTAGGGGGTCAGATCGACGATAGCGCCGTTCTGCTGAACCTGGACCGCCGAGGCGTTGCCCAGGGTCACCCGGGTCACCTGGCCCGGCGTGAAGCTGCGGGTTTCGCCGGACCTGATCAGCGCCTTCTCGACGGTGCTGCCGTCCGGGCCGCCGATGTCGACCCAGCTGTCGCCGCTGAACTGCATTTCGAGCGTGTTGCCAGCCGCTGCCGGGGCCGGGGCCGGACGCGGCACCGGCGCCAGCGAGGCCACGTACGGGGTGGCGGCCGGCTTGCTGGCCGGGGCGGTGGCCGTGTCAGCCGGGGCCGCGGCGTCGGTACCGGCGGCGGCCGGGGTCACCGGCACGGCGGCCGGGATCGCATCCAGCGAGGCGGTGTTCGGCGACGGAGTGGCGCTGTCGTCGAAATGGCCACGGGTGGCGAACCACACCGGCACTGCCAGGACTGCGGTGATGCCGACATACAGCACGCGCCGGCCGAGGTTCTCGGCGATGCGGCGCGCACGCGGGGTATGGGTATGACTGACCAGAGTGGGCGGAACCACCGGGCCGACCTGGGCCTGTTCCAGCAGCTGGCCCACGTCCACGTCGAGCAGGCGCGCATAGCTGCGCAGCTGGCCACGCACGAACACCGGCGCCCCCAGCTTCTGCCATTGTTCCTCTTCCAGCGACCTGACCACCTGGACCGGCATGCGCAGACGCGAGCCGACATCTTCGAGGGTCAGTCCGGCCGCTTCACGGGCCTGGCGCAGGCGGGTGCCGCAGCCGGCCGCAGTCTCGAGAGCGCTCACAGTCTGGTCATCAATCACAATGCATCAACCCTGGAGTTAGGAGCCCGCTTCCTGCGGAAATTCCTGTCGAATCCGCTGCAGATAACGATCAGATGCCGCCCGATCGCCCAGCTTCACTTCGATTTGAGACGCAAGTTGTAACACGGAACGCGTTGCGGGTGCAGCCGCAATCCTACGTTCGGCGAAGGCCCGGGCCTCCATGTAGCGGCCCTGGCGGTAGCTCAGCTGGGCCATCGACTCCAGCGCGACCGGGTTGGCCGGGGCCGCCACGAGCGCCGCACGCAGGTCGCGTTCGGCACGTTCAAGCTGGCCCGCATCCAGTGCGCAACTGCCGGCATTGGCCTGCGCTTCGCCCGGGGTGGGATAGCCCGGCGCCTGCAGCGCGCGGTCGAACCAGACCAGCGATTCGGCCGGCCGGCCCTGCTGGCACAGCCAGGCACCGTAGTTGTTGAGCACGTCGCCGCGCTGCGGCGCCAGTTCGGCGGCCTTGCGGAAGTTCTCGCCGGCCTGGCGGGTGCGGCCACGACGGTCGTCGATACCGGCCTGCAGCACCAGCGCGTCAGGGGCCTCGGGCGCCAGTTTCAGCGCGTCGCGCACCTTGTGCTCGGCGGCATCGAGGTTGCCGAGCTGCATGTCGCGGGTCGCCAGCGTCAGCAGGTCGCGCCAGCGCACTTCGCGCCGGACGCTTTCCGGGTCACCGACCGAATAGACCGGGGCCTGGCTCGGGCCGAGCTTGGCCTTGGGATGGGATTTGCAGCCACCGACCGCGACGGCCAGCACGCCTGCGCACAGCACCAGCCAGAGGCGGTCAGGCTGCGGCATCGCTCCCCTTCCCCGCCTGCAGCGTCTTGTTGAACTCCGCCTGGCGGCGGGTGCGGTCCATCACCTGGCCCTTGAGCTGGCCACAGGCGGCGTCGATGTCGTCGCCACGGGTGCGGCGCACCATGGTCAGCACGTTGCTGTCGAGCAGGATCTTCTGGAAGGCGCGGATGTTGGCCTCCTCGGAACGCTCGTAGCGGGTGCCCGGGAACGGATTGAACGGGATCAGGTTGACCTTGCCCGAATCCTTGGCCTGCACCGCGTTGTCGAACTGGCGCATCAGGCGCGCCAGCTCGCGGGCATGCTCGGGCTTGTCGTTGATGCCCTTCATCAGCGTGTATTCGAAGGTGACCGATTCGCGGCGCTTGTTGGCGCGCAGGTAGCGGGCGCAGGAGGCCATCAGCTCGGCGATCGGGTACTTCTTGTTGAGCGGCACCAGGGTCTCGCGCAGCGCGTCGTTCGGCGCATGCAGCGACACCGCCAGCGACACGTCGCTCTCGGCGGACAGGCGGTCGATCTGCGGCACCAGGCCGGAGGTCGACAGGGTCACGCGCTTGTTGGCCAGGCCGTAGCCCAGGTCGTCGCGCATCACGCTCATGGCGCGCACGACGTTGTCGAAATTCATCAGCGGCTCGCCCATGCCCATCATCACCACGTTGGTGAGGCGGCGCATCTGGTGCGGCACGTTGCCCAGGTGGCGCGCGGCGACCCACACCTGGCCGATGATCTCGGCGGTGGTCAGGTTGCGGTTGAAGCCCTGGGTGGCGGTGGAGCAGAACGTGCAGTTCAGGCCGCAGCCGACCTGCGAGGACACGCACAGCGTGCCGCGGGTCTTGTCCGGGATGTACACGGTCTCGATGGCGTTCTTGCCATCCACGCCCATCGCCAGCAGCCACTTGTGGGTGCCGTCGGCGGAGGGCTTGTCGAACACGATGTTGGGGACAACGACCTCGGCATGGGCCTGCAGCTTGGCGCGCAGGACCTTGCCGAGATCGGTCATTTCATCGAAGTCGGTGACGTAGCGATGGTGGATCCACTTCATCACCTGGTGGGCACGGAACTTCTTTTCGCCGAGAACCTCGACGAAGAACTTCTCCAGGCCCGCGCGATCGAGGTCGAGCAGGTTCTGCTTGCCAGCCGTGGGTGCCGACTTCGGCAGCGGCTGGATGGCGGGGGACTGTACGACCTCGTTCACGGCATTACTCTCAGCGCGAGACGACTTCGGTGGCGGCGAAGAAGTAGGCGATTTCAATCGCGGCATTCTCGACCGAGTCCGAGCCGTGGGCGGCGTTGGCATCGATGGATTCGGCGAAGTCGGCGCGGATGGTGCCCGGCGCGGCTTCCTTCGGGTTGGTGGCGCCCAGCAGGTCGCGGTGGGCCAGGACGGCGTTCTCGCCTTCCAGGGCCTGGATCATCACCGGGCCGGAGATCATGAACTCGACCAGCGCGTTGAAGAACGGACGCTCGCGGTGCACGGCGTAGAAGCCTTCGGCTTCACGGCGCGACAGCTGCTTGTACTTGGCGGCCACGACCTTCAGGCCGGCCTTCTCGAAGCGGGCGTAGATTTCGCCGATGACGTTCTTGGCAACGGCGTCCGGCTTGATGATCGAAAGGGTGCGCTCCAGCGCCATGGGATGTCTCCAATGGAATCGGGCCGCTGATGGCCCGAAGGGTAACATGAAAAAAACCCGCGTCGGGACGCGGGCTTAGCCTGATAAACGTAGGCGAATTGTAAAAGATAAAGCGCTGGCGTGGTAGTGCCGGCCGCTGGCCGGCATTGGGCGCCATTCAACCTCGGGGCTGCCGGCCAGCGGCCGGCCCCACCCCATTCACCCACCTGAGTGAAATCTGACCGGACCGGTCGATTTTGCTGCACTGCAAAATGCCATACGCTACCGTCTGGTCCTAGTATCAAACAATCGTTTGATTAAGGTCTGCCCGCCGATGGCCAAACCCGCCCACTTCTCGACCAAGGACCGGATCCTCGGCGCGGCCGAGGAGCTGTTCGCACAGCACGGCTTCGCCGGTACCTCGCTGCGCCAGGTGACCAGCCAGGCCGACGTCAACATCGCAGCGGTCAACTACCACTTCGGCTCCAAGGAAAACCTTGTCAACGAGGTATTCCGCCGCCGCATGGACGAGATGACCGGCGCCCGTCTGGCGCAGCTCGAGCGCGCCCGCATCGAACACCCCGGGCAGCTGCGCCCGGTGCTGGCCGCCTTCGTCGAACCGGCACTGGCACTGGCCCAGGACCGCCAGAACGGCGGCGCCTTCGTGCGCGTGATCGCCCGCGCCTACGCCGAGAAGAACGACAACCTGCGCAAGTTCCTGTCCGACCACTACGGCCACGTGCTGCGTGCGTTCGGCAAGGCCATCGGCGAGTGCGTGCCCGGCCTGAGCAAGGAAGAGCTGTACTGGCGCCTGGACTTCCTGGCCGGTTCGCTCACCTATGCCATGGCCGACTTCGGGCTGATCAAGCGTCCCGCCGGTGTCACCGAAGCGGCGCATCGTGCCCATGCCGCCCACGAACTGATCCATTTCGCCGAAGCCGGGTTCCGCGCCTCCGCACGCGCCAGCGCCCTGCCCGCTTCCCTTGATTCCACCCAGTAACTGCTGACCAACAAAGGCCTTACACCATGTCCAATTCCCTGCTAGTCCGCCGCGCCGCCGTGCTGGGTGCCGGCGTCATGGGTGCCCAGATCGCCGCCCACCTCACCAACGCGGGCGTCGACACCGTGCTGTTCGACCTGCCTGCGAAGGAAGGCCCGGCCGACGGCATCGTGCTGAAGGCGATCGCCAACCTGGGCAAGCTGAGCCCGGCGCCGCTGGCCAGCAAGTCGCTGGCCGAAGCCATCACCCCGGCCAACTACGACTCCGGCCTGGAGCAGCTGAAGGACTGCGACCTGATCATCGAGGCCATCGCCGAGCGCATGGACTGGAAGCAGGACCTGTACAAGAAGATCGCGCCGTTCGTGGCCGACCACGCGGTGCTGGCCTCCAACACCTCCGGCCTGGGCATCAACAAGCTGGCCGACGTGCTGCCCGAGCAGCTGCGGCACCGCTTCTGCGGCGTGCACTTCTTCAACCCGCCGCGCTACATGCACCTGGCCGAGCTGATTCCGGCCACCACCACCGATGCCGCCGTGCTGGAAGGCCTGGAAGAATTCCTGGTCACCACCCTGGGCAAGGGCGTGGTGTACGCCAAGGACACCCCGAACTTCATCGGCAACCGCATCGGCGTGTTCTCGATCCTGTCGACCATCCACCACACCCAGCAGTTCGGCCTGGGCTTCGATGAAGTGGACGGTCTGACCGGTCCGCTGGTCGGCCGCCCGAAGTCGGCCACCTACCGCACCTCCGACGTGGTCGGCCTGGACACCATGGCCCACGTCATCAAGACCATGGGCGACACCCTGCCGAACGACCCGTGGCATGCATTCTTCAAGTCGCCGAAGTGGCTGGACGCGCTGATCGCCAAGGGCGCGCTGGGCCAGAAGACCGGTGCCGGCATCTTCCGCAAGGTCGGCAAGGACATCGTCGTGCTGGACCTGGAGAAGCAGGACTACCGCCCGGCCGATCGCACCGCCGCCCCGGAAGTGGTCGAGATCCTGAAGATCAAGAATCCGGCCGAGAAGTTCGCCAAGCTGCGCGAAAGCCAGCACCCGCAGGCGCAGTTCCTGTGGGCGACCTTCCGCGACCTGTTCCACTACAGCGCCTACCACCTGGCCGACATCGCCGAGACCGCGCGCGACGTCGACCTGGCCATCCGCTGGGGCTACGGCTGGTCGCTGGGCCCGTTCGAAACCTGGCAGGCCGCCGGCTGGAAGCAGGTGGCACAGTGGATCGCCGATGACATCGTCGCCGGCAAGAGCATGAGCAATGCGCCGCTGCCGGACTGGGTGTTCGATGGCCGCGACGGCGTGCATGCCGCCGAAGGCAGCTACAGCCCGTCGCGCAACGCCAAGCTGCCGCGCTCGTCGCTGCCGGTGTACCAGCGCCAGCGCTTCCCGGATCCGCTGCTGGGCGAGACCTTCGCGCCGGGCGAGACCGTGTTCGAGAACGACGGCCTGCGCATGTGGCATGACGGCGATGGCATCGCCGTGGTCAGCTTCAAGACCAAGATGAACACCGTGTCCGACCAGGTGCTGGACGGCCTGCAGGAATGCGTGAGCCGCGCCGAGAAGGACTTCCAGGGCCTGGTGATCTGGCAGCAGAAGGAACCCTTCTCCGCCGGTGCCGACCTGGCCGGTGCGCTGGGCCTGCTGCAGGCCGGCAAGGTTGACCAGTTCGAAGAAATGGTCGCCAACTTCCAGCGCACCAGCCAGCGCATCAAGTACTCGCTGGTGCCGGTGGTGGCCGCCGTGCGTGGCCTGGCCCTGGGTGGCGGCTGCGAGTTCCAGATGCACAGCGCCAAGACCGTGGCCTTCCTGGAAAGCTACATCGGCCTGGTCGAGGCCGGCGTCGGCCTGCTGCCGGCCGGTGGCGGCCTGAAGGAACTGGCCGTGCGCGCCTCGCAGGCCGCCGGCCCGGGTGGCGACGTGTTCGCCGAACTGAAGAAGACCTTCGAGACCGTGGCGATGGCCAAGGTGTCCAACTCGGCGGTCAACGCTAAGGAACTGGGCCTGCTGCGCAGCACCGACAAGGTGGTGTTCAACAGCTACGAGGCCCTGCACATCGCCAAGGCCGAAGCACGCGCCCTGGCCGAAGCGGGCTACCGTCCGCCGCTGCCGGCACGCCGCATCCAGGTGGCCGGTGACGTCGGCATCGCCACCTTCAAGATGATGCTGGTCAACATGCTGGAAGGCCGCTTCATCAGCCCGTACGACTACGAGATCGCCGAGCGCATCGCCACCGTGCTGTGCGGCGGCAAGGTCGATCGCGGCACCCTGGTCGACGAAGAGTGGCTGCTGACCCTGGAGCGCAAGCACTTCGTCGAACTGGCCCAGCAGGAAAAGACCCAGGCCCGCATCGCGCACATGCTGAAGACCGGCAAGCCGCTGCGGAACTGACGGAAGACATCGGTAGTGCCGGCCGCTGGCCGGCAACCTCTTCCAACCCCTATTCAAGAGATCATTGCAATGACCAAGCAAATCCAGGACGCCTACATCGTCGCCGCCACCCGCACCCCGGTTGGCAAGGCGCCCAAGGGCATGTTCCGCAACACCCGCCCCGACGACATGCTTGCGCACGTGCTGCGCAGCGTCGTCGCCCAGGCCCCGGGCGTGGACGTCAACCGCATCGATGACGCGATCATCGGCTGCGCCATGCCCGAAGCCGAGCAGGGCATGAACGTGGCGCGCATCGGCGTGCTGCTGGCCGGCCTGCCCAACACCATCGCCGCGCAGACCGTGAACCGCTTCTGCTCCTCCGGCCTGCAGGCCGTGGCGCAGGCCGCCGACGCGATCCGCCTGGGCAACGCCGACCTGATGCTGGCCGGCGGCACCGAGTCGATGTCGATGGTGCCGATGATGGGCAACAAGATCGCGATGGCACCGAGCGTGTTCGACAACGACCACGTGGCCATCGCCTACGGCATGGGCATCACCGCCGAAAAGGTGGCCGAAGAGTGGAAGGTCTCGCGCGAAGACCAGGACGCCTTCGCCCTGGCCTCGCACCAGAAGGCCATGGCCGCGATCCAGAACGGCGAATTCAAGGACGAGATCAGCCCGTACGAGATCGTTTCGCACCTGCCGGACCTGGCCGATGGCCAGCGCATCATCACCCGCAACAAGATCGCCGACACCGACGAAGGCCCGCGCCCGGATTCCTCGGCCGAAGGCCTGGCCAAGCTGCGCCCGGTGTTCCGCAACGGCCAGTTCGGCGGCACCGTCACCGCTGGCAACTCGTCGCAGATGAGCGACGGCGCCGGCGCCGTGCTGCTGGCCTCGGAGCAGGCGATCAAGGATTACGGCCTGACCCCGCTGGCGCGTTTCGTCAGCTTCTCGGTGGCCGGCGTGCGCCCGGAAGTGATGGGCATCGGCCCGATCGCCGCGATCCCGAAGGCACTGAAGCAGGCCGGCCTGACCCAGGACCAGCTGGACTGGATCGAGCTCAACGAAGCCTTCGCCGCGCAGTCGCTGGCGGTGATCCGCGACTGCGGCCTGGACCCGGCCAAGGTCAACCCGCTGGGCGGCGCGATCGCCCTGGGCCACCCGCTGGGCGCGACCGGTGCGATCCGCACCGCGACCCTGCTGCATGGCCTGCGTCGTCGCCAGCAGAAGTACGGCATGGTGACGATGTGCATCGGTACCGGCATGGGCGCGGCGGGTATTTTCGAGGCGCTGTAAGGTTCAAGGCGTTGCCGGCTGATTGCTGGCGGTGGGGCCCGGGTGGATGAGACTGCCCGGGACACGCCGTGAACCCGTCCCTGGGGGCTTGGCAGCGGCATCCATGCCGCTGACAGTCCCGGTCAGCCTCACCCACCCGTGCCATCCATCATTCCGCGCGGCGGAAGGGTGAGCAAAGGCAGGATCAAGAGCTGGGGTCAGAGCCCTTTGCTACGCAAAGGGATCCGACCCCACAAGCAACCCCACAAGCAAAAAAGGCAGCCATCGGCTGCCTTTTTTGCTTTTGCTCTTGCCCTTGATTCCGCCCTTCCCGTCCGCGCCCGCAGGAAACCTGACAGGCGGGACGGGTGGGCCGTTGCAGGACCGTTGGCGCCATGGATGGCGCCATCGAGCCCCCATGGACGGGTTTACGGCGTGTCCTGCAACGGCCCACCCGTCCCGCCCATCACGTATCAATCAAAGCGCTGACGGAGCGCTTGATAAACCCCTTATTCCGCCAGCATCGCCGCCAGCTTCTCCCGCGCCGGGCCGGCCAGCTTCGGGTTGTCCAGCGCGAAGCGGATCGTCGCCTCCACCAGGCCCAGATGCGTGCCGCAGTCGAAACGGGTGCCCTCGAAACGATAGGCGTCGACCTCTTCGGTCTTCAGCAGCTCGGCAATCGCATCGGTCAGCTGGATCTCGCCGCCGGCACCGGTCTGGGTCTGTTCCAGCAGTTCGAAGATCTTCGGGCTCAGTACATAACGGCCGACCACCGCCAGGTCGCTCGGCGCGTCCTCCGGCTTCGGCTTCTCGACGATCTGCGAAATGCGGCCCTTGCGGCCATCGAACGCCTCGGTGGCGACGATGCCGTAGCTGGCGGTCTTCTCGTGCGGCACGTCTTCCACCGCAATCACGCTGGCACCGCTGGCCTCATTGAGGTCGGCCATCTGCTTCAGTGCACCGGCACCGCGGTTCCAGATCAGATCGTCGGGCAGCAGCACCGCGAACGGCTCGTCGCCGATCACGGCCTTGGCGCACAACACCGCATGCCCCAGGCCCAGTGCCTCGGCCTGGGTCACGAAAATCGCGCGCACGCCATTGGGCAGCACGTGCCGGATCAGCTCCAGCTGCTCCTGCTTGCCGGCGCGCTCGAGCTTCTGCTCCAGCTCGTAGGCCTTGTCGAAATAGTCGGCCACCGCGTGCTTGTAGCGGTTGGTGATGAACACCAGGGTGTCGCAGCCGGCCTCGATGGCTTCATCCACGGCGTACTGGATCAGCGGCCGATCAATGATCGGCAGCATCTCCTTCGGCACAGTCTTGGTTGCTGGCAGAAAACGCGTCCCCAGCCCTGCCACCGGGAATACTGCCTTGCGAATTCGCTTGCTCATTGGTGCCTGTTCGCCTCACGTGCCGGAAAGGGCACGACTTTAGCGGATGAAATGTAAGCATCCTGTTCGATTGGCGAGAATTCCGGCATCGTCGCAAACAGGATTTCCTGGATGCTGGCCGTGTCGTAGCTGGCAATCGCCTCACGCAGGCGCGGCACGTTGCCCAGCACCAGGTCGCGCGAGAACGCACGCACGCCAGCCTCGAGAATCTTGGGGTGCGCGGTCGAACGGTAGTCCTCGTCCGAATAGAACAGCGTCTCGTGCAGTTTCTCGCCCGGACGCAGGCCGGTATAGATGATCGGGATGTCCTTGTACGGCTGCTTGCCGGTCAGGCGGATCATCTGTTCGGCCAGCACGCGGATCGGCACCGGCTCACCCATGTCGAGCGTGTAGATCGCGCCATGCGACGCGGAGGCGGCCGCCTGCAGGATCAGCTGGCAGGCCTCGGGAATGGTCATGAAGTAACGGCTGACTTCCGGATCGGTGACCGTGACCGGGCCACCGCGCAGGATCTGCTCGCGGAACAGCGGCACCACGCTGCCGGCCGACGCCAGCACGTTGCCGAAGCGCACCGTGACAAAACGGGTATGCGTGGACTTCTGGTCCAGGCTCTGGCAGATCATCTCGGCGTAGCGCTTGCTCGCGCCCAGCGCATTGACCGGGTCGACCGCCTTGTCGGTGGAGATGAACACGAAATGCTCCACGCGGGCTTCCAGGCAGGCGCGGGCCACGTTCTCGGTCGCCAGGATGTTGTTGCGCACCGCTTCGCGCAGCTGGCGCTCCAGCACCGGGACGTGCTTGTAGGCGGCGGCATGGAAGGCGGTATCGACCGGGTGCAGCGACAGCGCGTGGCGGATCACCGCCGGGTCACCGCAGTCGCCCAGCACCGCCTCGATCTCGACATCGGGGAAGCTGCGACGCAGCTCGCCCTCGATGGTCAGCAGCAGCAGCTCGCTGATCTCCAGCAGGATGATGCGACCGGCACCATGCCGCGCGCACTGGCGGCACAGCTCCGAGCCGATCGAACCACCGGCGCCGGTCACCATCACGGTGCGCCCACCCAACCAGCCGCGGATCAGGTTCCAGTCCGGCATGATCGGCTTGCGCCCCAGCAGGTCCTCGATCGCCACTTCCTTCAGCTGCCCAGGCAGCGACTGGCCCTGCAGGATGTCACTCAGCTTGGGCACGGTACGGAACGGCACGCCGGTGCTTTCGCAGATCGCCACCACGCGCTGCATGCCCGCAGCATCCAACGAGGGCATGGCGATGACCAGCAGCTTGGCGGCAGTCTCGCGGACCACCGTCGGTGCGTCGTCCAGGGTGCCGAGGATCGGCAGGCCCTGCAGCTTGGCGCCACGCAGGTGCGGTGCATCGTCGAGCAGGCCGACCGGCTCGAAGTTGCCGGAACGGCGCAGGTCACGCACCAGGGTCTCGGCCGCCTGGCCGGCACCCAGGATCAGCACCCGGCGGGCGCTGGAATCGGACTGCAGCGCCTGGTAGTCCTTCCAGGCCCGGTACAGCAGGCGCGGCGCGCCCAGCAGGGCCGACAGCGCGAACGGATAGATCACCAGCACCGACATCGGCACGCCGTCGAAGCGCTTCCACATCAGCACCAGCACGATGGCCACCATGCCGATGAAGCTGGCCTTGAAGATGTTCAGCAGGTCGCTGACGCTGGCGAACCGCCACAGGCCGCGATACAGGCCCACGCGCCAGAACACCAGGCCCTGCAGCAGCAGCACCAGGGTGGTATCGACGTTCCACAGGGGCAGCGCCGGGGCGTTGGGGAGGATCGAGTAGCGCCCCGCATGGAGCAGCTGCCAGCATGCCCAGACCATGAAAAGGTCGTGGCAGACGATGGCCGAACGCGGCATCAGGCCGAGGATTCTGTCCCGCCAGGGTGAAGCCATAAGTCAGGTATTTCCTTGTCGGTAGCGCATTCCATTGCGCAGGAGGAGCCAGAGGACGCTCAGCGCGGTGAACCACGCGATCGCCACGGCAGCCTCCCACCTCGGCTGCAGATTGGAGCAGACATTGAACACTGTAATGCTGAACAGGCCTAAAGCAAAGTACATCCCTGTCACCTGGGGGTGACTGGCTCCTGCCTGCACCGCGCGCTGGTAGACGTGCTGGGTATGGGGTTCCATCCAGCGTTGTCCTGAAATGATGCGCGCCAGCAGTGTGAAGCCCGCGTCCACGAGGAACGGCGAAACCGGTACCAGCAGCAGGATCCAGTTGATATCGGTACGCACGCTGGCGAGCGCCAGCACGGCCGCGACCGCATAGCCCAGCGCTCCACTTCCGACATCGCCCATGAAGATCCGGGCCCGCGGGAAGTTGAACGGCAGGAATCCCAGGCAGGCCAGGCCCAGCGCCACCGCAGCCAGCGAGTACGGCCAGGGCAGCACCGGCGCCAGCCCCAGCATCGCTACGACGGCCTGGCTGGCGGCAATGCCGTTGATGCCGTCCATGAAATTCCAGATGTTGATCAGCGAGGCAGTGAACAGCAGCACCAGCGTGGCCAACAGCCAGCTTCCGCCGTTCACCTTGACCAGGCCGGCCAGCAGCGCCGCAGCGATGAAGTGCACCAGCAGGCGACGCATCGCCGGCAGGGGCTTGTGGTCGTCCCACCAGCCGATGCCGGCCACCAGCACCAGCCCAAGGCTGGCCACCAGCAAACTGGGAGTCGCTTCGGGCCAGGCCCACATGGCCACGCCAGCAGTCACCAGCAGGCTGATGACGATGGCGATGCCGCCACCGCGCGGGGTGGCAACGCTATGGCTGCGGCGTTCGCCGGGCTGGTCCATCAACTGCCGGCGCAATGCATAGCCGCGTGCCGCCCACGTCAGCAGCGCGCTCAGCAGGGCGAGCGCCAGCAGCGCGCCCATCACAAGCCAGGGCATGGATCAGAGCACCGCGTAATTCAGCAGCGGCTTGACCGTCCCCCACTCCTTGCAGCTCGGGCACTGCCAGTGGTGGGTGCGCGCGCCGAAGCCGCAGCGGGTGCAGCGATAGGCCGGGTTGCGCACCAGCAGCTGGTCGGTGATGTGCTTGAGGTCGTGCAGGGTGGCCGTGGAATCGGCGCCCTCGGCCAGGGTCAGGTCGATCAGCGCGGACTCGCCACGCACCGACGGACGATCCTTGAGCTGGCGGCCCAGGTAGGCACGCGCCGGCGCCACGCCCTCCTGCTCTTCCATCAGGCGCGTCAGCGCCAGTACCGGGGCGATGCCGCGGTAATGCTCGGTCATCTCCGACAGGAACGCGCGTGCGCCTGCCAGGTCGCCAACCTTGCGGTAGTTCTGCATCAAGGCCGGCAGCAGTTCCGGCAGGTATTCGGGATCGTTGCGCGCGGCGCGCTCGAAGGCGCGTACGGCCGCCTCCGGGTTGCCGGCGTCGGTCTCCAGGCGGCCCTCGATGATGCCGGCGCGCACCGACATCGCGTCGGCCTGGTAGGCCCGCGCAATCGCTGCCCTCGCCTCTTCCAGCTTGCCGGCGCCACGGAACCGCTCGGCCAGTTCGCATTCGAACTGCCCGATCAGCTTGCCCATCGGCTCGCCGGTGACATCCTCGAAACGGGTGGCGTTGTCGATCGCCTTTTCCCAGTCACGCTCGGCCTGGTAGATACCGATCAGGTGCTTGAGCGCCTGGGGGGCGCGCTGGTCCAGCTGCGCCAGCTCGGTGAACACGGTCTCGGCACGATCCAGCAGGCCGGACTTCATGTAGTCCTCGCCCAGCGCCAGCAGAGCCTGCACGCGCTGTGCATCACTGAGGTCGTGACGGTTGACCAGGCCCTGGTGCAGGCGGATGGCACGGTCGACTTCGCCGCGGCGGCGGAACAGGTGGCCCAGCGCGACCTGGGTCTCGAAGGTTTCCTTGTCCAGCTCGGCAATGTGCAGGAACAGCTCGATGGCCTTGTCCGGCTGCTCGTTGAGCAGGTAGTTCAGGCCCCGGAAATAGGTGCTCGACAGGCGGCTGACCTGGCTGTCACCGTGGCGTTGGCCGCCGCGACGTCCGATCACCCACCCGGCCAGTGCGGCCAGCGGAACGAACAGGAAGAACCAGAACCACTCGGTGACGAAATCCATCTTCGATCAACGTCCATCAAAAGATTGGTTGGAAGCGACCGGTGCCGGCGAAGCGACAGCGGACTTGTTGGCGCGGCGCAGCTGGCCGTAGAGCGGAATGACCACGCTCACCAGCACCAGCCCGGCACCGACCACCACACCGACCAGCAGCGCGGCGATCAGGGCCACGCCCACCGAGGTGTGCAGTTGGGTAAACAGCAGGTTGATCGACATCGCGGTCATGTTGACCGCACCAATGATCAACCCAAGGATCAGCACCGCCAGCAGGACCAGCAGACGAAAAACCTTCATGCGACAGCTCCAGTGGCAGGAGTCCGTAGCTTATCCGACTCGCGGCTGGATTCGCACGCGGTGGCGCGACGGCAGGCTCAGGCCGGATCGGCATCCAGCGGCAGCACGCTGCTGACCCGCTCGCGCAGTTCCTTGCCCGGCTTGAAATGGGGGACATGCTTGCCCGGCAGGGCAACCGATTCGCCGGTCTTCGGGTTGCGGCCCAGGCGCGGCGGACGATAGTGCAGCGAGAAGCTGCCAAAACCACGGATTTCGATGCGATCCCCGGCGGACAGCGATCCGCCCATCATTTCCAGCAACGACTTCACCGCCAGATCGACATCATCGGCCTTCAGGTGCGCCTGCCGGCGCGCAAGGATTTCGATCAGTTCGGATTTGGTCATCACCGGCTCACATCAGGGGCATCTCAGCCTGAAACGG